>CAYZOJ010000016.1:0-31019 GCA_964480195.1 uncultured Christensenellaceae bacterium | reverse complement strand
ATGTGCAATGCACATAAAAGTCAAATACGAATTAGACGTTTGGGTATAATAAAAACGATGAATTACGGTAAGTTTTTTAAGGAAGCGCGCAAGCAAATAGGGCTCACGCAACAAGACGTTGCCAAGAGGCTTAATATTTCCCAATCGAATGTCAGCGATTGGGAAAACGACGTGTCGCGCCCCGAGTACGAAAAACTTATAGAGCTTGCCAAAATCTATCAAGTGAGCATTTATGACCTTTTGGGTATTCCTAAGGACGAGTGATTTTGATTCAGGTCGAGATTGCGTAACCGGAAAGGCGTTAAGGATATCCGATTAAGAGGGGAGAAAACGGAAATTCCGAAAAAGCGAATTTTCTTATTTTTGGGTTTTGAAGTAAAAATATCGGCGATTTTGCCGATTTTTTTGTGTCCGAGCCTTAAAATATGGTTAAAAATTCAAAATTTTTGGTTGATTTTGGAAAAATGGGTATTGACGAGCCTATGATATCGGTTTATAATTGAAATGGTACCGAGAGTACCCGAATTCAAAAATTTTTACAAGGAGATATATTGTAATGAGAAAAGCATTTATATGCCCCACCAAGTACGTTCAAGGCGAAGACGAACTCCTTAACCTCGGTTATTTTGTAAAGACCTTCGGTAAGAAAGCTCTCCTTATCGCCGACTCGTTTGCTAAAAAGCTCGTAGCCGACAAACTCGAAGCCACTCAAAAGAAGTTCAACATCGAACTCGTAACCTGTGATTTCGGTGGCGAATGCTCCCGTCAAGAAGTTGAAAGACTCAGAGCGTTTGCAAAAGAGAATAAGTGCGCTTGCACCATCGGTCTCGGTGGCGGTAAAGCAATCGACACCGCTAAGTGCGTAGCTGCCGGTAGCAACCTCATCATCTGCCCGACCATCGCGGCAACCGACGCTCCTACCAGCCATAGCGCCGTTCTTTATACTCCCGACCACCACTTTGACGATTATGCATACTTCCGTCAAAGCCCGAGCGTAGTTCTTATCGACACCACCGTCATAGCTAACGCTCCCGTACGCTTCCTCGTATCCGGCATGGGCGACGCGCTCTCCACTTACTTCGAAGCTCGCGCAAACGTAAATTCCTACTCCAACGTCAACGCAGGTCTTCCTTGCGGTGCGGATCGTAAAAAGGGCACTATGCTCGGTTACGGCACCATGGCAGCTTTCGCAATGGCAAAACTTTGCTATGAAACCTTGTTGAGCGACGGCGCAAAAGCCAAAACCGCTTGCGAAAACAACGTCGTAACTCCCGCTCTCGAAAAGATTGTCGAAACCAACATTCTTCTTAGCGGTCTCGGATTCGAGTCCGGCGGTCTTGCTGCTGCCCACGCTATCCACGACGGTCTTACCCTTCTCCCGTCCCACACCAAGTACTATCACGGCGAAATGGTCGCATTCGGAACTCTCTGCCAATTGGTACTCGAGAACAGCCCCGAAGAAGAACTTTACGAAGTTCTCGACTTCTGCTTGACCGTAGGTCTTCCTGTCTGCCTTAAGGATATCGGCACCGACGAAATCGACGACGAAATGCTCCGCGCTATCGCCGAAAAGACCTGCATACCGGATGAATCCGTACACAATATGCCGTTCCCTGTAACCGTAGATATGGTTGCCGCTGCTATTAAGACCGCGGACAGAATCGGTTACGAATACAAATACGGCGGATGCGATTGCGACTGCGATTGTGACTGCCACTAAGATTTAGCTAAAAATCGCTGTGCCGATGGGGTAACCGTCGGCACAAACAATATAAGGAGATAATAAATGAAAAAAATAATCAACACTCCCGAAAGTTTCGTATACGATATGTGTCACGGTCTTGCCAAGGCACATCCCGAACTCGAGTTTGTAGAAAAATACAAAGTAGTCAAAAAGAAAGTTGTCGACCGTAATAAAGTAACCCTTATTTCCGGTGGCGGTTCGGGTCACGAGCCCGCGCACGCAGGTTTCGTAGGCAGAGGCATGCTCGATTGCGCCGTTTGCGGTGACGTCTTTGCTTCTCCTTCCCAAATACAGGTTTACAACGCTCTTAAGCTTACCGCTTCCAAGAAAGGTACCCTTATGATCGTTAAGAACTACTCCGGCGACTGCATGAACTTCAACAATGCCGCGGCTCTTGCAAAAGAAGAGGGCATCGAAGTTGACGCCGTTTACGTAAACGACGATATCGCCGTTAAGGACAGCCTTTACACCGTCGGACGTCGTGGCGTTGCGGGTACCGTATTCGTACACAAAATCGCAGGCGCTTGCGCAGAGCGTGGCGGTAGCCTCCAAGAGGTAAAGGCGGTAGCTCAAAAGGTTATCGACAATATCCGCAGTTTCGGATTCGCTCTCACTTCCTGCACCGTTCCGGCAGCAGGCTCCCCGACCTTTGAAATCGGTGAAGACGAAATGGAATTCGGCGTAGGTATCCACGGCGAACCCGGAAGAAAGAGAGAAAAACTCCAATCCGCAGACGCTTTGGCGGCACGTATCGTTCCCGACCTCATGGAAGACCTCAAACTCAAAGCCGGCGAAGAGATCGCACTCCTCATCAACGGATTCGGCGGTACTCCTCTCCAAGAGCTCTACCTCTTCAATAACTCCGTTTCCAACGAACTCGAAAAAGCAGGCGTCAAGATTTACAAGACCATGGTAGGCAACTATATGACCTCCATAGACATGGCAGGTTCGAGCGTAACGCTCCTCCGCCTTGACGACGAACTCAAGGGATACCTCGACGCTCCCGTCGCCACTCCCGCTATCACTTGGGGCACCGTAGACGCCGAAGCCGAAGCTTGCAAGGACGCAATCAAGGCTATCGCAAAGGCTCTTAACCTTTCACCCGTAGTAGTTGCTCCCAAAGCGGAAGAGGCAGTTTCGGATACCGAAATCGAAGATGACGATAACAAAACTTACGATTTCGTAGGCGAACCCGTTATCGCTGATACCATCAATACCGCAGGTATGGGCAAGCTTGTAGAAACCATGGCGGACATCGTTATCGAAAACGAAATCCCGTTCTGCAAGGCTGACCGTTGCGGTGACGGCGACTTCGGTCAAAGTATCGCAAAGGGCTTTAAGCAACTTAAAGCAGACTGGGCAACCCGCAAGAAAGGCGACATAGGCGAATTCCTCGTAAGCTGTTCCGAAGTCATCATGGAATACTGTGGCGGTGCTTCCGGTCCTATTTGGGGCTCCGCGTTCAGATATGCGGGCAAGACCGCTATCGGCAAAGAAACCATCGACCTCAAAGGTCTTGCAGACATTCTCCAAGCCGCAGTTACCGGCGTACAAGAAACCGGTCGCAAGAGCTTCGGTAAGGGCGCTGTAGTAGGCGACAAGACCCTTATCGACGCGTTGGTACCCGCTGCAGACAGCCTTTCCGCTTGTGCCGAAAAGGGTTGCGCACTCCGTGACGCGATGGTAAAAGCAGCTGAATGCGCGGTAGAAGGCGCAGACAAGACCAAGTACATCCAAGCCAAACTCGGCAGAGCCGGCGTTACCGACTCCGAAGGCTATCCCGATGCAGGCGCATACGGCGTAGGCGTAATTTTCACCGAGATTTGCAAGAGAGTATAAGACGCTCAAAAATATTAAGAGCCCGATTTTCGGGCTCTTTCTTTTTGCGTAAATAAAAGAGCCCGAAGTACGGGCTCGTCTAAGTTTTATGGGCTTACGGCTTGTCGGTGTTTTGAGGAGGAGTCGGGACGAGTTTTGCGTTTGCTTCGCGCAAAACGCGTATACCTTCGCGAGAGAGTTTAATGTTTCTTGCGTTGTCGAGGATTCCGCGCCGTTCGTCGTCGACGTCGTAGAATTTGCTAAACGTAAAGCCGATTGCACCGCTTTTGAATATCGCTTCCGTAACGCGTTTGTACTCTTCGAGATACGCTTTTTCGGGAAAATATTCTCCGCGTGTGAATTCGCCCGCCGTAACGCCGTAAACGTAGGCAGGGAGCTTTTTAATAGCCTCTTGAGTCAACGCGCCCGGATGGTCTTTATAGAATTTTTTCTCTTCCTTTTCATCATATATACCGCCGTTACCGCGCTCGTAGAGCATAGGTATCAAACGCTCGTAAGACGTATATTCGAACTCGTACAAATCGGTTGCGTACAGTATACCGCCGGATGAGGAAATCGGGCGAGTAGGGTCGTTGGCTTTAAGTGTCGAGTAGGCTTTTGCTTGCAAGGAGCCGTCGTAATTATAGTCGGAAAAGGGTATCCAATTTATGATACTCGGGTGCCCGAAGTTGTATTGAGTGAGAATTACCGATTCGTTAAAGAATGCGGATTCCGCGGTAGGTTCGTTGAGGTTCGCGCCCGACGACATAAGTTCCGCACGCACGGGAACGCCGAGTTTATCGCATATGTAAAGTTCTTTCGGCAGAGGGTAGCGTTTGTGGAATTGCACGGCGTTAAAGCCGAGTGCCAACGCGAGAGCGACGTCTTGCGCAACGGCAGTAGAGTCTTTCGGAACGTACCCGGTACCCGGGTAAATGCCGTTTAGTTCGAGAGTTTTAAGGAAGGTTTCTCTGCCGTTGATGTAAAGTTTCTTACCTAAAAAATTGATTTCGCGGAAAGCGCAATAGGTGTAAATCATATCGGCCAGACCGCCGTTTGCGTTGTAGAGCGAAATTCTTATATCGTAAATTTTACCGTCGTTCGGTGCCCACAGGTAAATTGCCTGTCCGGGGACGGGAGCTTTTACGTTGAGGGTTGAGGTCGCTTTATAGTTGTAAGTAGCTATTTGCTTTTTGCCGTAGGCTATTTCGACGCGGACTTTGGCGCCTTCCGTTTCGCCTTCGATATTGCCTTGAAGGTAGATTGTCTTATCGCGGAAAGACGCAAACGGACGTACGAAACCGAAATAGGTTTTGGCGCAAAATTCGAGCCAGACATCCCCGCGAATACCTATTGTCGGAGAGTACTTCCCGCCGTCCGATGTGGTCTTGGCTTGGTCGCCCGAGGGGATAGCCGGATCGGAGTGGTCGTCTAACGCGTTGACGGTAATGACGTTTTCACCCTCGGTAACGAGAGCGGTAATGTTGAATTTAACGGGAGCGTAACCGCCTTTGGAAATTCCCGCCAAACGGTTGTTGACGTAAACTTCCCCGCGGTAGTCGATTGACGTAAAATTAAGTATGACCGTGCCCGAGGCTTCGAATGCGTCGAGAGTGAACGTTTTGCGATACCAAACGCTTCTTTCTTTACCGGTAATCGTTACGCCGGAAGCGGTGCTTCCCGCTGAATAGGGTAGAACTATCGCCCCGGAAAGAGGTCTATAAAGTACGTCGGAAAGATTGTCTTTCGGGTCGCACTCGTAGTCCCAAACGCCGTTGAGGAGTTTAAGTCGAGGTCTTACGGATAATGGATTGGGATAATCTTCGCGTTGCATGCGTAAATTATAACACCTTTAAGTCGCACGCGCAATATATTTATTGACTAACTAACTTAAATAGTATAAAATTAAAATGATGAAGACCGTTACAAAGAAATCTCAACTTAAATCCGATAAGCTCGAAGGCTTCGGACACGCGGGGGCGTTTTCCGTTATATATGCCGAGGGCGAATTTCGTTTGTTTTATCCCGTACCCGCGCTTTACGGCGGGTATATAGCTTGCGCGTCGAGTTCGGACGGACGCAGGTGGAGCGAACCCAAAAAAATTCTTTCCGGAGTAAATGCCGATTCTTGTTCCGTCATACGCAAAAACGGCAAGACCTACCTTTATTATTCCGAACGCGGAGCGTTACGGCTTGCGGTAGGCGGTAGGGACGGAGTATACCAAAAGTATCCGTCCGCGCTCGTTTCGTCAAGTTCTCTGCACGGAGTGCGACTTACCGTTGCCGACGGCAAAAAGTATATCTTTACGGACGGCAGGAAGGGACGTATTTATTTTTACGCTCTCAACGAATCGGACGACTTCGAAAAACGCAAACTTACGGTGCGCGGAATAGACGGCAAAATTCTTTCCCCCAATTTTTACGGAGCCGGAAAAGTTACAAGACTTATTTATTCGGACGGCAAAACCGTAAGGGAAGCGGAGGGCAAACTCGATCTCGAAAACGGTATTTACGAGGCGGAAAGAGAAGTTTGCACTTACGTTGCGGATTGCATTCGAACGGCATTTGTGTCGGACGGCAAATTCAGACAGTTCGAAAGGTACGGAGATACGATTTCTTCGGTAGAAGCCACCGTTTCTTCAAACGGAGTTAAATACGTTTCCGAAACGGAAAGGGCTGACGGCGTCGTATCGGACGGCAGTGTCGATTATGCGCTATGTGCGAGGTGTGCGGTTCTTCCCGACGTAAAAGGCTATTCCGCATACAGATTCCGTCTGTACGGAGAGAGCGGGAAAGCGGGTGTTCGCGTAAAATTCCCAAACAGTATCGAGTCGTACATAAACTATGACTTTATCAATAAAGTGGTAACCGTAAAAGGCGTTTCGGGAGCCTTAAAGCCCGCAATTCGTTCATTTGCGTTGACGGACGAACCCGCCGAATTCTGTATAGAGTTTACCGACGCGGTGCGTTATGTGAGCGGGGACGGACGTTTTACATCGGCTTTCCGCTCGGGCGACGCGACGGGTACCGCGATAAGCGTATATTCCGACAGTGATATAAGGTTCGACGCAGAAGTATACAAATTAAAGGAGCAGAGATGAGTTACAAAGACCAATTTATCGAGATTTTCAAAAAAGAAGTAAAGCGCGAAGGCGCGGAGCAATTACTGGACTATTTGCTTAACAAGACAGACTTTTTTTCGGCGCCCGCGAGTACGAGATTCCATTTGAATTGTGAGCAAGGCTTGGTGCAACACAGCGTCAACGTCTATTTCAGACTTAAGGAACTTGTCGAAAACGAAAAAACCGATTGGGCAAAGAACGTTACTCCCGAAAGCATAGCCGTGATTGCTTTATTGCACGACGTATGCAAGGCGAATATGTATACCGTCGATTATCGTAACGCCAAGCAACCCGACGGATCGTGGGAGCGCGTGCCGTATTACACAATCAACGAGCAACTTCCGTACGGGCACGGCGAAAAATCCGTTTACATCGTCAACGGCTTTATGCGTTTGACGCGCGAAGAGGCGATGTGCATAAACTGGCATATGGGCGGATTCGACGACAGAGTTAAGGGCGGAAGTATGTCGATAGCGGGTGCGTTCAGGCAATTTCCTCTTGCGGTACTTACGCACGTCGCGGATATGACGGCGACGTATCTCGACGAAAACAAGTAAATCAAACGAACACATATTCAAAGGAGTTAGAGATGTCTTTCAAAAAAGGAGCAAAAAAAATAGGCGGTGCGCTAAAATCGCTTTTCGATGAGTTCAAAGCGTTTGTAAACAAGGGAAGCGTTTTAGACCTTGCCGTAGGTATGATAATCGGCAGTGCGTTTACGGCGATAGTTACGGCTCTCGTCAACAATCTGCTTAAACCCTTAATCAATTTGATACCCGTAAACGAAACGGGATTGCAGAGCGTTTTGCGTCCCGCGATAACCGACGCTTCGGGCAACATTTTAACCGAAGCCCTCATAATCGACTGGGGTTCGATAATATCGGCGATAATCACATTTTTCCTTACCGCGATCATATTGTTTGCGATAGTCAAAGCTGTCAACAGCGCTAAGGATATCGGCAAGCGCGAACTCGGCAAACTCGAAAATATGGTAGCCGAAAAGCGCGCGGAACTCGAAGAGGACGAAACGCCCGAAGAGGAAACCCCCGTCGTAAATGCCGACGAGGTTACGGCGGCTATCGCACCCGTAGAAAGCGCGGAAACGACGGACGAAGTAAAAGAACTTTTGAGAGAAATTAGAGATTTGCTCAAAGCCAACGAACAAAAATAAAAATCGAGGAGGCAGTATGAATATTTGGCATGACGTAGGCGCGGACAGAATAAAAGAAGACGATTTCCTCGCCGTAATAGAAATTTCCAAGGGCAGTAAGAACAAATACGAACTCGACAAGCAGACGGGATTTTTGATTTTGGATCGCGTGCTTTACACTTCCACCCACTATCCCGCGAACTACGGATTTATTCCGCGCACATATAGCGAAGACCTCGACCCCCTCGACGTGCTGGTAATTTCGAGCGAGAACATACGTCCTCTCGCGCTCTGCCGTTGCTATCCCATAGGTATGCTCACGATGATGGACGACGGTTTTGTCGATAACAAAATCATCGCGATTCCGTTCAAAGAGCCCAGCTGGAGCGACTATAAAGACATAAGCGAACTTCCTAATCACATAATGCAGGAAATAAGCCATTTCTTTACCGTCTATAAGTCCCTCGAAGGCAAGCAGACCGCCGTTCTCAAAGTCGAAAACGCCGAAGTTGCCAAGGAAACCATTCGTAAAGCCGTCAAGGCGTATAACGATAGATTCTATCCCGGAAGATAAAATTCACGTTGAGTTCATAAAAACTACATAATTATGCAATACTATTACTTAATAAATACGCGTATGCGCGTTTGGGAGTAATATGCACGATAAAAACAGATATACATACGAAGCGCGGTCGCGCATTCCGAGGACGGTACCCGTAAAGAAAGGCGTTTCGCCGGCTATTGTGGTATTGTCGATAGTTTTGATTTTCGGGTTATGCGTCGGCGGCGGATTTTTGGGAGCGAAACTTGCCGTAGGAGAATCTGACGGAGGAACTACCAATACGACGGTAATCTATGTCGATTCGGCGGACAGAGCGACCAAAGTCAATGCGGACGGCGGAGAAATGACTGCACCCGAAGTCGTTCTTGCAGTACGCGACAGCGTGGCAGAAATACATACGGGATCTGTTCAAAACGGAGCCGGCGGATACGTCAAGACGAGTGCGGGTAGCGGTGTCGTAATGACGGACGACGGGCACATTTTGACGGCATACCACGTAGTGGCGGGAGCCGAGGCTGTAGACGTCAAACTTTCGGACGGCGCAACCTATAGAGCAGAATGGGTACGCGGGGACAAAATTACGGATATTGCCGTACTCAAAATCGGCGCTCGCACGTTAAACTCGGCAAACAAAGGCGACTCGAACGTTTTGGATCAGGGACAGAGCGTAATAGCGATAGGCAACCCGACGGGTAGCCTCGGAGGCTCTGTTTCCGGCGGTATGATTTCGGGACTTAACAGGAGTGCGACCGTTGACGGCAAAGAGATGGACAATCTCATACAAACCAATATCGTCGTTACGAGCGGTTGCTCGGGCGGAGGTCTTTTTAATATGTACGGTGCGCTTGTAGGTATCGTCAATTCGAAAGGTTCGGACGGCGTAGGTTTTGCAATTCCCTCCGAAATCGCATACAAGGTAGGCGTCGATCTTATCGAGTGCGGATACGTCAGGGGCAGGGTGGATTTAGACGCCATCGAACTTTACGAAATATCTTCGAGCGACACCAAGCTTTGCGGTCTGTATATCGGCAAAATCAGTTCGGACGCTCCGAGAGCTCTTCAAACGCTCGGACTCAAACAAAACGATTACATAGTATCCGCGGGAGGCGTGGACGTTCACACGATAGAGGAGTGGAACGCCGTGCTCAACGCACATGCCGTAGGCGAAAAAATCGACGTCGAATATATGCGCGACAATACGTTGCATACCGTTTCGATGTTGATTACCCAACGCACGGACTGCGACAAATAGGAGGTTTTATGTATAAAGTATTGATAGTCGACGACGAACCCGCGATACGCGAACTGATAGCTAAATACTGTAAGCTCGAGGGTTACACTTACGGGGAAGCCGGCGACGGGTTAGAGGCGATAGAGTGCGCGCGTACCGGCGGTTACGATATTATAATTATGGACGTAATGATGCCGGAGCTTGACGGATTTTCGGCGGTGAGGGAGATACGTAAGTTTTCCAAGATTCCCGTTTTAATGCTTTCCGCAAGGACGGAAACGTACGATAAAATTCACGGATTCGAAATCGGCGCCGACGACTACATCGTCAAACCGTTTTCGCCCAAAGAACTTATGCTCCGCATAAACGCAGTTATGGCGAGGAGTAAGGTTCGTCCGCATTCGCAGGACATATACGAAAACGGCAAACTCAAAATCGACTTTACCGCGAGAATAGTTTATATAGAAGGTACTCCCGTGGACCTTTCGCCCAAGGAATACGATTTACTGTTCTATATGGTCAAGAACAGGGGAATAGCCTTGACGCGCGAAAAGTTACTCAGCGAAATCTGGGGATACGATTTTTACGGCGATGAAAGGACACTCGACACACACATCAAACTGCTTAGAAAAAGTCTTGGCGACTGTGCCGAATATATAGTTACATTACGCGGATTAGGATATAGATTCGATGGCTAAAGAAAACGCAAAAAGGAAAGCGCTCCCCGTTAAATACCGTATTTCGACGGCGTTTATTCTTTTTGCAATAATTGTATTATTAGCTCTTTGGGTGCTCGAACTTGTATGTTTCGACGCCCTTTTTGCGTCTTATAAAAAACGTCTTGTGGCGAATGATGTCGCGACGATAGCGGAAAACATTGATTCCGACACGGTAGACGTGCTGACCCGACACATAGCTCGTAACCGCACGGCGTGCGTAGTCGTCATAAACGCAAACGGCGACATTTTGTGGGAATCCGAAGCCCGCGCATATTGCCTTGTGCATACCTATTCTGATTCGACCCTCAAAGACCTTTATCAAAAAATCAAGTCGTCGGATGACGATTTTTCCGAAGTTTACAGCGATATTCCGTACGGCGACGGATACAATAAGGACGATTACAAAGGAAGTGTTCCCGAAAAATCGGCAGGACTTACCGACTCCGTTTTGTGCGGAAAAGCCGTCGTGAACGCGGAAGGTGAGGTCGTTGTCGTATTGGAGGACTCCTCTCTTTCGGCGGAATCCGCGGTTAAAAACTCGATAGCTATTTTCCTCGGTATCGTTAGTTTGACGGCGATTGTTTTGGCGGTTGTAGTCGGGATTAAAATATCTCGCAATATTGCCTCGCCCATCGAAAACCTCAGCCGTCTTGCGGGAGATATTACCGCGGGTAACGCGGACGGTACCGAACGCATTACGGGAAGTTATAGGGAGATAGAAGAACTTTCCGACGCCCTTGTCACGGCGGGCAAAGAGGTATCGGAAGTCGATAGGTACCGCAAGGAACTGATTGCTAACGTCGGTCACGATTTGCGTACGCCACTCACCCTCATTAAGGGCTATTCGGAGCTTATGCGGGATATCCCGTCCGAAGCGACGGCGGAGAATCTCCAAGTCGTCATTGACGAGTCGGAAAGGCTCGGAAATCTCGTAAAGGATGTCCTCGATCTTTCCAGAGAGCAGGAAAACGCCGATTCGCTCAAACTCGAAAAATACGATATCGTTGCGTCCCTCGACGAGCTCATTGCGAGGCACTCTAAGCTTATAGAGCACCTCGGATACACCATCGAATGGGAGCACGGGAAATCGGCTAAAGTCTATGCGGACGAAGCTAAAATCACGCAGGTTATTTATAATCTTATAAACAACGCCGTCAACTATTGCGGAGCCGACAAAAAGGTTACCGTCAAAGAGTACGTGCGCGGAGCAAACGTCAGAATCGAAGTCATAGACAAGGGAGAAGGCATTGATGTTACAGTGCTTCCGCACATTTGGGACAGATATTATAAATCCGAAAAATCTCATAAACGGGCAACCGTAGGCACGGGATTGGGACTCTCAATCGTCAAATCCGTAATGAACAGACACCCGGGCGGAGTGTACGGAGTTATCACCAGCAAAGGAGAGGGCTCGACGTTTTACATCGAGCTTCCGCGTATTTTGTAGATATGCATAACGAAATCGAACGCAAGTTTTTAATAGTCAAACCGACCTCGGAAGTGCTCTCGAAAGCGGGCGCGGAAAGCTCGGAAATAACGCAGACGTATCTTCTTCCTACCGAGGAGTTTCCGACCCGCAGAGTGCGTAAGCGCGTTTTGCGCGGAACGCCTCATTACACGTACACGGCAAAACGTCAAGCCGACGGTGCATTTACGAGAATCGAGTGCGAAAGGGAAACGGACGAGGGCGAATATAGAGAACTCCTTAAAGAAGCAGACCCGAATTTACGAACCGTACATAAAACGCGGTATTGCATATCGCAAGAGGACGGGCACGTGCTCGAAATAGACGTTTTCGATTTTTGGGAAAATTACGCCGTACTCGAAATAGAACTCGGCGCCGAGGACGAGGCTTACGTTATCCCTAATTACATAAAAACGGTCAGGGAAGTAACGCTTGATCCGCGGTTTTTGAACGTGTCTTTAGCAAGGAGCGTTCCGAACGTAGACGACGAATTTTAGTAGGGTTATCGGTCGATTATAAATAAATTCTTAAAAATACCGATTGCTTTTTGCCGATTGCATTTAATTATTTGAAATATTCGATATAGTGTGGTATTATATTTCGGATATGGACTTCGATTTTTCGGTAAAGCGCGGGGAGCGCATTATAACGTTCGATAACGTCGGATACGATTATAAATCCGGCGATTCCGTCACGCGCGGAGTACGTAACGTCGATTTATCCGTCAAGAGCGGAAGTTTTACCGTACTTCTCGGTGCCAACGGTAGCGGGAAATCGACTCTTGCCAAGCTTGCGGACGCCTTTATGGAGCCCGACTACGGCACCGTTACCGCGTTCGGATACGACACTCGTAACGAGGAAGCTTTATACGAAATACGTTCCAAAATAGGTCTTGTATTCCAAAATCCCGACAATCAGACGGTTGCTTCGATAATCGAGGACGATATTGCTTTCGGACCCGAAAACCTCGGAGTTCCGCGCGAGGAAATCGACAAACGCATAACGTGGGCGCTCGAAAAGGTAGGGATGAGCGAGTACCGTCATCGTTCCCCCGTCAAGCTTTCGGGCGGGCAAAAACAGCGTATAGCGATAGCGACGGCTCTTGCAATGCTTCCGGAAGTCCTTATTCTCGACGAGTCCACTTCGATGCTCGATCCCAAAGGTCGCAAAGAAGTTATGGACACGGTGCTTAGGCTCAACAAAGAAAACGGCGTTACCGTAGTCCTCATAACCCACTATATGGACGAAGCCGTCAATGCCGACGATATTTTCGTAATGCACGACGGTACCGTCATTTGTTCCGGAAGCCCCGAAGAAGTATTTTCAAATGTGGCTATATTGGAATCCGCGGGATTGGAACCGCCGATTTCGGCAAAAGTTTCGGCGCAACTCAGAGCCTCGGGATACGACGTTCCGTTTGCGCTTACCGACGAGCAACTTGCGGAGGCGATATGCAAATTAAAGTAGAAAATCTTTCTTACGTATATTCGGTCAAAACTCCGTTCGAGTGCCAAGCGCTCAATGATATTTCTTTTACGGTAAATTCGGGTGAAACCATAGGAATCATCGGCTCTACGGGTAGCGGAAAATCCACTCTCGGCAAGCATTTTAACGCACTTATACGCATCCAACGCGGTAAAATTTACGTCGGCGACGTAGACCTTTCGGCGCGCAAAATAGATTTTAAGGCTTTACGCCGTAACGTCGGAATGCTTTTTCAATATCCCGAGTATCAGCTGTTTGACGATACCGTTTTGAAAGACGTCGAGTTCGGTCCCAAGAATTTCGGTATGGATAAAGAAAGCGCGGAAAATCACGCGAGAGAAGCGCTTTCTCTTGTCGGAATGGGCGATAAAGAGGTCGAGGAAAAGTCGCCGTTCGAGCTGTCGGGAGGCGAAAAACGTCGCGTTGCGGTAGCGGGAGTTATAGCGTCCAAACCCTCCGTACTCGTGCTTGACGAACCGACTGCGGGACTGGATCCTCGCGGAAAACGCGAAATGCTCGAACTCGTAAGGAGCCTCAAAAAAGAGTTTGCGGAAATAGTCATAATGATATCTCACAATATGGACGAGATATGCGAGTTTTGCGATAAAGTTGCGGTACTCGACCACGGCAAACTCGTAGCGGTAGGCACCCCCGAAGAGATATTCGATTCGCCCGAAATCATTGAGGGCACGGGACTCGATCTTCCGCACGTTTACAAAATTCGCGCAATGCTCAGAGCGCGCGGGTTCGAAATTCCGCCCGTACGCAATGCCGAAGAGCTTGTAAGAGCGATACGCGGGAGGCTCGAAGAATGAGAGATTTTACACTCGGGCAATACTATCCCGTCGACTCGTTCGTGCATAAACTCGACCCGCGTTTCAAAATAGTTTTGAGCGTGGCGTTTATTGTAATGTCGTTTTTGGTGCAGAACCTGTACGGCTACATCGTCGTCGGAGTATTTGTCATAACTGCCATTTTGGCGTCCCGAATACCGATTATTAAGGTACTAAAAAGCATAAAAGCGATAATTTTCATTTTGCTGTTCACCGCGGTGATAAACATATTTTTCTATCGCGGAGAAACCGTACTCTGGTCTTGGTGGCGCCTTAGCATTACCGTTGAGGGCTGTTACTTTGCCTTAGCTCTCGTTTTAAGGCTGACGCTCCTTGTTGCGGGCACGTCGCTCCTAACCTACACCACGACGCCGACAGCAATTACCGACGGATTGGAAAGCTTGTTTTCACCGCTCAAATACATTAAAGTTCCCGTGCACGACATAGCCGTAATAATGAGTATCGCGCTTAGGTTTATTCCGATTTTGATGGAGGAAACCGACAAGATCACAATGGCGCAGACGGCGCGTGGCGCGTCGTTCGATTCAGGCGGTTTGTTCAAGCGCGCAAAAGCTCTCGTACCCGTGCTTATACCGCTTATCGTTTCGGCGTTCAGACGCGCGGACGAACTTGCTCTCGCCTTGGACGCAAGGTGCTATAACGCAACTCCCAACAGAACGCGTTACAAGGTTTTCAAGCCCGGTTGGCGCGACGTCGTCGCGACGTTGTTCACCGCGGTGTTTATCGTGCTTACCGTTGCCGTAAACAACAATTTCTGGGGGCTCTACTAATGCGTTACGCCCTCACCATAGAGTACGACGGCGCGGGATACAGCGGTTGGCAAAGACAAAAGAACGCGTTGTCCGTTCAAGAAGTCGTCGAGGACGCGCTCGGCGTGCTTCTCGGCAAAAAGACGGTTATCATCGGTTCGGGAAGAACGGATAAGGGCGTGCACGCAAGGGGACAGGTCGCGCATTTCGACTCGGACAAAAAGCTCGATACGTTCAGAATGTCGTTTGCGCTTAACGCGATTTTACCGGAAGACGTCAAAATCAGAGAAATGCGCGCGGTGTCGGAGCGTTTCCACGCACAGCGTTCGGCAAAGCGCAAGACTTACGTTTACAGAACTTACGTTTCTCGCGCCGATTCACCGCTCAGAAAAGGAAGGGCGGTAAAAGTCATTCCGACTGTAGACGTCGAGCGTATGCGGAGATCCGCGCAACTTTTGATAGGCAAACACGATTTTAGGGCATTTTCTTCGACGGGAAGTCCCGTTAACGACTACGTACGCGAGATTTACGACATCGAAATAAAACAAGACGGCGACGAAATAGATTTTTACGTAACGGGTAACGGTTTCTTATACAACATGGTGCGGATAATCGTCGGCACGCTGATTTTTATAGGGAGAGGCAAGCTTCCCGAAAGCACTGTAAAAGATATGCTCGAAACGGGAAACAGGCGTCTCGGAGGTAAGACATTCCCTGCGGAAGGGCTGTATCTCGACTCGGTAGAGTATCCCGATGAAGAAAATTTATAAAAATCGTAAAAAATCGTTATTTTTATTTGACTTATTTAAATTATTATAATATTATATTTAGGCACGTGAGATTTCGGCAAAGAACTAGCCCCTCGGAGTCGGAAATCGAATAGAAAAACGGAGGATTTACCATGAAATCTTATATGGCAAAGCCCGGCGACGTAGAAAAAAAGTGGTACGTTGTAGACGCAAGCGGAATGCCTCTCGGCAGACTCGCAACCCAAGTTGCGATGGTACTTCGCGGTAAGAACAAGCCCACCTTTACTCCCAACGTCGATACCGGCGATTACGTAATAGTAGTTAACTGCGACAAGGTAGTACTTACCGGCAACAAAGCCGAGAAAAAGTTCTATCGTTATCATACCGGTTATGTCGGCGGTCTTAAAGAAGTCCGTTACGACAAACTTCTCGAAACCAAGCCCGAGTTCGTTGTAACGCACGCCGTCAAAGGTATGCTTCCCAAGAACTCCCTCGGCAGACAAATGGCGTCCAAGCTCTTCACTTACGCCGGACCCGAGCACAAGCATCAGGCACAAAAACCCGTTGCCCTCGAACTCGTAACCAAGAGCTACAATAAATAAGAGGTGAACCATGGCTAAGAAAGTTATCAAAAAGAAAACCCAATTCTGGGGAACCGGCAGACGTAAAAAAGCCATCGCTCGCGTAAGGGTTATCCCGGGCGGAGAAGGCAACATCGTTATCAACAAGCGTAGCATCGACGAGTACTTCGGTCTTGAAACTCTTAAGTTTATCGTTCGTCAACCGCTCGAGCTTACCGGCAACACCGATAAGTATGACGTAGCAGTCAACGTACGCGGTGGTGGTACCAGCGGACAAGCAGGTGCTATCCGTCACGGCATTTCCAGAGCCCTTTGCCTTGCAGACGAAACCACTCGTCCCGCGCTCAAAGCGGCAGGATTCCTTACCCGTGATCCGAGAATGAAAGAACGTAAGAAATACGGTCTTCACAAAGCTCGTAAAGCTCCGCAATTCTCCAAGAGATAATTCGGAGAACCGATTCAGATTTACAAAAGCTCGCATTTGTTGCGAGCTTTTTGTTTTGCGTATAGATACGTTTAGTTTGGGCGGAGGTTTTGTGTCGGCGGTAGACGAGTGCGTAAAAAAGTCCGTAAATGCAAAGACCCGACGATAAAAAACATCGTCGGACCTTTGCTATGATAAGGGGGAAAATTATGAGCACATTTAAGTGTCTTTATCATACACTATATTAACCGATTTGTAAAGATGTTTTTTAAAAATTAAACTGTAAATAAAAAGTAAATCGAAAAATATACGCGAGCCGTTTGTCATATGGGTATAGATATGGGAAACATAAAACATAGCAACGGCAGAAAAATAACGATTTTGGCATTGATCGGTTTGATTTTAGGCGTTATGTTTACGTTTGCGTCGTGTAACGACAAAAAAGCTGTTCCGCACGTTACGTATGATATACTCGTTTCCGTACCCGAAAGCGCGGATAGGGCATATCTTGAAACTATCGTAACTTTTGAAAACACGTCGGACGTAACGTTAAGCGAGGCTGTTTTTTATCTTTATCCGTCTGCGGACGCACACGGCGACATTAAAGTGTCTAACGTGAGGAGCGGAAGCGACAATCTTTCATACGCAACCGACGGGCATATTCTAACGGTAGGTTTGCATTCGGAAGTCGAGCCCGGGGACGCCGTAACGCTTGCAATCGGCGCGACGGTTACGGCGGATAAGGAATCGCGGTTTATAAAAAGCGACGGTGAAACTCTCGAGCTGTACCGTTTTTATCCGTCGCTTGCCTACTTGGGGGACGACGGCTTTGAAACGCGTGAGTATTCCGTAATCGGCGACTCGTTCAAAGATCCCACTGCCGATTTCAAAATGACTTTACGCTTAGGCGATGGGCTCGAAGCTTTGAGCGGAGGGGATCGTACCGTAACCGAAAACGGCGAAATCGTATACGAGATAAAGACGGCGAGGAGTGTCGGGCTTTTTGTCTCAAAGGGGACGGACGTTAAAACGGAGAGCGTGAACGGCGTCGAGATTAAGACTACGGGCTATGACGGCAACGTCAAGGAAATTCAGGGCATATTGTCGAGGATTGAGGATATAGTCGGCGAGTACCCGTACGGGAGCGTCGTCGCGGTTTGTAGCGGGAACGAAGAGGCGCGCGTCGCGAGCGGTATCTTGTTTCTTCCTGAAAACGCAAACGCTTTTGACGTTGCGTACGCGCTTGCAAAGCAGTGGTTCGGATCGTACGTCGGTTCGGACGGATATTTCGAGGGTTGGGTTGCGGACGCGCTTTCGGAGCACGTAGGCGCGATGACGTGTTCCGAAAATCCCGAAGTTTACGGCGCACTCGTATCCGAAAGCAAGAGCGCGTTGGAAACGTATAAAAAAGCAGTCGCGCGCACGTACGGTAATAATTATATTGTACGCGCGGACGCGTGCACGAGCGACTATAAAACCAAGTTTGCATACGATACTGTCGTGCGTAGGGGCGGTAGCGTAATGTACGCGAGTCTTGTAAACGTAATCGGAAGCAAAAAATATAACAAGTGCCTTAAATCGTATGTGGCGGAATATGGCGGTCGAACGGTTACGGGCGACGAGCTTCGCGAGTGGTTTTCGCGTTCTTGCGGTATGGACATAAGCGGAATACTCGACGCCTATTTAACGGGCGTGGTTAAATAGATGTATAAAAAGCGACGGCAGGTCAAAACTTTATATATCAAAATACGGAGGTATCAGAATATGAAGCAAAACCAACACGCGAACGATTGCGGTAATTCTTCCGACCGCGCCGTCGGCTCCAAAGAGCAAAAGAACGTAAGAGATCTCGATAAATCCAAGGACTATTGCAATTCGTCCGATCATTCGGCGAATAAGGACTGTGATTGCGGAGGAAAGGGGTGCGATTGCGGTTCGGAGAGGGGTGAAAATAAAACGTCCGACAAATCTGCCACGCACGAAAAGCCCAAACGTTATAAATGCAAGAACTGCGGTACAATACACGACTGTGGTACACCGCCCAAAAATTGCTGTAAATGCGACTGCACCGATTTTAAGGAAATTTAGTATTTCGATATCGAGCTAAACTTATCTTGAAAAATACCGCCTCGCGACGCGGGGCGGTATTTTTCGTGTAAAGTCAGTTTATGTTGTTATATAAATCCGTGAGTTTTCCCGCGCGTCTTGCGTTTTGTATAACGCGGTCGGTGATTATCGTGCCCGCCATAAGGACAAAAGATCTCGTTATATCGGCGACTTCGTTTTTAAGGCGTTTGCCTATCATAAAAGAGTAGTCAGATGGCACTACCGCTTCGGGTTTCGCCGTATCCTGAATTTCTTGAGGTAAAAAGAGCGTTGTTTGCGGTTCGGGTAACGATATTGTAACTTTCGGTTGCCTGATTTTAGGATTAATCAAAATAATACCGTCCCGCGACGCAACGATTTTTTCGGCGCGTATTTTGCGGTCGTCGGTATGTAAAACGATGCCGTTCTTGCCAATATTCACATCTTTACATATGCCCATGCGTTTGCCGTGAACGGTGTAAACCTCGTCGCCGAGATTTAGCTTCAAGCCTTGAGGCGTTTCGGGTTCGACAGCGTTTACGGTTATGATATCGGCATTTGCGAACATATCGTCGAGTGCGAATATGTGCATATCGTCCGTTATGACGTAGTTACGCTTGCGGGTAGGGGATACGAGCACGCCGACGGGTTTTCCGAGGCGTTCGGCGGTTGTTACGGAAACCGCAATCTTTTCGGAAATAGAACTTAATAACATAAATACCTCCGTAATTTAGTAACTTACCTAAAAAATCCTTGCAAGCGAGTTTTTTCGCTTGTATAATATTGATATGAAGTCGGAGCAAAGTATATTCGGATATTTTCAGGATTCCGTGTCGGACCAAACGCTACCAAAGCTTACGTATTACGGGAAGTCTTTTTCCGCCAAGGAGTTTATAGACCTCTC
Organism: uncultured Christensenellaceae bacterium; assembly: GCA_964480195.1. Lineage (GTDB taxonomy): Bacteria > Bacillota > Clostridia > Christensenellales > DTU072 > Stercoripulliclostridium_A. Next base: position 11,377 of record CAYZOJ010000016.1, on the reverse strand, counting down.
GTTACGGTTCGGCGGGTATCTCACGGATACCGTCGGTTGCGGGGGAACCGTAGGCGTTATGCTCCCGAATATTCCGGAAGCCGTGATTTCCGTATACGGAGCGCGAGCCGTAAACGTTGTCGTCAACCTGATAAATCCGCGACTTCCGACGAACAATCTTGAAAGAGTCCTAAAAAAGACGAATACGGGGCTTATCGTCATTCTCGATTTTTTATATTTTAAACACAAAAAAATGCTGGAAAAATCGGGCGTCAAAATCGTGCTTTGCAGTTCTTTTGCATACAGAAAAGGCGGTTTTCCGATTTATTGTGCAGAAAGGACGGCGTTTCTCGGCAAAAAGTTTTTTAAGGATACGTTAAAACACGCTCCTTGCGTTCCCGTAACGACGGACGGGAGTTCTATAGCCGTATATATCCATAGCGGTGGTACGACGGGCGAATCAAAAACCGTCGAACTTTCGGATAAAGCGCTCAACTCGTTGGCGCGCGCGGTACTCGACACTGTACATCCCGACAAAGATTATTCCGAAAAGGACGATTCGATGTTGATGATGCTTCCTGTATTCCACGGATTCGGGCTCGGGATATGCGTGCATACGATAATGTGCGGATTCAGAGTGGTTCTCGAACCGAGATTTAAGGCAAAAGAAGCAATTTCGATTATCAAACGCGAAAAGATAACCCACCTTGCGGGAGTCCCGTCGATGTATGCAAAACTCACCGCGGAGCGTTCGTTCGACGGCGAACATCTTAGGAGTATCACGCAAGCGTTTTGCGGAGGCGACGGACTTTCTCCGCGTATCAAAGAAAATTTTGACGCTGTTTTGAAAAAGAACGGAAGTCGTGCGGAGCTACTTGAGGGTTACGGGCTTTCGGAAACGGCTTCGGTCGTAACGGTCGGAGCGAACGGAGCAACCAAAGCGGGTTCTCAGGGCACGCCTCTTACGGGTAACGCCGTAAAAATCATCCGCGAGGACGGTCGCGAAGCTGAAATCGGAGAAGTCGGAGAGATATATCTTTCGGCGGTTTCGATGATGTCGGGCTACCTCGGGGACGACGAATTGACCCAAAAAGTAATACACTCGGACAACGACGGTAAAAAATGGCTTGCGACGGGCGATATGGGGTATGTCGACGGGGACGGATATCTCTTTTTTAAGGAACGCGCCAAACGCAGTTTGAAGATAGCGGCGATAAACGTTTTTCCTTCCGAAATCGAGCGCACGGTAAACACCGTTGAGGGAGTTTCCGCTTGTTGCGCCGCTCGAACGCGCGACGCAAACGGCAAACCGATGGTTACACTCTATGTCGAGTTATCCGAAAAGATAGGCGGAATAGAGCAAAAAATAAAACGCGCCGTAGCGCGTGAAATTTCGCCGTACGCAGTTCCGCGCAAAATAGTCGTCGTAGACAAAATTGCGCGTACCGCCATAGGCAAAGCCGATTATTTATATTACGAAAGTTTATAGGCTATTCGTTTTTTAGAGCTACCTCATAAGCAGAGAGTACCGCATTGCTTATATAATCTCTGACTTCGGTGCGCAAGGGATGGGCGACGTCGCGATATTTGCCGTCGGGAGTTTTTCTGGACGGCATAACGATAAAGCAACCACTGCTTCCCTCGATGATTTTGATATCGTGAACTACAAAATCGTTATCAATCACGATGCTTGCTATTCCGCGCAATTTATTATCGGAGCGCGCCACGAGCTTAACGGTAACGTCTGTGATTTGCATAGTGCACCTCGAACGATATACTTTATTTGATTATACAACCTATTTGAAGATGTTTCAATATGATTTACTTTTTTTATCCCGAAAGGCGCCGTTTTTTGTAAATTTTTTCACTTCGAGAAATGGGCGCGCATACTATGGAGTATGTTTTTGGATAATAAGCCGTATCGTATACATTTTATCGGAGCAGACGGCGCAAGTATGTCGGCTCTTGCAAAGCTAATGCTTTTGGAGGGCAAACTCGTAACGGGGTCTGACTTGAAATACGGACGTAGGATGGAAGAACTTAACGAATGGGGCGCGAAAGTGTATCTGGGTTCCGACGAAAACGTTATAAAAAATTCCGATTTAGTGGTGTATTCGCAGGCTATTCCGCCCACGGACGAAGAACTCGAGAGCGCAAGAAAATTCGGCGTAAAGACAATTCGTCGAGATTGGTTTTTGGGGGAGTTTTGCAAAAAGTACGATTACGTTACGGCTGTTGCGGGTACCCACGGTAAGACGACGACTTCCGCAATGATTGCAAAAATTTATAAGGAAGCCGGGCTTTTGTACACCGCGCATATCGGCGGGGACGCTTTCGACGGCGGGAGCGCGGTTTATAAAGGCGACAACTGTATAGTAACCGAAGCTTGCGAATACAAAAGAAGTTTTTTGGCATTGTCCCCGGACGTTGCGGTTATATTGAACGTCGAACTCGATCATCCGGATACGTATCGAAATGTTACCGAACTTTACGACGCGTTTATGTCTTTTATTTCAGGAATGCGAGAAGGAGGCGTTGCCGTTGTCAATGCCGATACCGAGTTTTATCGTATGTACAAGTGCACATATAAACCTATGGTCACGTTTGGAATAGAGAATACCGCAGATTGCGGAGTTAGGAATATCGAATTACTCAAAAACGGAAGATACGGTTTCCGAATTGTGCAAAAAGGATACCGAGATTTAGATATACGATTAAGAGTTGCCGGATATCACAACATATACAACGCTCTTGCGAGTTGCCTTGCGTCGAGGGCAATAGGCGTAAATGACGACGCGATAAAAGCGGGGCTCGAAGGCTTTTGCGGAGTAGGCGGGAGATACGAGTATCGCGGAACGTCGTCGGGCGCGGATATCTATATAGACTATGCGCACCACCCGACCGAAATTCGCGCGTCGATAAAAACCGCGGAGCTTAGTAAAAACAACGGACGTCTGATAACGGTTTTTCAACCGCATACGCTCACAAGAACCGCCGCGCTGTATAAAGATTTCGTAACGGCGTTTTGCGATTCGGACGAAACGTATATCTTAAAGGAATACGGAGCGCGGGAAAGGACGGGCGGGGCGACTGCGTACGACTTGTATAAAGGCATAGTCGAACTCGGCAAGACAAAAGCGTACTATTACGACACGCATACGGAGCTTGCAAAAGCTTTGACGACGTCCTTAAAAAGCGGGGACACGTTGCTTATTTTGGGCGCCGGCGACGTTGATATAATAGCCGAACTTTTACATAAAACCGAACGCTACGATTGAGTGTTGCATTATAAAGCGAACTGTGCTATAATCAATACACCAATCATCGGAGGCAGGAATGAAACTCTATTGCGCAACCGGCGAAAGAACGTTCAAAGTCGCGGAAGAAGAAAACGTCGCGACGGAAGAAGTCAAACTAAAAATAGGGCTCGTCTATCCCGCCAAAGCCGACGTCGCCTTGTACGAGGGCAAAATAGATGCCGAGTATCCGCGCGTGCCGTGCGGTATGGCAACCGCCGTCGTAAGCGAGGACCGACCGGAATACGGACTCAAACGCGGAGCGAGGGTTATTCTCAATCCGTACGTTTCTCCGACGGAGCCGGACGAAGATTATCTCGAGCCTCTCGAATACGGTATGGATAAGGACGGTTTTTTGCGCGATTTCATATCGCTACCTATAGATAACGTGATACCTTTCCCGGAAGACATCAAGGAGGAGGAAGCCGTTTTTACCGATATGGTTGCGGTCGCCTTAAAGGTAATCAACAGCTTTAACGTAAAAAAGGGCGATTATATAGCCCTTGCGGGAGGCACTCTTCTCAACAATCTTATAGGTCAGCTTGCGCTTTATTATCAGGCTGTTCCGATTTACATTGCAAAAGACGAGGGACTTATAGCTCTTGCCGAAAAGTGCGGTATATATTATACCGTCCACGAGGAATCGGAAGACGTAGCCAAACGCGTACTGTCGATAACCGGAGGCAGAATGGCGGATCATACCGTAATAAGCGCAAAATACGGAGCGACAGCGTCGTTTATGTATAATCTTACGGCGAGAGGCGGGGACTGCATAATCGCGTCGCTTTCGAACAGAGCTCTTCCGCGTCTTGATTGCGACGTATCCCACATTGCGGGAAAGAACTTGAGCGTAAAAGGCGTTTCGTGCGGGAAGTCGGAATTCAATTCGGCGGTGAACACTTTGGCGCAGAGAATTTTGAAATTCGACGGGTTCATAGACAAAACGTTCCCGCTGTCGGAAGCGGAGCAAGCGTTCAAAACCCTTGCTAACGAACCTTACGGGCACAACGGCATAGTCATACGCGCGTAGTAAATAAAGGAATTTGCGCTAAACTTGTAAAAAACAGTTGACAATGCGGGCAGACGCCTTTATAATAATGTAGCACTTTTGAATAAGACAGAGGTATATAGATATGAAAGAGAAAATCCAACCTAACTATAAAGTAGTAGACGTAGTATGCGCATGCGGCGCGACCTTCAAAGCCGGCACCACAAAGAATGTCGACGTTATCAAGGTTGATATCTGCAACAAATGCCATCCCTTCTATACCGGTAAACAAAAGGTAGTAGACGCCGGCGGTAGAGTAGATCAATTCAACAAGCGCTACGGCAGAAAATAAGACAACATGCAAAACAAGCGGTAGGTGCAGTTTTTTACTGCACCTATTTTGCTAAAAGGGAGTCGGAATGTCCAGAAAAAACAGCGTTGAAATCGGCGGACAAGCGGTACTCGAAGGCGTTATGATGCGCGGTAAAAGCGCCGAAGCCATAGCGGTACGCGATCCGTACGGTAATATACAGGTAGAAAGTAAGCGTTTGGAAGCCAAGAAATCCGTCGCTTACAAAATTCCCGTATTGCGCGGTGTGCTTAACTTTGTGTCGAGTCTGACGGACGGAACAAAGATTATAATGCGCTCGGGCGAGGTGTTCGGCGACGATGCGGAATCCGAACCGACAAAAGCGGAAAAGTGGCTTTCGGAAAAACTCCACATCGACGCGCTTAAGCTTGCCTCGGGCATAGGCGTCGTGCTGGGACTTGTTTTGGCGGTTGCGTTGTTCATCGTAATCCCGACGGTGCTCAAAAATTGGGCGTTTAGCGCGATAGATATGTCGGCATTGGGCGCGTGGGCGAGTTTTATCGAAAATCTCGCACTCGGAATAGTCAAAGTAGCCATATTGGTAGGATATCTCGGGGCTATTTCGAGGATGAAAGAGATAAAACGTCTTTTTTCTTATCACGGTGCCGAGCATAAGACCATAGCTTGTTACGAAGCGGGCGAGGAACTGACCGTCGAGAACATTCGCAAGCAAAAGAGATTGCACGACAGATGCGGAACCAACTTTATATTCATCGTAATTTTGGTGTCCGTGCTGTTCTATTCGATATTTTTTGCATTTCTCGAAGCCGTTGCGGGCTGGAAGCCGTCCTTGCAGATATACGAAATTCTCATAAGACTCGGACTTTTGCCGTTTGTGGCGGGTTGCTCTTATGAAGTTTTGAAACTCCTTGCCAAGTTCGATAACCCCGTAGTGCGCGTACTCAAAGCTCCGGGACTTGCCCTTCAGCTTATCACGACCAAGGAACCCGACGACTCGATGATAGAAGTCGCGCGAACCGCGTTCGAAGAGGTTCTCTCGTTGCAAGCGGACGAAAATATGCCCTTAAAGAGTTTCCGTACGTCCGTAACGATAAAGAACACGCTTGCAAAGCTTAACGAAATCAATCCCAAAACGTGGGAAAACGAAGAAATTTTGCTGTCGTTGCTTGCGGAAAGCAAGCGTAGCGCGTTGCGTCCGGAAAGAGTTATCTATAAAGACATAGCGGACCGCGCCGAAAAGATAGCCTCGGAACGCGCGGAAGGCAAAAAGCCGTTGCAGTACATTTTGGGTTCGGCGAACTTTTACGGATACGAAATAAAGACCGATCCGCGTGCGTTGATTCCGCGTTTCGATACCGAAATTCTTGCAGAGCAAGCTATACTTGCGCTTGGCGGAAAGGGTAACGGAGCCGGCAAGAGGGTGTTTGAGCCGTGCACGGGTTCGGGTGCCGTAGCGATAGCTGTGCAAAAGGAAACGGGAGCGACCGTCGTCGCGAGCGACATAAGTGCGGACGCACTGAGTTTAGCCCGAGAAAACGCGGTAGCGCTCGGTGCGAACATCGAGTTTGTCGAAGGCGATTTATTTGCGCCCGCAGACGGTAAGTTCGACGTAATAGTCATCAATCCCCCGTATATTCCCACCGCGGACATAGAGGGCTTGGACGAAGAAGTCAAAGACAGCGAACCGCGACTTGCGTTGGACGGAGGGACGGACGGACTCGACGTTTACCGCAGAATAGCCGTTGAATATAAAGAGCACCTTGCAGAGGGCGGAACGCTTCTTATGGAAATAGGCATAGGGCAGGATACCGCCATAGCGGAGCTTTTCGGAGAAGTCGAATTTATCTCCGACTATAACAATCCTCCCGTCCGAAGAGTAGCGATAATAAAAGGATAATAGGTAAAGATATGTTTGAAAAGTTAGAAGCGATGCGTTTAAGGTTCAAAGAGGTTACGGAGCTTATTTCCGATCCCGCCACCGTTGCCCGCAGAGAGGAATGGCAGAAGCTTGTCAAGGAGCACGCACAACTCGAACCCATAGTCGAGGCATACGAAAACTACCTCAAAATGGGTGAAGAGATGGACGGTTGCAAAGAGATGATGCGTTCCGACGACCGCGAGATGAAAGAAATGGCGGAAATGGAATATTACGAAGTCCGCGACAAAAGGGACGCTCTTGTCGAGGAGCTCAAACGTATGTTGCTTCCCAAAGACCCTATGGACGACAAAAACGTCATTATCGAAATCCGCGGAGGCGCGGGCGGAGAAGAGGCGAGCTTGTTTGCCGCAGAACTTATGCGTATGTACCACTGTTTTGCGGATAGACTTCGTTGGAAAGTCGAGGACATCAACGTCAACGCGACCGAACTCGGCGGTATAAAAGAAGCAACTTTTATGATAACCGGAAAGGGCGCGTACTCCAAGATGAAGTACGAAAGCGGTGTTCATCGCGTACAGCGCGTTCCCGAAACCGAAAGTCAGGGAAGAGTACACACTTCCACGGTTACGGTAGCGGTATTGCCGGAAGCGGAGGACGTAGACATCGAGCTTAACGAAAAAGACTTTATGATAGACACATATCGTTCGGGAGGCGCCGGCGGTCAGCACGTCAATAAGACGGAGAGCGCGGTGCGTATCACTCACTTGCCGACGGGAATAGTCGTCGAGTGTCAGGACGAGCGTTCGCAGATAAAGAACAGAGAAAAAGCTTGGAAGGTAATGAAATCTCGTCTTTACGACCACTTCCAAACGATGAAAGACAAAGAGTATGCCGAGAACCGTCGTACGCAGATCGGTACGGGAGATCGCTCCGAGCGTATCAGAACGTATAACTTCCCTCAAGGCAGGGTAAGCGATCACCGCATAGGACTTACTCTTTACAACATCGGCGAGTTTATGAACGGAGATCTTTTCGAAATGGTCGAAGCGTTGGCTCTTGCGGACCAAAACGCAAAGCTCAGTAAAATCGAAAATTAACTCCTAAAAATCAAAAAACAGCCAAACAAACCTCAAAGCTGAAATTCCATAAACAAACATAATATAAAGTAGTTGAAAAATATGGAAAAACCCCCTTGAAAAATTTTTCAAAGATGGTACAATGTAAGTGGAAAAGGTTTTCCATATCAAATTAAACAAGCGAGGCATTTATGATCAGAATAATATACGGATCGAAAGGAACGGGTAAAACCAAAACGATAATCAACGAGGCGAACTCCAGCCTTTCAAAAGAAGTAGGAGATATCGTCTTTATCACGGATACGTCGCGTTATACCAGAGAAATCAAATATCAAATTCGTTTCACCAACACCAAAGAAAGCCATATCAATACCGAAGACGGACTTATCGGCTTTATACAAGGAATGCTCGAAGCCAACTATGATATCCGCCTTATCTATATCGACGGCGCGGCTCGTATGGTCGGCAAGAACATCGAGGATATGGGCTCTTTCTATGAAAGACTTACCGCAATCGCACGCAAGACGGAAGCGACTTTCGTCCTTACGGTATCTGCCGATTACGACGAACTCCCGAGTTTTGTAAAGAGTATCGTAGACGGTCAAAACAACTAAAGTTATATAAAAAAACGCACGACGGGCGTCGCCCGTCGTTTTTGTAAGGAGATAACAATGGAGAGCAACGGCAATCAGACAAGAAAACAAGTCGTTTACAGCGGGATTCAACCGACCGGCATCATCACGATAGGCAATTATGCGGGCGCTATAAACAACTGGTTGAAAATGCAGGACGACTATGACTGCATTTTCGGTATAGCCGATCTTCACGCGCTTACCGTAAGGCAAAACCCCGCCGAGTATAGGGCGAGGGCACTTTCGTTTTTCGCGCAATATCTCGCTTGCGGATTGGACCCCGAAAAGGCGATAATATATTTTCAGTCCCACGTTGCGGAACACGCGGAGCTCACTTGGATACTTAACTGCTTTACGTATATCGGCGAGATGAACCGCATGACCCAATTCAAAGATAAGTCCCAAAAACATCAGGACAATATCAATATGGGACTTTTAGATTATCCCGTGCTGATGGCGGCGGATATACTTTTGTATCAGACGTCGCTCGTCCCCGTCGGCGTAGACCAGAAACAGCATTTGGAAATAGCGCGCGACATAGCCCTTAGATTCAATAACCTTTATTCGCCGACGTTTACGTTGCCGGAAGGCTATATCCCCAAGCAAGGAGCAAAGATTTTCAGTCTTCAAGACCCGACCGCGAAGATGAGTAAGTCAGACCCCGACCAAAACGCGTCCGTTTCGATAATCGAGGACCCCGACAGCATAATGCGCAAATTCAAACGTGCGGTTACCGACTGCGATTCCGTCGTCGAGTTCCGTGATGATAAACCGGGAGTATCGAATTTACTTACGATCTTCTCGGTGTTCAGCGGAAGAAGTATCGAAGATCTCGTAAACGAGTACCACGATGCGGGTTACGCAAAATTCAAGTCCGCGGTAGGCGAAGCCGTAGTCGAAAAACTCCGTCCCGTCCGCGAAGAGTATTTAAGACTGATGGGCGACAAGGAGTATCTTGCCGAAGTCGCGAAGAACGGAGCCGAAAGGGCGGGAGCCATCGCGAGGAGAACGATGAGCAAGGTAAAACGCAAAGTAGGGCTTGTCAATTTCTAAAATAAGACCGCGAGAGCGGTCTTTATTTTAATCATTCATTAAGATAATATTAGTATTATATATATAGATAAGTTTATCTTGCCAAAAATGCGGAATTATATTATAATGGTGTAGATGTTCGGATACGTAAAAGCTGACAAACCCGATATGCGAATCAGAGATTACGCGGTTTACCGTGCGTATTATTGCGGATTATGTAAATGCATTGGCAAGCACAATCCGCCCCTTATGCGTTTCGGAATTAATTACGATATCACGTTTTTGTCTATGCTTGCGCACAATTACGCCAAACTCAAAGCCGAGTTCGAGGATTCGAGATGTTTGGTGCACGAAGCGGGACGCAAGTTCAGTGTCGTAAAAGAGGATAAAATACAGATTGCCGTTGCCGAAGTAAATACCATACTCGGATACTATAAACTTGCCGACGACGTGGCGGACGGCGGAAGACTCAAACATCGTATAGCTTGCGCGTACGTAAAAGGCAAGTATAAGCGCACCGCTCGTAAACATAAAGAATTGGACGCCGAACTCAAAAGGGTGTTCGCGGATTTAGACAAGGCGGAAAAAAGCGGATGCAAAGATATCGACGTACTTGCGGAGCTTTCGGGCGACATGCTCGTAGCGGTTGCAAGGGACGTTTGCCCGGGCGCGGACGCGAATCTCACCGTACTTGCAGATAATCTCGGCAGATGGATATACGTAATTGACGCGTTCGACGACCTCGGGAAGGACATAAAACAGGGCGACTACAATCCGTTAAAGCCCGAAGGCGAACTTACCGACGAGGAGTTTGCGCGCATTAAAAACGAAGTTGAATGTAGACTTAACGGATACGTTAAAAATATAATATCTGCATACGACAGAATGGATATAACCGTGGACGAGCCACCGCTTTCGAACATAGTCTATTTAGGACTGAAAGCGACGACCGAAGACGTGTTGGCTAAAGGAGGCAAAAAATGTCAAAAGACCCTTTTGTGAGGCTCGGAGTTACCGATTCGGTAACCCAAAACGAACTTTACGAAGCATATAAAAACGAACGTCGCAAGTGGGAAAGCAAGCGTTTCGCTCCGGGAGAAGAGGGTGAGTACGCGTGCGAACAACTCGACGAAATAGAAACCGCGTACAGAGAAGCCGACGAGATTTTACGTTCGCGCTATTATGTTACGGACGCCCCCGACGATACCTTAAAAAAGGTTGACGAGCATTTAAAGCGCGGTCGTTTCGAAGAGGCGGAAAGGCTCCTCAACGATTACTCGGAGCGTAACGCGCAGTGGCATTTTTTGTATTCCATAGTCTGCCACGCCAAGAAGAACGAGCAAGAGGCTCTCGAACATCTTCGCATGGCTGTCAATCTCGAGCCCGGCAACACCCAATACAGCGACGCTCTTAATAACCTCGAAGACAGGATGAACGCGCATAGACGTTCTTATCGCGAAAGTTACGATCCGTATTCCAATCCGGACGGCAGATCCTATCGCGACGACGTAAGACCCTCCCGCGGAGTTACTCCCTGCGATTGCTGTTCGAGCTTGCTTTGCGCCGATTGCTGTTGTGAATGTATGGGCGGCGATTTAATCGCTTGCTGTTAAAATGAAAAAGCGTTTTTCCGCAAAAAGAATCGCCCTTGCCGGTATCGGCGCGGCGATTTCTCTTTTGTGCGTGATCGCGTCCTTTTACGTCCGAGTGGCGTCGCTTGCGTTTAATCTGCTTGCCGCCGTCGGGATAGCTTTACCTCTCACTCAGGATTATTACAGAGAAGCGATACTTGCCTACGTTGCCGTTTGCGCGCTTGGCGGGATATTCGCAAACGTCAATATTCTCGGATTCGTTCTTGTCGGCGGAGCTTATACGATTGCCACTATTGTAATGGAAAAGCACCGCGACAAATTAAAACCGATATTTGCGTATCTCATCAAAGCGGTATACTCGTGTTTGGTGTTTTTTATATGCTATTATCTTACGAACGTGTTTGTTATAGATTTTGAAAAACTCGGAATTTCCACAGAAAACGGCGGACTTCTCTATTTTGTATTGAACGTTATATTTACGTGCCTGTTCCTTGCGTACGACGCCTTTTTGCTCTGGGCTTTCCGTTATTACACACCCCTCGTCAACAAAATAACCAAAAATATGCATTAGC
>CAYZOJ010000015.1:5378-31793 GCA_964480195.1 uncultured Christensenellaceae bacterium | reverse complement strand
TCATATATGTTTTAATTTGTTATCCGAAACAGCCCGCGTGGTTGTTTCTTTTTTTATAAATGCTTATTTTGTTATTGAGGTTTTCTATAATTGAGAAATACTCTATTAAATTAACGATATAGGTATTAAGTGGACGTTTTGATTTTTTAGACGACAAAAAGAAAAAGGTTGCATTACTTTGCAGAAAATCTCGATCGACTTATTGAAAAGCATGGTAAAGCTGTGATATACTGTATACAAGCAAAACAATAGGGCTATGTGAGATGAAAAATCTATTGTTTTAATATAGACATTTAGACTGATTTCAAATTGGAGAAGTGGCATGATAATTAACTGTGTATGGGAGCATAACGGTAAGGATACATTGCTTTATGCGGTAGATTATATCGGTGCATTTACTCGTGGCGAAAGTCTTGAAATCGCAAAGGCAAAGATGCCACTGGAGATCATTTCCTACTCTAAATGGCGGGGCTTAGATGCAGTGAATAAAATAGAGATCGTGATCGTCGGAGAAAAATGCTCTGATCTTGCCATTTGGGATGCGGATTCCGATGTGCTTTTTGAGAGTGAAAAGGTATCGCTGACAGTTACCGAATATGAAAAGCTGAAAACACTTGCACTAAAGTCGGCGAAAGATTTTCTTGCACTTTACGAGTCAATCCCGGACAAGAATATTGTGGCTGTACCGAAGCGTATTACCTTTTATGGACCGGTGCCTCGCTCGGCAAATGAAATGTACGAACATACAAAGAATGTAAATGTGTATTATTTCGGAGAGATTTATGTAGATGCCGATAATAGCGGTAATATATACGAATGTCGCAAGCGTGGATTTGAGGCGTTGGAGCGACGACACGATTTTCTTCAAAATGTAGTAATTGAGGGTAACTATCATGAGGATTGGTCACTCCGCAAAGTTCTGCGTCGCTTTATTTGGCACGACCGTATCCACGCGAAGGCCATGTATCGGATGGCAGTAAAGGTTTTTGGTGCGGATAATATAGCAAATCCATTTTGCTTTTGATTGGAGTCAATATGAAAATTGCACTTGCCTCGGCACGAATCGTTGACCAAGATATAAACTATAATCTGTCGCAGATGGAACGTTATATGAAAGAAGCGAAAGCAGAAGGCGCAGAGCTTGTTTGCTTCGGAGAAGCTTTTTTACAGGGCTTCAATGCGCTTTCGTGGCAGTATGAAGAGGATAGAAAAATAGCGTTGACTGCTTCATCATGGGAGTTTATGCAAATTAAAAAGTTGACGAAAGAACTGGGTATTGATGTCTTGTTCGGATATAACGAGCTGGAGCGGGAATCCATCTATTCTTCTTGCGCGTTGATCTCCGACGGGGAGATACTCAATAATTATCGCCGCATTTCGAAAGGTTGGAAGGAATTCACAAAGACGGATGAGCACTACAAAGAAGGCTTGTCTGTCGATGTTTTTTACTACAAGAACAAGAAATGCGTGATTGGTCTTTGTGGTGATCTTTGGGAGTATCCCGAGCGATTTGCCCTCGGAGAAGATATTCTTTTCTGGCCTGTTTATGTCTGCTGGACAGAAGAAGAATGGGAAAACGGTGGCAAGGCTGAATATGCACGGCAGGCAGAGTTGTGCTGCGAGAATTCATTGTATGTTAACTCAATCTGTGACCATGATGCGTTCGGCGGTGCTATTCACTTTGTGAGTGGAAAAATTCAAAAAGAGCTGCAGATTTTCAATGAAGATTTGCTGATTACAGAAGTTTAATGCTTAAATATTTAAGAAAATTACTCGAACAATGTGGTTTCTACAGCAGTGCTTGTCCTGCCTATAAAAGGTGGCTATCATGGTCGCGAGTAAGAACTCACGATAGGTGAGGGCTCCCCCGTGATTGTGTGAAAGAAAAAAGCTAATTTTTGCGGGGAGGCAATAACTTATTGAATAGAATTAGACAAAATTATGGTTGTTAGATATAGATGAAAGATAAGTATTTAACATTTGAAATAAATGACATTGTATAAAATCCGAGAAAATACTTCGGCCCTTATCATTGATTTCAGACATTTCAGTTTAACGATTAAGCCGAAATAATCTCTTGTAAAAAATAAAACGAACTTTGATTTTTCAAGGTTCGTTTTATTCTTGTTTGGTGCGGATGACAGGACTTGAACCTGCATGATCTTGCAATCATAAGATCCTGAATCTTACGCGTCTGCCTATTTCGCCACATCCGCATGTATATAAGATATTATTGTAAAAGTGGCGTTTTGTCAAGTATTATTCGTTAAAAGATTATTATATTAATAGACTTTTAACAATAAAATGCGATACTATATATGTTGAGGTGAGTATATGATATATTTATATTACGGTTCGCTTATAATACTTATTCCCGGAATAATACTTTCGGTGGTTGCGCAAATACTTATTAAAAAGAACTTCGCGAAGTATTCTAAAGTTCCCGCGCGTTCGGGTATTACCGCTGACGAGGCAAGCAGAAGACTCTTGCGCGATTACGGGTGCGGAAGCGTTTCGGTGAGGCCTATATCCGGGAACCTAACCGATAACTATAATCCGTCAACGGACGTGTTATCGCTTTCACAAAGCGTTTACGGCAGTTCGAGTATCGCTGCTCTCGGCGTTTCCGCGCACGAGTGCGGGCACGCATGCCAAAAACATAGCGGAAGTTTTTTGCTTAAACTTCGTAGTATCCTTGTGCCGATTACAAATATCGGTTCGCGCCTTGCGGTTCCCGTGGCGTTAATCGGTTTGATTTTGGAAGCGATAATAGGCGGTGTTGGCTATAATTTCGGGTCATACGTGTTGTTTGCCGGTATTGTGCTGTATTCTTTGACGACTATTTTTGCGCTCATAACTTTGCCTGTCGAGCTTAACGCGTCGTCGAGAGCGATAAGGATGCTCAAAGATGAGAACATGATTACCGCGGACGAAGTTCCCGCAGTGCGCAAAGTGCTGACGTCTGCAGCTCTTACGTATGTAGCGTCCCTCGTCGTATCGTTTTTGTATTTGATAAGGTTTGTGGCGATGATTACGAATATGCGCGGTAGGCGAAACAGATAGGAGAACATGACATCAAAAAGGACTAAACGGCAATTCGTTTAGTCCTTTTATTTAGCTATCGTTAGATTAGTTTTCCGATTCGGTTTCTTCGTCTTGCGCGGGTTCGACCGTCGCGTCGTTTTGCTTACCGGCTTCGGCGAGTTTTGCTTCTTCTTTCTTACCGAGATCGTTTGTGTTCATTGATTTACGATAAACTACAAATTGGTTATAGAGATACTCGGTTACCATATTAAGTACCATTGATATAGCGAGTACCAAATACTCGTTCCAGCCGATACTCTCGAGCGCGTTTCCGCCGAACGTCGATATCGGCGTAAACACTGCATAGTAGGCGGCGACCTTTAGCATAGCGATGGGAACGTTGTTTGCCGACTTAAACGTAAACTTCCTATTAAACGTGAAGTTCCATATAACCGAAAGTACCAATGCGATAAGATATGACGCCCAATAGACCAAATGAGCAACTTCGTTAAGAAGTGTAAACGCGACCGTCTGTATAATACCTGCGGAGGCGGAAAACAATACAAACTTGATTATACGTATAATATCGTTTTTACGTTTAAGTTTGATTTGTTCGGGAGTAAGCTCCTGTTTGGCTTCATCGGGAGCGGTTTGTTGCGTCGTTTCTTCAGTGTTGTCGACGACGGATTCGTTTCCTATGTTATTATGCTTTTTCATATTCACCTCGAAAACATTATATAGCTAAAAAAGTTTTTTGTAAATATCAAATATCAAAATTATTTCCTATTGCAATCCGCATAAAATTGTTATATAATAGAAACGGGGGGAATGGGAGCGATATGAAGACTGTAAATAAAGCAATCATACCGGCAGGGGGATTCGGGACGAGGCTGTTGCCCGTGACAAAAGCCGTGCCCAAAGAAATGTTGCCGGTTTTGGATAGACCGGCGATAGATTTTGCCGTCGAAGAGTGTCTTAATAGCGGTATTACGGATGTTTGTATAGTTTTGTCAAGAGGTAAAGAAGACATCGTTAGATATTTCGATTCGGCACCGGAGCTTGAAACGACGCTCGTTCGCGCAAACAAACGAGATCTTTTACCCACAATAAATAAATATCGTGGTAAAATCAATATTTATTACGTCGTTCAGCCTGAAATGAAAGGTACGGGTAAAGCCGTTGAACTTTGTCGCGAATTCATATCACGCGATTCGTTTGCGGTATTGTTCCCGGACGACATTATCTACAATCAACATAAACCCGTTACGAAACAACTTATAGAGGCTTACGAAACTACCGGTGCCGCGGCGATAGTCGGCGTACAGAACATGCCGGCGGAAGAAGCCGTTGCTTACGGCGTAATGGTTCCGTCGGAAACCAAGGGAAGATATACTCGCATTAAAGGGTTTATCGAAAAACCGACCCTCGACAATATGCCGTCAACTCTTACAAGTCTCGGAAGGTTTGTTTTGTCGCCCGATATTTTGGAATATATCTCGAAAACCAAGCCTGTTGCAAACGGAGAAGTATATTTACCGTCGGCAATAGATTTGATGTCGAGAGAACTCAACGTATATTCGTACGAGTTCGAGGGTATAAGATACGATATGGGAAGTAAATTCGGCTTTCTGCAAGCCAACATAGATTATGCGCTACGGGATTCGGAGCTCAGAGAAAAACTAAAACGCTACATATCCCGAAAATAAGAACTACGTCGGAGAATAACATGGCTAACCTTAGATACACTGGCGACGTTAAAAAAATAATAGAACAGGCAGACGCTTATGCCAAGCAATCCGGCGTGACTATGGCGACGGAACATTTGCTTGTGGCAATGTTGACGGTAGAGGGAACGTATGCTTACGACATTTTAGATAAACTCAAAGTAGATAAAGATACCGTGTTCGGTATGGTTCGCAGTATGAATGCGACCACCCAAAACAAGCTCTTCGCCGAGGACAACGTTCGTCGCGCGATGAGTTTTGCTTCTCAAATTGCGGAAAGTTCGGGTTATAAATATTACGACTCGCAACATTTGTTGCTCGGTCTTGCGTTCATAAAAAACAGCGGAGCTTACGAAATATTACAAAAATTCAATATCGGTTACAACGAACTCAAACCGATAGTTGAGAGCATGACCGCTAACGGCATCGGCAAAGAGGTAGAGGACGAAGAGGAAGACAGCTGGGCTTCGCTCATCAATAGTATACTCGAAAACGGCTTCGGAACTCAAAATTCTCCATTCCAAATCAATTTCGAAACGATTTCAATTCCTCGAACACGCGATTCGGCAAGAAAGGACGAAGCGTCGGACGAGGAACATGGTGACGAAAACGTAAATCCGTTCGGATACGATATGACGGAATGCGCACGTAACGGAAAATTCGACCCTGTAATCGGCAGGGATTCTGAAATCGAACAGGTTATGCGTGTGCTCACGCGTCGTACCAAGAATAATCCGCTAATAATCGGTGAACCCGGCGTCGGTAAAACGGCAATAGTCGAAGGCTTAGCTCAAGCGATAGCTACCGACAATGTTCCCGAGATCCTTAAAAATAAACGTATTTTCTCCCTCGATTTAGGTTCTCTTGTCGCAGGAACGAAATTCCGCGGAGAGTTCGAAGAGCGTTTTAAGAAAATGCTTAAAGATCTTGACGACGGAAAGACCATTCTCTTTATCGACGAAATGCATATGATTCTTTCTGTCGGCGACAACGACGGGGGCGCTACTGCCGCAAATCTTTTGAAACCTTTGCTTGCTCGCGGGGATATCCCTACAATCGGCGCGACGACGGTTGACGAATATCGAAAATATATCGAAAAAGATTCGGCTCTCGAACGTAGGTTTAAGCCTGTATTTATCGATCCGCCTTCTGCCGAAGATACGCTCAAAATCCTCAAAGGTTTACGCGATAAATATCAATCGCACCATAAAGTTATAATCACGGACGAAGCTCTTGCCTCCGCGGTAACGTTATCGGATAGATATATTGCGGACAGATACCTCCCCGATAAGGCGATAGACTTAATAGACGAGGCTTCGAGTAAGTTAAGAGTCGCGGCATTAACCACACCGCCGGAAATACTAAAACTCGAAAAACATCGCGAAGACATTAAAAAGCGCATTGAAATAGCAAGTGAGGATTCGTCCGCGGAGGTTACTGCATTGCAAACGGAACTCGTAACTGTCGGAAACGAGATCGAACGACTTCGCGCCGAATGGCTTAAAACAACAGAAACTCTTGTCGTCGATAAAAAAGATATAGCCGAAATCGTTTCGGAGTGGACTCGTATTCCCGTATCCGGGCTCGATCAAGAAGAGGCTGTAAGGCTTATGAACCTCGAAACGGCACTAAAAAAACGTGTAATCGGTCAAGACGAGGCGGTAAACAGTGTCGCTTGTGCTGTAAAACGCGCGAGAGCAGGGCTGAAATCGTCCAATAAACCTATAGGAACGTTTATGTTCTTGGGACCTACCGGCGTTGGCAAAACAGAGCTTGCAAAGGCACTGGCAGAGCAAATGTTCGGCGACGAAAATATGTTAATTCGCTTGGATATGAGCGAATATATGGAAAAAATCAACGTGTCGAGGCTGATTGGCTCGGCTCCCGGATATGTCGGATACGACGACGGAGGGCAACTAACAGAGAAAGTCAGACGCAAGCCGTATTCGGTCGTGCTGTTCGATGAAATCGAGAAAGCCCACCCCGACGTCTTCAACATACTCTTGCAAGTTCTCGATGACGGAATTTTGACAGATTCGCACGGAAGAACTGTTTCTTTCCGTAATACAATAATCATTATGACGTCGAACTTGGGTGCACGCGAAATCGCGGATACCAAGCACGTAGGTTTTGGCGGTGAGCTTAGAGCGCTCAACGACTATGATTCGTTAAAGGAAAAAGAGCTTTCGATTCTTAAGAAGAGTTTGAGCCCCGAATTCGTCAACAGAATAGACGATATAGTAATTTTCCGTAAACTCGATAAAGAAGCTCTTGACAAAATAGCTCGTCTAATGATAGAACAAGTAAATAGGCTATTGCTCGATAAGGGAATTAAATTATCTTACTCGGACGACGTTATAAAGTATCTTATTGACGTCGGCACAGATCTCGAATACGGAGCACGCCCCTTAAAACGCGCAGTGCAACGAGTATTCGCAGATAAGCTGAGCGAGGAAATAATTATGGGCAGACTTAAAAACGATAGCGACGTAACCGTCGACGTCAAAGACGGAGAAATCGTCTTCGGAATAGAAAAACATTAGGAGGTACTACAATGCGCATCGAATTGATTTCCAAAGGTTACAACGAAGGTAACAGACTCGTATCTGTAATCGAAAAGAAACTTACCAAACTTGACAAGTATTTCCCGGAGGACGCCACTGCAAAAGTAAAGTTGTCTACCGTAGGTAAAGACAAATTTACTATGGAAATAACTATTTTGTTCAACGGTCAAACCGCAAGATCCGAAGTTACGTCGGACAATATGTACGACAATATCGACTTGGTTTTGCCTAAACTCGAAAGACAAATCGCCAAGTTCCGTGATCGCCAAAACAGCAAACAACCCAAAAAGGCGTTACCTTATGAACCCGCAAAAGACGAACCCGAAGTCGCAACCGAGCGTTTGGGCAAGGTCGTTAAAGTCAAGAACTTTGACATCTCGATTATTACGGTTGAAGATGCCGTTGCGGAACTCGAACTTCTCGACCACGACTTTTATGTATTCGTCAATGCCGAAAACAACAAGGTTTCCGTCGTATACAAGCGCCGTGACGGCGACTACGGCTTAATTACGCCCGAGTATTAATAAATTATGGAAGTAGGTATATCGACGGCGTCCTTCTTTACAAAAGCAGTAACGGAGGACAGCCTGAATATCTTAAATTCGATGGGAGTCGAAACCATAGAAATCTTTTTAACTACCTTCCGGGAATACCGGAAGGAGTTTATTGATTTGCTCTTGGAACGTAAAGGCAACCTTAAAGTTCATAGCGTACACTCGTTGAACCAACAATTCGAACCGGAGTTGTTTAATCAAGCAGAACGCACCAGAGAGGATTGCGAATTTTTCTTTAGACAATGTGCGGAGGCGTGCGCCCGTTTGGGCGCGCGCTCTTATACGTTCCACGGGCCCGCAAGGCTTAAACGAATACCTTACATACTGAATTATGATTGGATTGCGGAAAGATTAAAACACTTAGACTCTATTCTTGCCGAATACGGAGGTAATTGCAGAGTCGCATACGAAAACGTCCATTGGACGTACTTTAATTCACCGGAATTTATTGACCGTTTACTGGAGAAATACCCCGAAGCGGAAGTTTGCCTTGACATTAAACAAGCAATGCAAAGCAAGGTTCCTCTCGACAAATATATTAAGTCAATGGCAAATAGATTGGTTACCGTCCATTTGTGCGACTACCACAGCGACGGTACTCTCGCAATACCCGGACAAGGAGAGTTCGATTTTACGAACTTCTTTCGAAATCTAATTGAGGTCGGATACGACGGACCTCTTCTTATGGAACTGTATGCTAAAAATTACGATACGTTTGATGACGTAAAACGCAGTTTTGAGTATCTTAAAAATTGTTTAACGGTAGCCCAAAGAGGCTAATAAAGGAGATTTATACAATGGCAAAAGAAGTTAAAAGCATTAAATTCGATTACAACAACATGATGGCGAAAGCTCTTGGCGACGAACAGGGAATTACAGATAAAGAGCTTGAAGCAGTCAAAGAAAAAGCTAAAAGCGCGCACGCGTTTTTTAAAGCAAACCGCAATACGGGAATGATGGGTTGGACGGATCTTATGTACAACCAAAACGACGTAGTTGAAGATATAAACCGTACTGCAAAATATATAAGACGCGGTTGCGAGTATTTTGTCGTATTAGGCATAGGCGGTTCTGCATTAGGTCCCATGGCGGTATTCCAAGCATTGTGTCATTTGCGTCATAACGAACTTCCCAAACGTTGGAGAAACGGTCCTAAGTTTTACGTAGAAGATAACGTCGACCCGGAAAGAATGTCGGCATTGTTTGACGTAATCGACTTGGATAAAACGATTTTTAACGTCATAACCAAGAGCGGTTCCACCTCGGAAACGATGAGCCAATATCTTATCGTTATGGATATTCTCAAAGAAAAATACGGAAGAGACGCCAAAGATCATATCATCGCAACCACCGATTCCGAAAAAGGAAATCTTGTAAAAATCGCGCGTCGCGAAGGATTAAAGACATTTGTCATTCCCGACGGAGTAGGCGGAAGATTCAGTGAAATTTGTCCTGTCGGTTTGCTCCCCGCGGCTGTTCTCGGCATAAATATCAAACAACTTCTCAAAGGTTGCGAATATATGGACAAAAAATGTCGCAAAGCGGATTTCAAATCCAATCCCGCATTGGTAGCTGCCGCTTTACAATATATCTCCATACAAAAAGGCAAAAATATCAGCGTTATGATGCCTTATGCGGATAGCTTGAAGCTTATGGCTGACTGGTATTGCCAACTTTGGGGCGAAAGTCTCGGTAAAGCCGTTAACAACAAAGGTGAAATCGTACACGTCGGTCAGACTCCCGTCAAAGCGCTCGGCGTAACGGATCAGCACAGCCAAGTTCAGCTTTACACCGAGGGTCCGTTCGATAAGGTCGTTACGTTTATCGGGGTTGAAGACTATCGCGAAGTCGTCGATATACCCGGCGGTTGCGAAGATATTCCCGCGGTAGATTTCTTGTCGGGACATTCGCTTAACGAATTGATTCGTGCCGAAATGTACGCGACGGAATATGCGTTAACCAAAAATCACAGAGCCAACAACATGATAACCTTACCGGAAGTTACCGCGCACACGATAGGGCAGTTAATGTATTTCTTTATGTTGGAAACCGCATATATCGGCGCGATGTTCGATATTAATACGTTTAATCAACCCGGCGTCGAAGCAGGCAAGAACGCAACTTACGCGCTTTTGGGCAGGGACGGATACGAAGAACTCGCACAAGAACTCGAAAACGGAACTATCAAATCCGACGATTATATTATTTAGTAATGTTCGAAGTCGTAAATCTTACGCAAAAATACTTTTACGGAGCGATAGCCGTTAGAGACGTATCGTTTGCGTTAAGCGACGATGAAAAGCTTGCACTGTTTGCACAAGAGGGGGGAGGGAAAACCTCTCTCCTCAAATGTGCGGCAGGGTTGTATCCGCGCGATACCGGCAAAATCATCGTAAACGGTAAAGAAATATCCGAGTCGAAGCCTAAGGACAGAGGCGTACGTTTGATATACAATTCGGATGAGGCATTTTTTCTCTATAGAACAGCAAAATACAATCTCGAATATCCTCTCAAAATACGAAAAACTCCCAAATCGAGTATAAGCGACGTCGTAAATTTTGTGGCTGAAAAATTCGGTTTAACTCCGTTTTTAAGCGAACCCGTTTACAGATTGTATCCTGAAATTAAAATTCGTTTGGCTCTTGCGCGCGGTGCGCTACGCAATGAAAACGTTACTCTTATTGATAACGTGTTTTCGACATTGACAGGTACACAACGCAAAGAATTGTTCGAGGAACTCTTACCTGCTGTTAATGAGTTCTCCGGCAACGTCTTATTTGCAACAGACGATCAGCACGAAGCGATGTCTTTCGGGGATAAAATCGCGGTGTTGTTACACGGTAAATTGGTTGATTTCGGTACGCATTCTTCCGTCTATAATTCTCCCGAGAATTATCTAACCGATAAAACGTTTAGGGACGATAAGGTGTTTGGTGTCGCAGAGGTCAAAGACGGCAGAGTTTCTGTTAACGGTTTGGAAATCAATATCGGAGATTATAGCAAAAGTGAAGTGTTGTTTAGTTTTGTCCCGCAAGTGACAATTCAAGGCGATATTCATATCGTTAAACGTTTTCTGACGCTAAATGACGGCGGAGCGCGAATTATCACCGAAAAGGGCGACGTATTTACTTTGACAAAAGAAGAACAAGATAAATATGTATCCGTGGCTACGAATTCCGTTCGTCTGTACGATATAGCATATGAAAATTTGTTGACAAACATATTTGATTAGTTTATCATATTAACAAATAACCTGAATCAATGATGCGTTCGGAGAGTAAGCTTGTTTGTATTACGTTAATATTTTTACGGATACCGTATGCCTCTTTCCGAATACTAAAGGAGAGGCATTTTTTATGGACAAAATAGGCGTTGTGGCAATAATCGTTACGAACAGAAACGTTGTTCCCGCGGTACAGTCAATTCTTAGCGATAACGCGGATATTATTCGTGGTAGAATGGGCATTCCGGATAAAGACAACGACATATATGCGATAAGCGTAGTTGTAAACGGTTCGAACGAAAGAATATCTGCGTTAACCGGGAAACTCGGAAGAGTCGACGCCGTTAACGTTAAATCGGCATTAGTTTCAGTGGAGGCATAAAATGAAAATCAAAAAAACACTTGTTGCAGTATTTGTTGTATTGCTGTCAATGACTTTTGTCGTTGGTCTTTGCGCTTGTAACGATAAGACAAAAGACGATAATCCCGATGACGGAATCGTCAATACGACTATCAACGTCGTAGTTCCGGACGGATCGCCCGCAATCGCACTCGCAAAACTTTTCAAAGATAAACCCGTTTTCAACGGTTATACCGTAAATCTCTCTATCGTTGACGGCGCGGACGCAATCAAAACGAAACTTCTCAACGGAGAGGCGAACGTCGCGATAGCGCCTACGAATATCGGAGCAATCATTTACAATAACGGCGGTCAAAACATTAAGCTTGTTGCAACCGATATACAAGGTTCGCTATATATGGTTGGAAAAGAACAACTTATCGGTGAAACTTTCAAAGAAAAACTCGAATCGTTAAAAGGCAAAACTATATACAATATCGGACAGGGCGCCACCCCCGATATCACTTTCAAATATGCGTTGGATGTTTATGGTATTCCTTACCAAGTAACCGAAACCGAAGATCCGTCTTATGTAGCTCTTCGTTACGTTACCTCGGGCAAAGAACTTATTCCTTTGCTTAAAAAGGGCAACGCGCAATTCGGCATACTCGGCGAACCTGCGGTAACGCAAGCGAATGCGAATACGGGTACGACGACTGTTCTTTCGTTACAAGACCTTTGGAACGATGCTTCGAATACGACCGGCGGATTCCCTCAGGCAAGTTTGTTTATGAATAAAGAATTGTTGACATCCGAGCACTCCGCCTTTGTCGAATACTTCCTCGGATTGTTGGAAGAAAACAACACTTGGGTTAAGAATAATTCCGAAGTGGCTTTGGCTGCGTTAAAAGACGGCGGTTCGACTTCTTTGACAGCATTAACGCCTGCAATAGTTGATGCTTGCAATATCAAACTTGTACGTGCAAACGATGCAAAGGCGTCTGTCGAGGCCTATCTTGCTGCTCTTTACAATTCAAAACCGCAAGTTGTCGGCGGTAAGATGCCCGATGCCGGTTTCTATGCAAACATCTAATATATAGTGAAAAAAGCAAAGAAAGTCGCAAAAAAAGCTTTAGAATTACTTTATCCCGCGATAGGCGTAGGCTTGTTTATACTCGTTTGGTATCTATTTGCATTAGAAATGGATATCGAAATGATTTTGCCTACGCCCGCGAGGACGTTTGAAGAGCTCGGATCGTTACTCGGTCAAAAGATTTTTTGGATAGCCTTGCGCGATACTTTTTTACGCGCATTGGCAGGGTTCGGTTTGGCTTTTGGCATAGCGACTGTTCTTGCGATAATTGCTTACGTTTTACCTCCTATAGGTAAAATGCTTTCGCCTATAATTACGATAGCTCGTGCCGTACCTACAATGTCCATAATTTTGTTAGCATTAATATGGCTAAGCTCAAAAACGGCACCGCTTCTAATTGCTTTTTTATTAGTATTTCCCGTGTTGTACGGTTCTTTTTCGTCTGCATTATCGGATATTGACGTAAAACTCGTCGATATGAGTAAGGTTTACGGGGTTCCGTTATACAAGAGAATTTTTACTCTCTACATTCCCTCTGTGGCACCGTCCGCATTGGATGCAATGACAAGCGGGATATCGTTAGCGATTAAGGTAACTATTGCAGGAGAGGTCCTCGCGCAGACATCGGATTCGATGGGAATCAATATGCAAAACGCGAGAGCATACCTCGATACGGCTTCGTTGCTTGCTTGGACTTTTTCGGCGGTTGCTATCGGATATGTTGCGGAGTGCATTATGCGTTTAATCAAGAAATTGACGATAAGGTGGCAAAAATAATGAGATTTGAGCATATTACAAAAAAATTTAACGATGAAATCATATTCGACGATTTTTCTTTGGAAATCGAAAAAAGTAAAATAATCGCCGTCATGGGGGCTTCCGGCGTAGGTAAAAGCACGCTTGCGAATATTTTGACAGGGCTAACCGATTACTCGGGGAATGTCGATTTCGACGGTAGAATTGCTATGGTATTCGGGGAGCCGGCTCTTTTACCAAACCTTACGGTAGAGAAAAATCTCGCTTACGCGGTTGGTCATATAATAAAAGATAAAACGGAGCTAAATTCAGCCGTCACACGAGTTCTTGAAGCGGTGGAACTCCAAAATGAACGCAAAAAGTATCCGCACGAACTTTCTACCGGAATGGCGCAGAGAGTAGCTTTGGCGCGCGCATTCCTGTTTCCTTCGGAATGTATTGTTTTGGACGAGCCGTTCCGAGGGCTTGATATCGGTGTTAAAAAAAGACTGGAACGCTATCTCGGAAATCTGCTTTCCGTAGATCCTCGAACCACGTTACTTATAACACACGATATCGAAGAAACCTTAACGCTTGCCGATGAAGTTGTTGTGCTCGCGGGAAGACCTGCAAAGGTTGTTTATAGGACCGAAATTAAAGCAGGGGACATTTCTTCCGTTTCGGAAATCAAAAACAAATTGACCGATATATTCGGTGAATAGCTTGTAATTGAGCCTTTTTTATTGACTTATCTTAAATATTAAAGTAAACTTATATTTATGGTAGTTCTCGGTATAGATCCCGGATACGGAATATTGGGTTTTGGCGTAATAGTAACCAACGGTTTTAAGCATAAAGCCGTGGCTTACGGTGCTATAGAAACGCCTAAAACGACAAGATTTCCGGAGCGGTTAGCGTTTATAGGCGATCAGATAGAAAAACTTATCAATCACTATAAACCCGACGTGGTTGCAATTGAAGAATTGTTTTTCCAAAACAATCAAAAAACCGCGATTATGGTTGCGGAAGCACGTGGTGTAGTGCTCTACGTGACCGAAAAAACCGGCGTAAAACTTTACGAGTTCACTCCTATGCAAATCAAACAAGCGATAACCGGATACGGCAAAGCGGACAAAAAGCAAATGCAGGCGATGATAGCCGTTCATTTGGGATTAAAAGAAATCCCCAAACCCGACGACGCGGCAGACGCTCTTTCCGTAGCCGTAACTTTCGCGCAAACAAACACATCTCTCGGAGATTTCGGAGTTAAGTAATGTATTCATACATCAGCGGTCAATTGGTTTCTGTAAACGGCAACGTCGCCATCTTGGATGTCGGCGGAATCGGCTATGAAATTACGGTTTCCGTAAATACACTCAGAAAATTACCCTCTATCGGCAATAACGTTAAACTTCATACCTATCTTTTCGTGCGTGAAGACGAAATGAGCCTTTACGGCTTTATTTCGAGAGAAGAAAAATTGATGTTCTTAAAACTTATCACGATAAGCGGAATAGGCCCCAAAGCGTCGATAGGCATACTTTCCGGAATGGAGCCGAGTGCACTTGCGGTATGTATCGTTACGGGAGATATTAAAGCGATATCCAAAATCAAAGGCGTCGGCAAAAAAACAGCAGAGAGAATTGTTTTGGAATTGAAAGAAAAGCTTACCGATACGGAAACCGATTATATCACAGGCGAGGTAGCAACGATAACTTCGGGTTTAGACGAGCTTTCGTCCGAAGCGATTAACGCGTTAAAGGCGTTGGGCGTCGGGCAATCCGAAGCCGTAAGTCTGGTGAGTTCCGTAAGAAAAGAGGCTACGGGGCTTGAAGATTTGATCATTAAAGCACTAAGGAGATTGGATAAATAATGTATTCCGACGACGATTATTTTAAGAAATTCGAAGTACACGACGACTTTGACGGTTGTAGCGTAGACGAACGGATAACGACGCCGGACGAGCTTCCGTCCGATGAAAACGAAAACGTTTTGCGTCCGACGACTCTTGACGAATACATCGGACAAGACCGAATTAAAGAAAACCTCCGTGTGTTTATGCACAGCGCAAAAGCAAGAGGAGAAGCGTTAGATCACGTCTTACTTTACGGACCTCCAGGGCTTGGCAAAACCACGCTTAGTAAAATTATTGCTAACGAAATGGGGGTCGACATCAAATCCACTTCGGGACCCGCTTTTGAGAAAAATGCAGAACTCGTAGCGAATCTAACAAACCTACAACCTAAATCGGTTTTCTTCATAGACGAAATTCACAGGTTGAACCGCACGACAGAAGAACTTTTATACCCTGCGATGGAGGATTACGTAATTGATTTTGTCGTAGGACAAGGTCCTTCCGCAAGAACGATGAAACTGAACATTCAGCCATTTACTCTTGTCGGCGCGACAACGAAAGCCGGTAATATTTCCGCGCCGTTAAGGGACAGATTCGGAATAATTTGCCGTCTTGAACTCTATACGCCCGAACAACTCGGAATGATAGTCAGACGTTCGGCAAACATTCTTAATATTGACATCGACAGCAAGGCAAGCATCGAAATAGCTTCTCGATCGCGCGGAACGCCTCGTATTGCAAACAGACTGTTGAAGCGTGTAAGAGATTTTGCTCAATACGAAAATTCATCTGTGAACATCGACGTTACCAACAGAGCGTTATCACGCCTCGAAGTCGATAAACTCGGATTGGACCACATCGATCGCTTACTGCTTAGGACTATAATAGAAAATTTCGAAGGCGGACCGGTGGGACTCGATACGCTTTCTGCGGCGACGGGAGAGGAAGCTACGACGATTGAAGACGTATACGAACCTTTCCTCATACAACTCGGGTTCATTGCGCGCACGCCGAGAGGCAGGGTGTGCTTGCGTAAAGCGTACGAGCACTTAAACCTTGTCGGAAATTACAGAAAAAAAGAAACGACTTTACTAAATTGGAACACGGACGGAAACGATGATGGCAGTGGATATTAACGATACTTCTTCATATTTTTACGAGCTCCCGGAGGAACTTATAGCGCAACATCCCGCGACTCCGCGAGATTCGTCGAGAATGCTATACTATAACAGAGCGGAAGACAAAGTGGAACATCGCGTTTTTCGCGATATAGCGGACATTTTGCGCCCGGGCGACTTACTTGTAATCAATAACACAAAAGTCATTCCCGCACGTCTTTTCGGATATGACGAGAAAGGAAGAGAGTATGAAATTCTCTTGCTTAAACGCATTGACTATACGAGATGGGAAGCGATACTTCGTCCTGCTAAAAAAGCTAAAATAGGTTCCCGAATCGTTATAAATGAGGAACTGTCTTTGAAGATTGAGTCTATTGACCCCGACAACGGAGTACGCATTGTCGAATTCGATTTCGACGGGGTTTTCGAAGATATTCTCGATAGAGTAGGCAATATGCCTTTGCCTCCGTACATTACCGAAAAACTTGCCGATAAAACGCGTTACCAAACCGTTTACGCCAAAGTAGACGGCTCCGCCGCGGCACCTACGGCAGGACTGCATTTTACACCCGAACTCATTCAAACTCTAAAAGATAAAGGCGTTGAGTTCGCCGAAGTTTTATTGCACGTCGGACTCGGAACTTTCAGACCCGTAAAATGTAAAAATATTCTCGAGCACAAAATGCATGAGGAGTATTATAAAGTTACGGAGGAGAGCGCGGAAAAAATCAACAAAGCGATATCGGAAGGCAGACGTGTGATTGCCGTCGGCACTACTTCCGTACGTACTCTCGAAAGTGCCGCGGGTGAAGACGGTAAAGTTCGTGCGGGTGAGGGGTATACCAGCATTTTTATCTATCCCCCGTACAAGTTCAAGGTAATTAACGGGTTAATAACGAATTTTCATTTGCCCGAAAGCACATTGGTAATGCTCGTGTCCGCTTTTGTCGGAAGAGAAAAAGTTCTCGAACTATATAATCTTGCCGTTAAGGAAAAATATAGATTTTTCAGTTTCGGCGATGCAACTTTATTTTTGTGAGGTAGTATGTTTAAGTACGAAATAATCAAAGAATGTAAACAAACCGGCGCTCGAATAGGGCGTTTAACGACTCCGCACGGCGTTATTGAAACCCCTGTGTTTATGCCGGTAGGCACTCTCGGGACTGTAAAAGCGTTATCCCCTGAAGAAGTCGCGGAATGCGGAAGTCAAATCCTTTTGAGTAACACATATCACCTGTATTTGCGTCCGGGGCACGAAATTGTTCGTAATGCCGGCGGTTTACACAAGTTTATGCATTGGGACAAGCCGATTTTGACCGATTCCGGCGGTTTTCAGGTGTTCTCGCTTTCAACGTTACGCAAAGTAACCGACGAAGGCGTGATGTTTCATAGTCATATAGACGGCAGTAAACATTTTTTGCGTCCCGAAGATTCTATCGCGATACAGCAAGCGTTGGGCTCGGATATAATGATGGCGTTTGATGAATGCACCGCAGCCGGTACCGATCATCGTAAATCGAAAGAGGCGTTGGATAGGACCGTATCTTGGTTGGATAGGTGCTACAAAAAAGCGGAGGAATCCGAAAACCAAATTTTGTTCCCCATCATCCAAGGCAATATGTACGCGGACTTAAGACTTGAAGCCATAGAGCGTACCGCTCCGTACGCAAAATGCGGAATCGCGGTAGGCGGTCTTTCTGTCGGAGAAGAAAAACCTTTGATGTACGAAATGCTCGACGTAATGAAAGAGCATTATCCGAAGGATATGCCTCGGTACCTTATGGGCGTCGGCAGTGCCGATTGTATAGTAGAAGGCGTTATTCGCGGAATAGATATGTTCGACTGTGTATTGCCCACTCGTATAGCTCGTAACGGAACGGCTATGACTTTCAAGGGCGACCTTTGCATACGCAATGCGGGATACAAAGACGATTACACGCCCGTCGAAGAGGGGTGCGACTGCTATTGCTGTCGTAACTACTCTCGTGCTTATATTCGCCACTTGATCAACACCGACGAAATCTTTGGCGGAAGACTACTGTCCATCCACAACATACATTTCCTACATAGGCTTACGGCAAAAATCAAAGAGGCGATTTGGAATGACAGATTACTCGACTTCCGTAACGAGATGATGGAAAACTACAAGCTGTAACCTTGTTACGTAATGTAACCGACTTGACTTTAAGCTAAATTTAATAATTTTAGGCTTAAAAGTTATTGCAAAATCCATAATTCTTATGGTATGATATTAAAAACTAAATATTTAGGAGTAAAAAGAATGTTAAATTTAGCTAATATCGGTCTCCTTTGCGCCGACAGCACGGAAGGAAGTAGCGGAAGTAGTTGGATAATGCTTGTCATCCTCGGCGTTTTCTTTGTCGCGATGATCCTTATGACGGTTATCCCGCAACGTAAACAAAAGAAGAAAATGCAAGATATGATGTCCAGCTTGACCGTTGGCGATAAAGTCATGACTATCGGCGGTTTTGTAGGCGCTATAGTTGAGATTAACGAAGAGAACGACCGTTACACCATCAACGTAGGTTCCGACGAAAATCCCGTTAACGTTACCGTTGTAAAGAACGCAATCAGGACCAAACTTTAATACATTAAAAAGCGTAAAACCTCGGCTATGTGCCGAGGTTTTATTTTATTGTTTTTTACCGACGTTTACGGCAATTATTCCCGCTATAATTCCGCTTATAACACCCGTCAGCGCATCTGCCCAACCGAAACTTCCTTTGGGAGAACCGCAAATTATCCAGAAAATCAGAACCGATAACGCTGTATATAATGCGCCTACGACAGCGCCTTTAATTGCACCTTTTTCCTTTTGCTTAAATCCGATTATACACCCGAAAAGAACGCTTATAACTTTAATGACCTGATTTACCGGCATAATAATGGCGTCCGAAACGTCGGTTAGCTTTATTACTATTCCGAAAATCAAAACGGCAATGAGCGATATAATGACCGCAATTAAGGTTGCGCGAGCTATATCTATAACAGAAGCTTTATTTATTTTGACAGACTTCGGTCCGTGAAATTTTTTGTCTTTAACTTTTATGTTGTCGTTCATATTACCTCCGATTAGATTTTATGCTACGTCGGATAAGCATATTACAATGATACGAGTAGGATGTAGATTTATGTATTTAGCACGAGTCTAATGTAAATTTTGCTATTTATATTTATATTATTAAATAGATTTTATTGACTTACGCGTGCGAAAGTCTTATAATGTTAAAGACTAATGCATGGAGGCATACTCGTGAGCAAGAAGAAATCTATAGTCATTTCAGTAATACTTGCCGTGGTCGTCATAGTTATGGCGCTATTCATTTTCCCTCTTAACGGTAAGGATTACTGGGAAGCCGGTAAGTACGATGTTTATTGGGTGTCAAAATCGATTAAACTCGGTCTCGATTTGGAAGGCGGTATGTACGTTGTGTACGATATGGACCTTGACAGTATCGAAGATTCGCAAAGAGATGAAGCGATAGAAGGCACTATGAGTAATTTGGAAGCTCTTTTATTCTCGAAGGGCTACACCGAAGCAACCGTAACCCGTCAGGGCAGTGATAAGTTGCGTGTCGAAATCCCGTCCGTAAGCGATACCGAATCCCTTATGAACCTTATCGGCGAACCTGCCGAACTTGAATTCAGAGATGAAGACGGCAATGTCTTAATTGAAGGCGGTAAGCATTTGCAAGATGCAAGCGCGACTTTGTATGACGGAAGTTACGCAGTAAGCTTGACATTTAACGACGCGGGTACCGAAGCTTTTGCAAAAGCAACTTCCGACAATATCGGCAAAAAAATTGCAATATACATTAACGGTAGCAAAGTAATCGAACCGACCGTCAATACCACAATAAGCGACGGTAACGCTGTTATAACCGGTAACTACACTCAAGCGTACGCTAACGAACTTGCAGTTAAACTTAAAGCCGGTACGTTTGCTGTTAAACTTTCTCCGAGCGAAAACGCGACCATCAGCGCAACCCTCGGTAATAATGCTCTCATAAGCAGTATCATAGCCGGTGCTATCGGTCTCGGAATCATCATTATCTTTATGTTGATTGTATACAAGGGTATGGGCGTTATCGCATCCTTGGCTCTTGTCATTTATACCATTTTGATGATGTACGCTTTGGCGCTTGTTCCGTGGGTACAATTAACTCTCCCGAGTATTGCAGGTATTATCCTCAGCATAGGCATGGCTGTCGACGCTAACGTTATTGTATTCGAAAGAATTAAAGATGAGAGGGGTCTTCTCGGAAAACCGATTCCGACGGCAGTTCAAGTCGGTTTTAAGAAGGCGTTGCCTGCAATTATCGACGGAAACGTTACTACGATTATCGGTTCTATCGTTATGATTATATTCGGAGCTTCTTCGATAAGAAGTTTCGGTATTACATTGTTAATAGGTATACTTCTCTCTATGTTCACCGCGTTGCTTGTATCGAGATTGCTCTTTATGATTTCGCTTTCATTCAACGACGATAGCGACAGGTATTACTCGTTAAAAGTTAAAAAATCGACAAACGAAGGGGAGGTCGAAGCCTAATGAAGACCAAATCTTTTAAATTGAATCTCAATAAGAATCTTAAGATTTTCAAAAATTCTTACTATTGGTTTATCCTGCCTCTTGCGATAATCTTTATCGCTTTGGTATGCGGAACGGTTTATTCTCAAAGCGGAAACCAATACGACGGCTTCGCCAATATCGGTATTGACTTTAAGGGCGGTACGGTTCTCACTGTCGAATTCGACGGCGTTGACGTTCAAGGAAGTAAGCGCGAAGACACTATCAGAATAATCACCGAAGTTGTAGAGGCAAACGGCGCAGTTGTTTCGACCGATCAAAACAGCGGTACGAACGCACTTGTAGTCAGATATCCGAACTCTATCAACGGAGAAGATTATAACCAAGCTTCCAAAACGGAAGATATGATTGCCGTCAACAACAAAATCATTGCGGAAACCGAAGCGAAACTCAAAATAGCGTATCCGGAAGCAAAGTCGATAGTCGCTGCCGCAGAAAGCATTAACGCAACCGCAAGTAGTGACCTTATCAAAAAAGCTTGCCTCTCCGTCGGTATCGCAATGCTTATTATGTTGATTTACACAATCATCAGGTTTGACTTCTTCAGCGGAATAGCGGCATTTGCAATGCAGATTAACGATATCATCATAATGCTTTCGTTGGTTATTATATTCCGTATACAAATCAACAGCTCCCTTATCGCCGGTCTTATAACCATCGTCGCGTATTCCATCAATAACACGATCGTTATATTCGATAGAGTAAGAGAGAATATGGCGCCTTACAAGCATAAGAAGAAAGTTCAAATTAACGTCGGAGAAATCGTAGATACTTCCGTTACTCAGAGTTTGACGAGAGCGTTGTTTACGAGCTTTACGACGCTGGTTACGATTACGATTCTTGCATGCTGGGGTATTAAGTCGATAACAGAATTCGCACTTCCCATAATATTCGGTATTTTGTCCGGTTTGTATTCGTCCTTGTTCCTTGCTCCGAGCCTTTGGGGACTCATGATGACGGCGAAGCAAAAGAACGATGCGAAGAATAAGTCGAAGAACGTTAAAGCAAGAAGAAAATAATTACTATATTACGAAAAGAGCTCGTTTACGGGCTCTTTTTGTATCTTAAAGAGGAGATATGTGTAGCTCAACGGATATAAAATCGGTATCGGAAGTCGCAAGTCGCGTTGGCTTGAACAGGGTTCTTACGGAACTCTTGTTTAAGCGCGGATTTGACACGCCCGAAAAGATATCCGATTTTATGAATCCGAGCTTGTCAAACTTATCTCCGATAACCACACTCGACGGTTTGAATGAGGCTTGCAAGCTTATAGAAAAACATAAAAACGGCAAAGTCCTTGTTTACGGCGATTACGATTGCGACGGGATAGGAGCTTCCGCCATAATGTATTTGGCGCTCAATTCGCACGGTATCGAAACAGAGGTTTTTATTCCGACTCGCATAGATGACGGATACGGATTGTCCGTACCTTCACTCAAGCGTGCTATTGCAATGCACAATCCCACGCTATTACTGACGGTAGACTGCGGAATCAGCTCTTGTGCCGAAGTCGATTTTGCAAAGGAGGTGGGCTTAGACGTAATTGTCACAGACCACCACGAACCACAAGACGTATTACCCGACTGTATTTTGGTCAATCCTAAATTATCCCCGGGTGCGACCGAGTTTTGCGGTTGCGGAGTTGCTTTTATGCTTATCAGAGCATTGTTCGGCGACGAATGTGCGTCATCGTATTTAGACATATGTGCTATATCGACGATAGCGGATTTGGTGCCACTTACAAGCGATAATCGTATAATTGCAAGTATCGGTTTGAAAAAGATTTCATCGGGTGGTAGGGACGGAATTAACGCCTTACTGCGTGTTTCCGGACACAGAATGGGGGAACACGTCAGTTCCGGCGACATTGCCTTCAAAATAGCTCCGCGTTTGAACGCATCCGGACGATTGAGCGATGCGGAAAAATCGTTTAAGTTGTTAACTTCAAACGATATGCACGAAATACGTCGAATCGCGGAAGATTTAGAGAAGGAAAACCGATTACGACAAGAATTGTGTCTTTCTACAATAAACGATGCCCGACAAATGCTACTCGATTACGATTTGGGCAAATACCGAATTATTGTTTTGGAAAACGACAAATGGGAAGGCGGTGTAATAGGGATTGCTGCGGCTAAAATTGCCGAAGAATTCCATAGACCGACAATATTGTTTTCTAAGAAAAATGACGTCTATAAGGGCTCTTGTCGCAGTATATACGGCGTAAGCATATACGATATTTTGCAAAACGCAAAAGACTCACTTGTGCAATTCGGCGGGCATTCGATGGCTGCCGGATTGAGTATTTTGCCAAATAAAGTCGACGAGTTCAGGGATATTGCGAACAATTACATAATAGCGACATACGGAGACGAACCGTTTAAGCCGAGTTATTCGAGCGATATAGTTCTTCCCGTTTCCGACGTAAACATAGAATTCGCCGATATGCTCACAAAGTTTGAGCCGTTCGGGATGGGAAATCCAAAGCCGGTATTTTCTGCGCTTTGCGGACGAATAGATGTATCTCGCATTAAAAGTACGCCTCATCTGAAAGCAAAAATTAACGACGAAACGGAGTTCATTGCATTTAACGCATCTGAGAAGTCGGACGTATTGCGTTCGGAAATGAGAAAGACCATCTATTATACGATAGATAAAGAGTCTTTTAGAGGTAAAGAAACAGCAAGGTGCACATACAAAGACTTACTGTTAAACGAAATATTGCCGACAGAAACTGAACAGATATTGCGGTATGCCGACAGATATTTGGCAAAACCCGCCCAAGAAAGGCAAATGCGCGGTGTGCGGTCTAACGACTCGTTGTTCGGAACTTTAAGAATCACTTGGTCGGAGGAAACCTTTAACAAATTAAGAAAGCTTTATCCCGATTATTTTTGCGCATTGGGAACTCTGC
Source organism: uncultured Christensenellaceae bacterium (assembly GCA_964480195.1). Lineage (GTDB taxonomy): Bacteria > Bacillota > Clostridia > Christensenellales > DTU072 > Stercoripulliclostridium_A. The sequence continues at coordinate 8,037 of CAYZOJ010000015.1, read as the reverse complement.
CCACACAGAACCCGTTTAATACCATATTGATTGCACCAAAGGGGTATTACGGTTTCGAGTACTACGGCAATATTGTTCTCTACGACGACGCTCCCGACAATTACGCAAAAAAACTCGAAAACAGTTTCGGAGCGACTGTATTGCGCGGTGATATTTGCGGGAAAATCCCTTTGTTTAATCCGCCTACACGCAACGATTTGGCTAAGGTATTCAGCTACATAAAAGCGTTTTATAACGGAAAACGTTTCCCTGGCAAAGCGCAAGGCTATATAGATCTTGTCAAAGGCGGATACAACTTAGGATACGTATACTACGAACTGGCGCTGGATATACTCACGGAAATCGGCGTAATATATTTTGACGGAGAAATATTGCGCATAAGTTCTGAAAAGAAAGAATTGGGTCAATCCCGAATACTTAAAGCTATTGGAGGCGGTAACCATGCTTGCTAACGAATTCTTAAATAAATGTAAATCCGCTTATTCCGAAGGCGATTATCAGCTGATAAAGTACGCGTTGGATTTCTCTACCGAATGCCATGAAGGTCAACTCCGCGTTTCGGGGGAACCTTATATTAATCATCCGATTGAAACAGCCACCATATTGGTTGATCTCGGAATGGATCCTCCGTGTGTTTGCGCGGGGCTTTTGCACGATGTCGTCGAAGACACGGAATGCGAAAAAGCTTTACTCAAAAAGAAATTCGGAGAAGAAATATTCACTCTTGTAGACGCGGTAACTAAAATCTCTCGACTAAAATATAAATTCGCTTCCCTTGAAGAAGAACAAAGCGAAAACATCCGCAAACTGTTTTTCGCAGTATCCAAGGATTTAAGAGTATTATTCATAAAACTTGCGGATAGGTTACACAATATGCGCACTTTGAGTTCCCTAAAGCCCGAAAAGCAAATCCGCATAGCGCGTGAAACTCTTGATATTTATGCACCGATGGCGGCAAGGCTCGGTATATCTCAAATCAAATGCGAACTCGAAGATCTAAGTATGAAGTACTTGTATCCAGAGGCATACGCATATCTGTGCGCACAATTAAACGCAAAACGAGATGAACGCATGCAACAAGTGCAACGTATTGCCGAAATCGTGCAAAAGGAATTGGACGTTGCCGGCATTAAAGCGGATATAAAAGGTCGTCCGAAACATTACTATTCTATTTACAAAAAAATGGTAAATCAGAATAAAACGTTAGATCAGATCTACGATCTTATTGCCGTACGCGTAATTGTAGATGACGTTAAGGATTGTTATGCGGTTCTCGGGATAATCCATTCGATGTGGAAGCCCGTGCCCGGTCGGTTTAAGGACTATATTGCAATGCCTAAACCCAACCTTTACCAGTCGTTGCATACGACCGTCGTTTCGAACTTCGGTCAGATATTCGAGATACAAATTCGCACTCAAGCAATGAACCGAGTTGCCGAATACGGTATTGCTGCGCACTGGAAATATAAAGAGGGCAGGACGGACGCGACTCTTGACAGCGAAATCGACAAGAAACTTTCTTGGGTACGCGAAGTTATGGAGTCGGAAGAAGACATAAAAGACAGCCAAGAGTACTTAGCAACTTTTAAGCATAACATCGTAACAAACGAAATTTATGTTTTCTCGCCTAAAGGCGAAGTATTTGACCTTGCTGTTGGTGCAACCGCTGTTGATTTTGCATACCGCGTGCATACTCAAGTCGGAAACAAATGCGTAGGCGCACGTGTGAACAACAAAATGGTTCCGTTAAGTACCGAACTGCATACAGGCGATGTCATAGAAATTATAACATCAAACGCGGGTAAAGGACCGACCAGGGATTGGCTGAAATTTGTTGTTACTTCGCAAGCAAAATCCAAAATCAAGGCTTTCTTCAAAAAAGAAATGGTTGCCGAAAACATTAAAATCGGTAAGGATATGCTTGAACGTCGCTGTAAGGCGCAAGGCGTAGAATGGGCGGAGTTGCTAAATCAAACCGAAGTTCTCGACAATATTTTTAAGAGATACCAATTAACTTCTATCGACGATATGTATGCCTCGATAGGTTACGGCGCGTTGCGGACCAATCAGGTGCTGATAAAGCTCATCGACAAGTATCGTAAAGAACAGGCTAAAATTCGCAAATTAGAGGAAATAAACGCCACTCAAGCCGATGAAACCAAGCGTAAAAGACGTTCTACAAGCGGTATAATCGTTGAGGGCTTCGATGACTTTTTAATGAAAATTGCCAAGTGCTGTAACCCCGTTCCCGGAGATCCTATAATCGGATATGCGATGAGAGGCGCGGGCGTTTCGATACATCGTGCAGACTGCCCAAACGTAAAGAATATGGAGCCGGAAAGGCTTATGGAAGCGCACTGGGCGGATACCGACAATACAATATTCGTTGCAAAACTTCAAATCGAATGTATAGACAAAACAGGGCTCGGAAACAAAATCTTGACAGTAATATCCAATCAAGGTATATCCATAACTTCGTTGGAACTCAAAGTCAATAAAGGAATAGGCATGTTTTACGTCGGATTGCAAGTCAAATCAACAGATGAGCTCGAATACATTATTAAGCGACTCGAAAATATGAGTGAAATTATTTCGATTAAGAGGACGTAAGAAACGACCGTTAAATATAAAAAATGCGAGGATTGCTCCTCGCATTTTT
>CAYZOJ010000015.1:0-5278 GCA_964480195.1 uncultured Christensenellaceae bacterium | reverse complement strand
ACGTAAGAAACGACCGTTAAATATAAAAAATGCGAGGATTGCTCCTCGCATTTTTATTGTGTTAAAGAACTATTTTTGCTTTTTGAGAAGAGCATTTAGTTTGTTTTTTACATTGGATTTCATTTCTTTAATTCCGGTATTGAACTTTTCCAACGCGGAATACATTTGCTCGCCGTACTTCTTATTAATCCAATCTACTAAGAATCTGAACAATAGGGTTACAGCGCCGGCAATCGCCGCGCATACTCCGATAAGCATCCAGTTATAGGCGGGTAAATCGAGTTGAATGTTGAGGAATGTATCGCCGAACAGTTGCTCCGCATATAATCCGTCAAGCCAAATAGCAAGACCTGCTAAACCAATCATAAATACGGTAAGGCCTAAGCGGAACCAATCCGGGGGCATCGAGATGATTATTAAACAGACGAAACCGGCGGCAGCCAATCCGATAGCAGCGGTAGACGCATTTGTCATTGTTGCAAACGTGGACATATCTCCTTCGAAACAACCGAGCATTATAAATATGAACATTACGCCGAGAATTAAGCCGATAGCAGACGGAATACTCGCTCTCATAATGTTTGCAAGGAAATGATCGGTTGCACGAGCTTTATTCGGTTGTAGGGCGAAACAGAAGGTCGGAACGCCGATTACGAAGAACTCTATAAGCAACATACGTTTAGTGTCGAACGGATAGTTGTTCGTCTTGGTGATAAACGTCAATATCGTGAACATAAATACCATAAACATAACGAATATGTTTTTCATTATGTACAACGAGCTGACTTTCTGTATGTTTGAAATAACCTGTCTGCCTTCTTGTACGGCGGAGGGTAGGGTCTTGAAATTATTATCCATAAGGATAATTCTCGAAATATTGCGCGCGACTTCGTTTGCCGATGCAAAAGAAATCGAGCAATCGGCTTCTTTAAGCGCCTGTACGTCGTTTACGCCGTCGCCGATCATTCCGACAGTTTTGCCCTTTGCTTGCAATCCGTTTACTATTAATTGCTTTTGTTCGGGAGAAACTCTTCCGAATATCGTGGTATCTTCGACTTTGGCAAGAAGCTCTTCGTCGCTTAGACCTTTGCAATTCAAATAGTTTTCGGCGTTGCGAATGCCGGATTTTTCTGCGATTTTGCTTACCGTAACAGGATTGTCGCCGGATACGATTTTGATGTTAACATCGTTTTCGTGGAACCAGTCAAGAGTTTCTTTAACGTCACCGCGCAAACTGTCTTCCAGTGTAAGAGCACATACGCATTTTGCATTCTCCGGAGTGAAGTTTTCAATCGAACCGTCAAATTCCATCAATGCAATGGTACGGCGACCTTGTTCCGCATTCGATGATACGTAATCGTCGAGCTCTTGGTTGTTTACAGAAACAAAATCGGGAGCACCCATAACATACGTTGTTCCGTCCGAAAGTGTTAATGCACTGAATTTGCGTGCGGACGAGAAAGCACAATAATCAGAATACTCCAACGAATCCGCATAAATAAAGTGGGATTTAATTGCGTTGGCTGTGCTGTTTGCATCTTTTGTCGCAAGCAAAATCGTATTGAATACCGCGTCGGTATCGTATTTCGCATCGGCGTATTTATGCGAGTCTATTACCTCAAGTTTGCCGTCTGTTATAGTGCCCGTTTTATCGAGCAATAACGTATCGACCATGGCAATCATTTCGATACTGTAAAGATCTTGCGGTATAGTGTTTTTCTTTGTGAATTTGATAGTGGACGCGGCAAGAGTCGTGGAAGTAAGTAAGAACATTCCGATAGGGAGCATTCCGAGAATCGCCGCCGAAATCGTGATGACAACGCCTTGGAATTGCGTTATTGTGCTGAGATCTGCGCCCGACTCGATAAGGAAGGTGCTTTCCGCATCCGTTACGAGTAGCGAAATTAGCAAGAAACCGGCAAGGAAGAATAGGAACACCGATATGATTTTAATAATCTTATCGAGCGTGCTGAAAATGTTGGATTTAGGTTTGGAAACACGGCGAGCGACACGCGCTACGTTTTCGATGTAACAGTCTTTACCGACCTTGTCCGCACGTAAAGTGGCTTCACCCGATACGACCGCACATGCTCCGAGCACATAATCGCCTGCGGATTTGCGTACGGGTATGGATTCGCCGGTTATAATGGATTCGTCTACTTCGACAATGCCGGCTTTAATGACGCTATCGACGGGAACTTGTTGACCGGCGTGCAATACGTAAATATCGTCAAGTGCAAGTTGCTTATTGGGAATGTCCGAATGCTTTCCGTCGCGAATTACGTCGTATCGGCTCTCCATAACCATAGACAATTTCTCGACTTTGTGTTTAGCTTTAATCTCTTGATAAATGCCGATAGCCATATTCAGTATGACGATTATCGAGCTAAACGCATACATTCCCGCGCCGGCAATAAATAGTAATGCGACAAGAATTATCGTCGCGGTATTGCAAAAGTTAAATACGTTCTCAAAGATGATTCTGCCGTACGATTTGGTTCGATTGGCAGGCTTCTCGTTGATAAGTTTATCTTCCGTACGTTCTTCGACTTGCATTTCCGTAAGTCCGACGTTAATATCGGGATCATATCTTACGGCATTTTTTAGCTTTAAGCTATCGTCTTTTACTCGAACGCCGTCCAACTTAAACAACTTGCGAAAAAAGTTTCCTATTGTAGTAAAGATATCCATCTCATTCCTCGCTCGTCGAAAGGTTCGACACATATATTATAATAATACATTCCGACAAAAAATGCAATACCTAAAATATAAATACGCGCGTGCGCGCGACCTAATTTACAAACGAAGACCGTAAAACGGGAAGAAAGACAGCTGAAAACAAAAGGGGAAGACCCCGTAAAAACAAAAAGAGAAAAATTTTTTTCGAGTTGCGAAAAATCCGTTGACATACGTTTGCGGATATTGTATATTATTAGAGCGCGAATGAGTGAGCGCACCACAACGGGGTGTGGCGCAGTTTGGTAGCGCGCTTGCTTTGGGAGCAAGATGTCGGGAGTTCAAGTCTCTTCACCCCGACCAGAACCTTAATAATATGTACGCAAAGTGTGGGCCTTTAGCTCAGTTGGTTAGAGCGGTCGGCTCATAACCGATTGGTCCGCGGTTCGAGTCCGTGAAGGCCCACCACACTATATGCGGTCCGGTAGTTCAGTTGGTTAGAACGCTAGCCTGTCACGCTAGAGGTCGAGGGTTCGACTCCCTTCCGGATCGCCACTTTTTTGGCTTGGTAGCTCAGATGGTAGAGCAGGGGACTGAAAATCCCCGTGTCGATGGTTCGATTCCGTCCCAAGCCACCAGAAATTGCGCCGGCTTAGCTCAACTGGCAGAGCAGCTGATTTGTAATCAGCAGGTTGTTGGTTCGATTCCGATAGCCGGCTCCAGTGATATAATTTGGGTAGGTTCCAGAGCGGCCAAATGGAGCAGACTGTAAATCTGCCGACAGCGTCTTCGGTGGTTCGAATCCACCCCTGCCCACCAAGAATCCGTACACGATAGTGTGCGGATTTCTTTTTTAAGACGCATAATTTTTCAAAGAGTGTTTGCGTAACAATAAGTTTGAAGACATTTTTTAGCGTATATCAGCTTTGCTAAATCAAAAACTCTAAGAGGATTTTATAGCGATAATTCGAGGGATTTTGTCGTTTGACTAATATGATTTAGGCATAAAAATATAATACCCGCGCAGATTTTGCGCGGGTATTATTAGTTTTTTGAAAAATTAACCTTTGTAGCCGTAAACGTATTGACGCAAGGTTATATCGACGTCGGATTGAGTATAGGTGTATGTTAATCCGCCCCAAATATATGTTGCCGCGGGCTCTATAAGGTGGAGAGTTATTACGTCGCCGACTTTGCGACTCTCGAGCAAATTCTGAAGCGAGTAGTCCTTAGAAAACTTGACAGTAATTTGTTCGCCGTTTTCAATATACGATACGGAAGTGATTAGCATTCCTTGTTGAACCTTCGATGCGTTTTGGGAAAGAGCGACGCTTCCGTATTCGTTAAGGTCGTAGTTAGGTGAAATATAATAGTAGTATTCGTCTTCTGCAGGAAGTGTGGTTAAATTAGTAAACGTCGAAGTTACGTTTTCTCTGGTCAGTGTGGCAACGGTTACGCCGAGTCTGATTTTCCCTTCGACATAGCCGAGTCCGTTGTAATCGTCGTTCCCTGAAGTTTCGATAATTGAGTTTGCAACCTTTACTGCGTCGTCAACGTGTATTGCATATCCTATACCCTCTACGGTGTCACCGCTCGATTTAGCGTTTACAATGCCTATAAGTAATCCGCTTTCGTCAAAGAGAGCGCCTCCCGAGTTGCCTTTATTGATTGCGGCGTCTGTTTGGAGAAGCGACATATTGACGCCGTCCATGTTGATAACCTTAGAAAGACCGCTTATTATACCCTTGGTAACGCTAATACCTGCGCCGAGGGGATTGCCTATGGCAATGGCGGTTTCGGCAAGTTTAACAGGGGAATCGACTCTAATCGTCGCGGCGTTTTTATAATAATCGCCTTCGATTTGAAGAACCGCTATATCGCTTTCGTCATCCATTCCTATTAAAGTTGCATTGACGGTAACATCGTTTGTGGAATCGGTATCGCCGTCGTTTATGGTTATCTTTATGCTCTCTGCGCCCTCAACCACGTGACAGCAAGTTATAATCATAGTGGAATTTACACTATTTCCGGTAGATTTGTCTTTAACTTGACCGTAAATCACACCCGAACCGAGGCTTGAGCTTCCTCCGCTTAATTCACAAGTGATGATTACTACCGATTTTTGTATTCTATCGACTGTTTCAACCAGATCTGAAGGTTCCGCGGACGGAGTTGCCGTAGCTATTTCTACGGTATAGTTGTTACGCGATGTGGATACGGGCGTTTGATTGGTATCGCCGTCTGTACTGCTGGATACTTTATCTCCGTCGTTCTTTACCGACGGCACATTTGTAACGATACAGCCCGAAAGCGTAAATACGCAAACCGACAATACGATTATTATTGCAACTATAACCTTTGACTTCTTGGACATAACATACATCTCCGAGTTAGTTTATGTATTTATTATAGTATTGAAACGTAACAAAATTGAAAATTTTGTTGTAACTATCGTTACTTCGCGTCTTGCTAATGCAATCCGCCGTTTCTGTTGTAGTACGGCGCTCGAAAACCCTTGTGAGCAAGTTTTCTCGCTTGTATTATAACATTGAAACGTAACAAAATTGAAAATTTTGTTGTAACTATCGTTACTTCGCGTCTT
>CAYZOJ010000014.1:0-32017 GCA_964480195.1 uncultured Christensenellaceae bacterium | reverse complement strand
GTTTTTAGAAATTCGGCTTTGAGTTTATCGAGTATGCGTTTTTCCAAACGGCTTATGTACGACTGAGATATGCCCATCATATCCGCTATTTCTTTTTGGGTTTTTTCTTCGGTGCCGTATAGACCGTAACGCATACATATGATTTTTCTGTCGCGCTCTTCAAGTTTTGAAAACAACTCGCGCAAAATCCCCTTTTCCACATCGGCTTCCATTTCGCGGTAGATTTCTCCTCCGTCTGTACCGAGCACATCGCTTAAAAGTAGTTTATTGCCCTCCCAATCCACATTTAAGGGTTCATCAAGACTTACCTCGTTGCGAGTCTTTACCATTTTGCGTAAATACATCAAGATTTCGTTTTCTATGCACCGTGACGCATATGTGGCAAGTTTTATCTTCTTTTCGCCGTTATACGATTTTACGGCTTTAATAAGACCTATCGTACCTACCGAAATAAGTTCTTCCATATCCATACCGGTATTGTCGAACCTCTTTGCAATATAAACGACAAGCCTCAAATTATGCTCTACTAAAAGGTTTCGAGCTTCGGTATCTCCGGTTTCGCTTAGCGCAAGCAGTTTTGCTTCCTCTTCGGGCTCGAGAGGGTTCGGCAATGCCACCATATAATCAACCGTGTCGCTTTCGCGAAAAAGCTTTCTGATAAAAGCAAATATTTTATTGAATATGCTCATAGGACCTCCGTGTCTTTATGCAAAATCATATCATACCCTCTCGTTACCATTTTATCCGATATAACCACTTTCGTCGTATACTCTTTACGGCGGTTTTTGTCGGAATATAACCTAATCCCGATATCTGCCGACGGTAACAACTTTATCCCCGCAACCGTATTTACGGCAATTTCGCCCGTCGCGACTACGCCTAAACGCTCCGCAACCTTTTCAGAGATTACCGATACCGGCTTACCACCTTCGTATAAAGCGTTTCCCGTATCGCGAAAACCTTTTATTTTTAGCGTTTTCCCGCAAAAACTTGCTTCTATACCTATTATATCCAACGGACGGAATTTGGATTTCGCAAGCGAATTTAATGCGTTGACCGAAACAAATATCACAAATAAACTCGCCGTCGTTACGTAGCCGGAAAGCGTTTTATCATAAATTAGAGCGTTGGCTCCCGCTTTTATGAGTTCAAGCGCCACCCTTAACGCGCAATACACCGTGGTAACGGATATGAACTCCTTAATGCCGTATTCGCTTTTGATTAGAAGCAACGCAAGCATTGACGTCGATAACAAAAAAACAATCGTGTAAACTCCCGTCAGCATACAGCCGACGACTTCCGACAGCGCACAAACGATTGACGCAACGATAAGCCTTATAACTGAGAGTTCGCCTTTGGTAAAACGCGTAACGGCGTATAACAAAAAGTATGCCGTGGTAAACGACAAAAATATCTCAGCGACACCGAATTCTTTTATTTTTTCCAAAATTCCGACAATTATATCCATAATCCGCAAACAAAAGAAGCAAGCCAACTTCGGCTTGCTTCTTTTGTATTTTCGCAACTATTATCTGTTCTTATCCTTCAATCTTTGAAGGAAAGGAGGAACCGTTTTGGAATCGGAAACATCTATTCTGTTTCCGGATATTCTGTTTTGGGAAGGCTCGTCATATATCGGGCGTTCAGCATGCTGTTGAGGCGCGTTTGTCGCCGCGATTTCGGGCTCTTGATAATAACCGTACATTCTGTCCATTTTGGCATTACGTTGCTCGATATCGCCGAACATTGTGTTGCGTTGAGATATATGGCGCGTTTCTTCTTTCGCGTCAAACCCCGTGGCGATTACGGTAATGATGACTTCGTTTTCGAGAGTTTCGTCTATGCCCATACCGAAAATAATATTCGCGGTAGGATCGACGACTTCTTGTATAAGACCGACAGCGGTATGCACTTCGTCTAAAGTCAAATCTTGACCTCCGGATACGTATACGATAAGTCCGGTCGCGCCTTGGATATTGGTTTCGAGCAACGGACTTTGAACCGCTTGACGTACTGCGTCGAGAGTTCTGTTGTCGCCCTTGCCTCTGCCGATACCGATATGCGCGTTGCCTTTATTCTTCATAATGGCCTTGATATCCGAAAAATCGAGGTTGATAAGTGCGGGCGTTGCGATAATCTCGGTTATACCCTGTATGCCTTGTCTTAAAACGTCATCCGCGACTTTGAATGCCTGAACAAGCGTTGTGCCCTTGGGTACGAACAGCTGGATTTTTTCGTTAGGAATAATCAATAAAGTATCGACTACTTTACGAAGTTTTTCGATACCCTCGTTTGCGTTGTCCATACGGCGCTTGCCTTCGAATTGTTCAAACGGCTTGGTTACGACGGCAACGGTCAAAATATCCATTTCCTTTGCCATCTGCGCTATTACGGGGGTTGCGCCCGTTCCGGTACCGCCTCCCATACCTGCGGTTATGAACAACAAGTCGGTATCTTGCAAAAGAGCACGAATTTCGTCTTTGCTTTCTTCGGCGGCTCTCGCGCCTATTTCGGGATCCGCACCCGCACCCAATCCCTTGGTGAGGTTGGCTCCGAGCTGGATTTTGATATCGGCTTTACTCATATTAAGGGCTTGCATATCCGTATTCGCAGCTATAAACGTACAAGATTCTATACCTGCGAGGATCATACGGTTGACGGCGTTGTTACCGCCTCCGCCTACGCCTATTACTTTTATATTTGCTACGCCGTAAGGATTAGCCATTGTTTTTGTTCCTCCTGAATTTATCTTTGATTTTGCGTATTATATCCGATATTCCGGAATTTTTTAACGTTACGCCGTGTTGCTGAACAAGTAGTAATCCTGCAAGAGAAGCATAACGAGGTTTATTGAATTGCATAAGCTCCGGAGTTAGAATTTCGACATTCCTTCCGGTAATCTTGGCTATCTGCTCTTTTGCGCCCGGTATAGACGCTAACCCCGAACCCGTAAGCAATATCGTTGTCGACGGCGGAATTGCGTATTCGGAAGCAGATATGGCAACGCCTATGGTTTCAGCTATATTCTGCACACGCGCGCTTGCTATTTCGTTGATGTGAGCTATGTTGTATTCGGAGCTTTCCCCTCCCGCGGATATGCGATAAACGCCGTCGGCGGACGGTTCCAAGTTCAAATTGATTTTATCGAGTAATGCCAAAGAATGTTCGAACGGTATATTGTCGACCATCGTTATATCGCCCGCGATGTTGCCTCCGCCGAGCGAGAACGACGCGGAATGTAACAACCCGTCACCCTTTGCGAACGCAACCGTCGAAGAAATATAGCCTACGTCGGCAAGCACCACGCCTTCGTCCCTACGACTTTCGGGAACGACGTACATAACCTCTGCCAAAACGGACGAAGCATACGTAAACTTAACTCCCGCATTTTCCGCAATCTTGTCAAACAGCGATATAAATTGATTTTCGCATATGACATAAGACATAAGGCATTCGAGCTTAGATGTTTCCGCGCCGAGAGGCGTTATCGTACCAGTGCCGTCGTCAAGCTTAAAATATACCGGCGAAGCACTGACGGGCGTATAACCCGACAAGTCCGAAAAATCGTTGCCGAGTGCGTACAGTGCGTCGAGATCCCTTGCCGAAACGTGCCTTTGCATTCCGAGATCGTAAGAAACGTTTTTGCAAACAACCGCGGTAAATTCGCCGGGAACGCCTATCATAACTTCCGAAACCGGCGAAAAAGTAGCGACCTCACACTCCTTGAGCAACGAATCCACGGCACGGAACAAGCCCTCTATATCGAGGAACTCGCCGTCCTGATATCCGTCGTAATCGGCGGATGCCTTAAAAGTGAAATTGTTGGCGTATTTGTTATCCTGCAAAACGAGCGTAAGCGCGTCCGAACCGATATCCAATACAGCCATTTTTTTTGCGTGCATCATTCACTCCGTGCAAAAACATTTGACGGATATTATCCGACAAAATAATTATATAATAATACGTGCGCGCGTGTCAATAACTTTTTCAAAAAACAAAAATAAAACTCGCTAATCGGCGAGTTCTATCGTTTTCAAATAATCGGCGTATCTTTCGCGTATTTCTTCTTTGAGTCCGTCTTTCGTGCCCGAAACGGTTATCGCGTTGCCGTCGCGGAGCTTGATTTCGGCACCGGCGGAAGTCATATTTATGCTTTCGATAAATTTCTTTTGAGCCGAAGCGTTCAAACCGACGTCTTCGAACGCCGTAAATATCGCGTGTATATACGCAAACGCGCTCGTGTTATAGGTATCGGACACCGTTACGCCGTCGATATAGATAAGATCTCTGCCCGCGACTTCTGCATTGTTTGCGACCGCATTCATCTGAAAATCCATATCCGTTATCCCGTAACCGTCGCCCTCTTCGTATCCGAACTTTTCGGGGTCGCGGAGTTTAACCGCACAAAGAGGCATACGTTCTTCCACATAGACGATTACTTTATTAGGGAAAACTCTTTCGATATTCCTTACGTATACCGAATTATCTCCGAATGCGCCGTTTACGCATTCCTTTACCGTTATCTCGTTGATACCGAGTATCGAACGCCTCGTTTCTATGCCGGAAGCACGAAAAACCTCGTCCGCCGTAACGTTTACGGGCTGATTATCGAATTTGACTATTACCGTGCGTACGCGACAAACGTTACCTATAATCGCTATCAACGCGACTACCACGCACCCGATTATAACCGAAATCCAACGTTTTTTCATAAGTTGATTTACGTTACTCCTTGTTTATGTCCGCACCTAACGCGCGAAGATTATGTATTAAATCCGAATATCCTCTTTCGATATGTCGAATTTCATCGACTACCGTAACTCCGTCCGCACCAAGTCCAGCAACGACCAACGACGCTCCGCCTCGTAAATCCATCGCCGTAACCTCGGCTCCGTAAAGAGATTCCACGCCGTCTATGACGGCAACTCTGTCTTTAACCCGAACCCTTGCGCCCATGCGACACAATTCGGGAATATGCTTAAAGCGCGTTTCGAAAACGTTTTCCGTAATAATCGCGGAGCCTTTCGCCACACACGCCAACGCGCATATCGGAGCTTGTAAATCCGTCGGAAATCCCGGATACGGTTGTGTATCGACACACCCGAGCGGTTTTATCGCGCCGTCGCGTTCCGTTAGTATAATACCATTATCGCATACTATTTTGCAACCGCATTTCTTAAGTTTTGCCGTTAATGCGTAAAGATGTTCGGCTTTTGCGCATTCAATCTCCGTTCTCCCTCCGCATACGGCTGTCGCTATCATATATGTTCCTACCGCAATTCGGTCGGGCATTGTATCATATGTCGTACCGTAAAGGCTCTTCTTCCCTTTTACTCGAATAAACGGCGTACCGGCACCGGATATTTCCGCACCCATCGAGTTCAAAAAATTCTGTAAATCGGTAACTTCGGGTTCTCGAGCGGAATTCCCTATCGTCGTTACGCCTTCCGTAAGAGATGCAAGTAGCATTATATTCTCCGTCGCTCCGACACTCGGGTAATCCAACGACACGAACGCGGGCTTCACGTCGGTCGCATCGCAATATATGTATCCCCTCCCCTCGACTATCTTCACATTCATATCAGCGAGCGCTTTGAGGTGTATATCTATGGGACGAAGTCCGATGTCACAGCCTCCGGGGTAAGCGACTTTAGCTTTGCGCAAACGTCCGAGTATTGCGCCCAACAAGAATATCGAACTGCGAAGCTCTCCCGCAAGCGAACGTTCTATCTCGTAAGACTTCAGTTCCGCCGCCTCGAGCGTAACGCTTTCACCGCTACGTACGTATTCTATTCCGAGCGAAGACAATATGCGCAACATACTTTCGACGTCTTTGATATCGGGACAATTCCTTATCGTTACCCGCTCTCCCGTCAGAATCGCTCCCGCGAATAACGGTAAAACCGCGTTTTTGGCGCCCTGCGCTTTAATTCGTCCCTCGAGTCTTTTGCCCCCGTTTATTATGTATTTTGCCATATATTCCCTTAGACAACCTATCGCCTACTGTATTGTATGACCGCGTTTCCGTTTTGTTTACAACGCTCTCGCTCTCTTTGGAAATATTCATAAGCAATCCCGAAGCAAACATAAACACCATAAGAGAACTGCCTCCTGCCGATACATACGGTAACGGTACTCCCGTCGGAGGAACGGCTCCGCTGACGACTGCTATATTCAAAAGGGATTGTACCGCTATTACCGCAGTGATACCCGCCGCCAACAACCGACTGCGATTGTCCTTTGCGAGAATCGCTATCTTTATACCCGAAAAGATTAAAACAGCAAATACTCCCATTACCGCCATACAACCGAACAGTCCGAGCTCTTCGCCTATAACGGAAAAAATGAAATCGCTCTCGGCGAACGGCAGATATAAATATTTTTGTCTGCTGTTGAATAAGCCGACGCCGAACAATCCGCCCGATCCCAACGCATAGTAAGACTGGATAAGCTGATACCCTTCCCCTTTCGGGTTAGCCCACGGATCTAAAAACGCGGTAAGGCGTTTAAGTCTGTACGGCTCGGCAAGTATAAGTACCGGCACGGTAGCGACGCCGACCATTCCTATTCCGACGGCGTATTTGTTCGGAAGCCCGGCGACGGCAAGCATTATCGCGAATGTACACGCTACTACGAGAGTTATCGACATATTCGGTTCGAGCATTATGCTAACGCACATCGCAAGTCCGCATACGCACGGAACGATAAGCCTTTTTATGCTTGTAGGCGGGTACTTCTCGAGATAGGACGACAAAAAAATCACCAAACCGAACTTGGCTATCTCGGATGACTGAATCGTAATGAATCCGAGGTTTATCCATCTTGTCGCACCGTAGCTCGTTTGCCCGACGCCCGGGATAAACAGTACCAGCAACAATGCCATGGAAATGCCGTAGACAACCCAACGTAATTTTTCGAGCCACTCCGTTTTTATTTTATACCCGGCAAACATCGTAACCAGCCCGACGACAAATCCGAGAGTTTGCTTTTTTACGTAAAAGAAAGCGTCGCCCGTGTGCAGTTCCGCCGAATACGAGCTCGCCGAGTATATCATCAATATCCCGAACAGCGATAACGCTATCGTCGAAATAAGTACGTTACGCCTTAAGCGCATACACTCTGTTTTTGAAATATTCACCGCGTTCGGCATAACTCGTGTATCTGTCAAAGCTCGCGGAAGCGGGAGAGAACAGCACTGTGTCGACGCCCTTGCCCTCCGACAACAGCTCCAACGCAGAGTCTAAGTTTTCCGTTTTGGCAATGTCGGTAAATCCGACTTTCATCGCAGAGCCGTATATTTTGTCCGCGTTGGCACCGGTAACGGCTACGTAACGCACTTTTCCGTATATTTCGTCGAAAAAGTCGCAATACTCCTCTTTTTTGTCAGATCCGCCCATAATCAAGCCGATATTGCCACCTACGGTGTTTATCGCGGTCATGCAGGCGCCGATATTGGTCCCCTTGCTGTCGTTGTAATAGCTGACGCCGTCAACAGTTCCGACATACTCAACTCTATGCGGAAGAGTGCGATAATCGCGGACAAATTGGCAAATCTGTTCCTTTGTCGCACCGAGTATCTTGGCTATATTCATCGCGACCATCATATTGAATCGGTTATGCTCGCCCCGCGCTCGACTTTCGCGAACACTGATGAGAGGCTGTCCGTCCATGTAAAAATAATTGTTTTTGACGTAAAAGTCGCCTTTTTGCTCCCTTGCGCTAACCCATTTCACTCGACACGGCAACGCCTCGGCGTATTTTCTGAAAGACGGAACGTCGTAATTCAAAATCGCGTAATCGTTGGCGTTTTGCCTTGCAAAAACGCGTTTTTTGGCGTTTACGTAGCTGTCAAAATTGACGTATCTGTCCATATGGTCGGGCGAAACGTTCAGTAAAACGGCTATGTACGGCTCTAAAGTATACGTACGTTCGAGTTGGAAGCTCGACGCTTCGATTATAGCGTACTCCGGCACCTCGCCGTCAAGGACTACTTGACTCACCGGGTAGCCGACGTTACCCATACTTTTTACCTTTTTCGACATTATTTTAAGCAATTTTTCCGTCATATCCACGGTGGTGGTTTTGCCGTTCGTGCCCGTTATGCATATCTTTTTGCAATTCAGCCGACTCGCGCCGAGTTCGAGTTCGGATATCACCTGTATCCCGTTCGCCTCCGCCGCCACGACGAGAAAATGCTCGTTAGGTATAGACGGACTGACAACCACGACGTCAACGTCCTTTAATATCTCTTCCGCGGGCTTTCCGCGCCAATTATTCTCGAAATCCTGTTTATCGTCGTAAAGCCTGACTTCTCTGCCTTCCGCTCTCAATAGCGCTTGAGCGGAAATTCCGCTTGCCTGTACGCCGATTACCAATGCAGTATTCATATTTTACCTCCGTCCTATATGATTATTAACGTCAACGCGCCCGCTACAGCCGTGATTATGCCGTAACAAGCCACGATCTTGCTTTCGTTTACGCCTTTCAGCTCCAAATGATGATGTAACGGTGCCATCAACAGCACTCGTCTGCCTTTTAATTTATATACGGCTACCTGTACTATTACCGATATGCAAGACATCACGAACATTATGCCTACGATTATGCTCGCAAGCGGATTTTTTACAAACAATGCAACCGCCGCGCACAGCCCGCCGAGCGCAAGCGAACCAGTATCTCCCATAAAAACGGACGCTTTGTTCGCGTTAAACCACAAAAACGCCGTTATTCCGCCTACGGTAGCCGATACGAACACCGCCATACCCTCGAGTTCCGCGCGATAACGCGTATCCCCCGAAGTTTCGGCTTCCGTCAGCAGTACGCCGATTATGCACAAAAACGTCAAAAGGTATATCGCGGAAGTCGTCCCCGCAAGTCCGTCCAAGCCGTCTGTAAGGTTTACTGCATTCGTCATCGCGATAAAGGTTATCGTGGCGAAAGGCAGATACCACCAACCGAGATTGACGTATCCCGCGCCGAAATTCAACGCTATACGACTTCCGACAAACTCGTTGGTATACGCAAAATACGCGCTTGCGACGGCTACAACGAGCTGTACGAGCACCTTTTGATACGCCTTAAGTCCCTCGTTGCGTCTGAGTTTTACCTTGATGAAGTCGTCCAGAAAGCCTATAATGCCGTACCCTGCGAATATAAGCATCGACATCAGTCCGAGAGTCGTTTTGTAGGCACCGAAAATCGGCGCGACGATGACCGCCGCCGCAATAAAAATAAGTCCGCCGAAAGTGGGCGTTCCCTGTTTGCACGAGTGCTGTCCGACATATGAAAGAATGTTCTGCCCCGCTTTGAGTTTGGTTCCCAACGCTATTACGGGCGGTCCCAATAACATTCCCGCGCCGAAAGCGCATAAGGCGACTGCAAGCAACTTTTGAGTAAAACTCATTATTCAGCCCTCCTTAACGCGTTCAGAACGGCGTTTTTATCGGAATACGGACGTTTGACGCCTTTTTCTTCTATATAGTCTTCCGCGCCCTTACCTGCCAAAACTATTATGTCGTCCTTTTCCGCAAGCGATATCGCATAGTTGACCGCCGACTCTCTGTCGGGAACTATCGCATACTTACCGCCGACGGCTATAATTCCTTTTTCTATCTCCTCGATTATCCGTAAAGGGTCTTCGTACCTCGGATTGTCTGACGTCAAAATGCAAAAATCTGCATATTTGCCCGCAATTCCGCCCATTAACGGACGCTTGCCGTGATCGCGATTGCCCCCGCAACCGAATACCGCTATAAGCCGTCCTGCGGTAAGAGGTCGCGCCGATTTAAGCAAGTTTTCGAGTCCGTCGGGCGTGTGCGCATAGTCTATTATCACGCGCATATCGCCCTCTATGACATTAAATCGTCCCTCCACGCTACGCATACGTAAAAACGCTCCGATTATGTCCTTTGTTTCGACAGACAGTAGCCTCGCCACCGTTATGGACGCCAATGCGTTGTACAAATTGAATTCTCCGTTAAAATGAGTGTCCAGACGGAAAATGTCGTCGAAACAGTTTACCACGCAACGAGTGCCCTTCGAATACGTGGCGTCTATGGCAAATACGTCCGCGGGATTGTATATGCCGTACGTCGCAATCGGTAAATACGAGCTTTCGAGAATGCGCCTGCCGTATGCGTCGTCCGAGTTTACGACGGCAAACCCGACGTCGGCAACCGTGAACAGCTTGCGTTTTGCCTTAAAATAGCTTTCCATATCCCCGAAAAAGTCGAGGTGATCTCGAGTGAGATTGGTAAATACTGCTATAGCGAAACTGACGCCGTACAACTTTTCGAGATACAGTGCGTGCGCGCTGACCTCCATAACGACGTACTCCACTCCCGCAAGATACGCAATTTCAAAGGCTCTGTGAAGCTCCGGGGGATCAGGCGTCGTAAGAGTAGAATCCAGCTTCCGATCGTTTATAAAGATACCCAAGGTACCGAAAACGGCTACCGACTTCCCCGCATAACGCAATATTTCGGATATCATTTTGCAAGTGGAAGTTTTGCCGTTCGTTCCCGTAACGGCTATTATTTTAAGCTCCCTATGTGCGTTGCCGTAAAAATTGGCGGACGCCAGTGCCAAAGCGCGTCTGTCGTTTACTACGCGCACGGCGTAAACGCTTGTACATACGCACGTGCGAGATACGACGGCAACAGCTCCCGCTTTAACGGCGTCGGCTATATAATCGACACCGTTCTTCTCAACGCCTTCGAGAGCAAAGAACAACCAGCCCTTTTTACACTCGTTCGCATTAAACGCTATTCCCTCTATCTCGAGTTCGTGAGCTTCCGCCTCGATCTCGTCGGCGAGCGGTACGCCCGCAAGTACTTCCATAAGCTTCATTTCGCCTCCGTTCAGATTGCATAGATGTTTTTGAATATTTCTCCTACGTAAGGCGCGGCAACTATACTGCCGTAATAGGCGCCGTCGGGTTCGTCTACGACGATGAGCGCGATATATTCCGGATCGTCCGCCGGAGCGAATCCGACAAATGTCGATACGTATTTCCCACGCGCTATTGCCCCGTTTTCGTACTTCTGCGCGGTACCTGTCTTACCGCCTATACGAAGTCCCGTTACTTGTGCGTTCTTTCCCGAACCCACCAGCACGACGCTTTCGAGTATCTCTCGCATTGTCGCCGACGTTTGCGCCGACACGACGTTTTTTGTGATTTTTCCTTGGTTTTGATATAAAATTTCGCCGTTTTCTCCGATTATGTTCTCCATCACATACGGCGTGACGAGATTTCCGCCGTTGATTACAGCCGAACACGAACGCAATAATTCGATGGGAGTTACCGCTATTGCCTGACCGAATCCGATACGCGCAAGATCGACGTTTTTTACGCTATCTTCGGCTATAGTCAGCGCGGACGCCTCTCCGCTGATGTCTATTCCCGTCTTTTCAGTAATTCCGAGTTTTTTAAGTCCCGAATAAAACTCGCTCGTGCCGACGGTCAGGGCTATGTTCATAAACAGACAGTTGCAAGAGTTCTGTACGCCCTCCTGAAAACTTTGACTGCCGTGTCCTTTGTATTTCCAGCATTTGATTTTTTGTCCGTCAACCGTCATCGAACCACCGCAATAACAACGGTACGACGTCGATATTTTGCCCGAGTCCAAGCCTATCGCCGAAGTGATTATCTTAAAAGTCGAACCCGGTTCGAATACATTGCTCGTAAGCCACGACTTGGACATTCGGAGTAACTCCGCTACATTGTCGCGCGGTACGTTGTTAAGATCGAAAGACGGGCTTTGCGCCATTGCTATTATCGCCCCCGTGTTAGGGTCCATAACGACACAGCTTACCTCTTTCGCACCCTGATTTACCATGCACTCCGAAACGGCGTTCTCGACAATATGCTGTATTCGCGCGTCAAGCGTCAGATTCGCGTTTCCGCCTTTTGTGCCCTCGACGTAATACGTTACGCCCTCTTCGAGTTCTCTGCCGACAAGGTCTGCCGACGTATAAGCATATCCGTTACGTCCTTTGAGGTAATCGTTATAGTACGCCTCTACCCCGGTCTGCCCCTCCGTGTCGACGTTGGTAAATCCCAGCAC
Organism: uncultured Christensenellaceae bacterium; assembly: GCA_964480195.1. GTDB lineage: Bacteria > Bacillota > Clostridia > Christensenellales > DTU072 > Stercoripulliclostridium_A. Next base: position 19,952 of record CAYZOJ010000014.1, on the reverse strand, counting down.
CTGCGACATAAAATCGCCGTACGGGTACACTCTTTTGACGGTTTCGGACACGTAAACACCGCTCGCACCCGATTTGACGACGGCAAGCATAGTGGCTTTGTCGACGTTCTTTTTGAGGGTTACTTCCGACGCTTTGGAGTTAAGTTTAGAGTATACGTAATCGTATTTTAGCGACAACACCTCGGAAAGTATTCGCGCGGTTGCGTCCCTATCCTTGCACGCGATAGGACGAACATATAAGGTGTAGACCGTTTCCGAGGACGCAAGCACCACTCCGTTACGATCGAGAATATCTCCGCGCTCGCCTTGTATAGGTACGTCGCGATACCATTGGTCGAGAGCTTTTGCCTGCAACTCCTCGCCCTCGAAACCTATGACGTATATTAGTTTTGCCAAAACCGCCGTAAATAAAAAGATTACCAGCACTGCCATTGCCGATAATCTTTTCCTTTGTTTGTATGCGGTTATTTTTTTGTTTTTCGTATTGCTCCCCTAATTTCAAGAGCGACGCGTTTTATTTGTTGCTTAACGAATCGCAAAGTTCGTCGAACCAGTTGCTCTCGTTCTCTTCCGAGTCGATTGCAAGCGAACCGATTGCGCCTTCCTGAGTAGCGTTCGCAGTTTCAACATTGCCGTTCCTGCCGGTATTGACCGTCAATATAATAGATGCGACAACCATCACTACGAGAACGTAAACCGCTATAAAAATTTTTCCGTTTTTATTGAGTCCTTTCTTTTTTGCGACGGTTGCGTTAGTGCGGGTAGCGTCGCGCGACTCACGATATCTCGTTGCGTAAAACTCTTCTTCCGAGAGGAGTTTCTCGCCCGACGTACGATGAAGTTGCGCCTTCATATAGTCGCCGTAGGTATCGTAGCTGTTTGCCGTTTTGGGCTCTTCTTTTACACTGTCGAAGTACCCAAAGTAATTAGTTTGAGCTTTTGTATCTTGCGTGTAGGAAACCGTACCCGATCCGAGATTGCGAGTACTTTCCTGACGTTTTTTCTCTTGTACAAAACGATCGTAGTGTGTTAATCCGTCGTCTCTGTCGGGACGATCGAATACTTTGTTACCGCTCATTGCGGCGACGTCTCTTCTCATAGTGACCATCGTAGGCTCCTCCTTTTGACCGCGTACGCTCTATACGCGTTCGATTATTCTTAGTTTCGCGCTTTCGGCGCGTTTGTTGTTTTTGAGTTCTTCCTCGCTTGCCGTTATCGGCTTTTTGGTGAGGATTTTGGCTTCTACCCTCTTATTGCAAACGCATACGGGAAGTTTCTTATCGCATATGCAGTCTTTTTCGAGTTCGATAAAAGCGTTTTTGACTATTCTGTCTTCAAGCGAATGGAACGTGATTACCGCCATTCTCCCGCCGACTTTAAGTCTTAACGCGACGTTATAAATGAAGTCGTATAATCCGTCGAGTTCGCCGTTCACTTCTATTCTTATTGCCTGAAACGCGCGCTTCGCGGGATGTCCGAATTTGAATTTGTATCCCGAGGGATAGCAACGCTCGATGATTTCGGCAAGTCTGTCCGTCGTGGATATCGGCGCCTTTGCCCTCTCGCGCACTATCGCGGAAGCAATCTTGCGGGAAAGTTTTTCCTCGCCGTAATTCCACATTATGTCGGCAAGGGATTTTTCGTCGTAACCGTTTATGACGTCGTATGCGGTTAGGCTTTGCGTCGTATCCATTCTCATGTCGAGAGGCGCGGGTTTGCTATACGAAAAACCGCGTTCGGGATTGTCGATTTGCGGGGACGAAACGCCGAGATCAAGTAATATGCCGTCAACCTTTTCGAGCCCGAGCTCGGTAAGTTCTTCGCACAAATTCTTATAATCGTCGTGTATGAAAGTTATTTTATCAAGGTACTCTTTTAATACTTCTCTGCCGTTTGCAAGCGCCTCGGGGTCTAAATCGTTACATATCAGTCTGCCTGTCGTAAGCTGTGAGGCTATTCCTTTTGAGTGTCCGCCCGCTCCCAACGTTCCGTCAACGTATATTCCGTCGGGCTTAACGCAAAGTCCCTCAAGCGCCTCTTTGTACATAACGGGTATATGCTTGAATTCCATTTATACGCCGTACTCTCTGAGGCTCTTTAGCTTATCGGTTACGGACTCCGATTGCGACTCGACGCGCCTATTGTATTTTTCTTCCGACCAAATCTCGATATAATCGCAAGCACCTATTACTACGGCTTTCTTTTCGATTCCGGCGTAAGCGCGTAACTTGGCGGGAAGAACGAATCTGCCTTGGGCGTCCTCTTCTGGAGATACAACGGATGCCATTATGTCGCTTATTGCTCCGCGCGCTTTAACGTCCGTCATCGGAACCGTCGCGAACTTTTGCGTCATGGCTTCGAAGCGGTCCCCGTCCATTACGACGATACTGCCCTCGGCACCCGACAACATGTAATAGTGCTGACCGAGAAGAACACGAAGTTTCATAGGCAAGCGCATACGCGACTTGTCGTCTAACGTTTGTACATACTCGCCAAAGTATACCATTTGCCTAAACCTCCTCGATTTTCTCGTAACTATATTTTACCATTGACTCAAGGGCACATCAACCACCTGAGCCAAAATTTTCGGAAAATTTTTTTAATTTTAGGGATTGAGCTCCACCGAGCGCGCCAATATGCGCACAAACGCGAACGCTTGTGCGCATATTGGCGCGCTCGCGTTATGCAATCCTTGCGGATTGATGATATACAACGCTACCGCGTTGATGAGATACACACTCCGTGTGATGATATACAACGGCACCGCCGTTGATAGAGGTGCGCCGTGGGCGCAAGCGATGCTTGCGCAGTGAAATCTTGCTTCGCAAGGTGAAATCCGCTTCACGGGTGAAATCTGCCTGCGGCAGGTGAAATTTTCACTTCGTGAAAGTTGTGGTGCGCCGTTGGCGCGAAGCGGATGACAATCCCTCAGTCTACGGCGGTGCCGTAGCCAGCCCCCTTTACACAAGGCGGCCTTACCGCTTAGACGCTTTTTCACTCCTAAATTTACCGAATTAACAATGTAAATATTGTAGTTGTGGAGAAGAAGTAAAGTCGTGCAGATGTTAATACTATCGCCGTGTAGCGAAATACAGCCGTACAGATGAACAATACTGTCGCCAATTATAGGCGCATTGTGTAGCTCTCGGCGGGATATTTAGTCCTATAATGCGAAAAAATCGGAGCGGAAGCTGTACAAAGGTACGCGGGCGGAGATTTGGGCGCCCGTAAGGGCTTAACAAGCCCTTTATTTCGCATTAGAGGGCTGAAGAGCACGGCGAGAGCGCGTCAAGTAAATCTCAAAAAAATTAAAATATGCTATCCGCTAATGTTCTTCATATAAGAAAAAAAGACTACCGAACTATCGATAGCCTATCAGTGTACTAATCATTTTCGCATATTTTTTTGAGATTTACTGTAACTATTTTTCGGGATTTACTTATATATCTCCACTAATCGGTTGGAGAGTTTATCACAGGAGGTGAGATAGTACTTTATACCGCACTTATCGTACTCGAGTATCGTTCGACATCCGTTGCCGTGCAAATGCCCGTATACGACGGCGTCGACTTTGTATTGTCTAAAAAGCTCCGTAAAACACGAATCGCAAAACCTCGAATCAAACGGCGGGAAATGCACCATCGCCGTAAGTTTATCCCCCTCTTGCCTAAGTTCGGACGCCTTTTTGAGGCTCATTTCCATTCTGAGCCTCTCGCGTTCCAAAAGTTTGGCGTCTTCCGCGGACGGAGTAACGCCGACTTCGGGCACCGTCCAGCCCCTGCTTCCCGCAAACACATAGCCGTCGAATCGGATAGCGTCGTTTTGTATGATGTACATATTTTCGGGAAGTACGGCTTTTATCTTTGCAGGTCCCGACCACCAGTAATCGTGATTTCCGCGTATGAGTATCTTTTTGCCTTTAAGCGCGCCGATGATTTCGAGATCGTGTTTGGCTTCTTCAAGACGCATTGCCCACGAGATATCGCCGGCGATAAGCACTATATCGTCGTCCGTGACTTTGCTGTTCCAGTCTTCCGAAATCTCCGACCAGTGGTTCTCCCATACCGAGCCGAATATAGCCATCGGCTTATCGACGTCGAACGAGAGATGCGGGTCGCTTATGGCAAAAACCTTCATTATTCGTCCTCTTCCGTTGCGGGTGCTACGGACAATATATCTTCCATTCTTTTAAGTACGGCTTCTTTACCCGTCTTGGAAAGCGAAGATGTTATTATAATATCGTCTACTCCGACCTTCAACGCGTTGGCTATTTCGCGACGACGAGTGAATGCGGCGCTCCGCGAAAGCTTATCCGCTTTTGTAGCGATAATCGTAAACGGTATATTATAATGATATAAGTAATTGAGCATTGTTACGTCGTCTTGAGATACGTCGCGACGCACGTCGAGCAAAACGAATACGTTGCGAATACTCTCGGATCTACGCAAGTATGCTTCGATGAGTTCTCCCCATTTGAGCTTTTCGGCATCGGAAACCCTCGCAAAACCGTATCCCGGCAAATCGACGAGATACAGTTCTCCGTTGTTTATCTTGAAGTAGTTCACAAGACGAGTGCGCCCCGGTTCCTTGGACGTTTTGGCAAGCTTCGAGTTGTTCGCCATAAAATTTATAAAGCTCGATTTGCCGACGTTGGAACGCCCTACGACAGCTATCTCCGGCGTGCCGTCGTCTATAAGTTGCCCTACCGAACCCGCCGAAGTAACGAATACGGCATTTTTTATTACCATAACACAACCTCCTTTAAGAGCTCGGAAACGTCGCTTACGCACTTGATTTCAAGCTTTTTACGTACGATTTCCGGGAGTTCTTTAATGTCTTTAACGTTGCCGGACGGTATATATATGGTCTTTTTACCGTCGCGCAACGCGGCAAGCGATTTTTCTTTAAGCCCGCCGATAGGCAAAATCTTACCGCGCAAGGTGATTTCGCCGGTCATCGCGACGTCTGCGCGAACGGGTTTCCCGGTAAGCGCCGACATCATTGCCGTTACTATCGTTACGCCCGCGGACGGTCCGTCTTTGGGAGTCGCGCCCTCGGGCACGTGTACGTGTACGTCGCTCGTGCGGAAAACTTCCTCTTCGACGCCGTATTCCGAACAATGAGCGCGACAATAACTCAACGCAATCTTTGCCGACTCTTTCATTACGTCACCGAGATTTCCGGTTAGTACGAGTTCGCCTTTGCCGTGCATGAGCGCGACTTCGACTTCGAGCGTGTCCCCGCCGACTTCAGTCCATGCAAGTCCCGTAACAACGCCGACTTCGGGCGTCAGACGTCTTTCGTTTTCGAGATAGACGGGTTCACCGAGATACGCAATTAAGTTGTCGGATTTGACTACTATACGCCTACGATCGGGATTATCGACGAATTTTCTGGCGACTTTACGTACGATTTTGTTTATTTGTTTTTCGAGTGCGCGCACTCCGCTCTCGCGCGTATACTCGGATATCGTGCGTTCGATTGCCGAATCTTCTATCTTTATCCACTCGGGACGAACGCCGTTTTGTTCGAGAGCTTTCTTTATAAGATAACGTTTGGCTATCTCTTTCTTTTCGACGTCGGTATATCCCGACATTTCGATAACTTCCATACGATCGAGTAGCGGACGCGAAATCGTGTCGAGAGTGTTTGCCGTCGTTATGAACAGCACTTTGCTCAAATCGAAAGGAACTTCCAAAAAGTGGTCACGGAAATTGACGTTCTGTTCGGGATCGAGGACTTCAAGCAACGCGCTTGCCGGATCGCCCTTGTAATCGGACGCCATCTTGTCGATTTCGTCCATAAGGAAAACGGGGTTCATACTTCCCGCAGTCGCGATACTCGTGATAATTCTTCCCGGCATTGCTCCGACATAGGTCTTGCGATGTCCGCGAATCTCGGCTTCGTCGCGTACACCTCCGAAACTCAAACGCACGTATTTTTTGTTCATCGCCGTCGCTATCGAACGCGCTATCGACGTTTTGCCCGTTCCGGGAGGTCCTACAAGACATATTATCGGGCTTTTGCCCTCTTTGCTGAGCTTGCGGACAGCCAACGCCTCTATAAGTCTTTCCTTGACTTTCTCGATACCGTAATGGTCTTCGTTGAGTACCCTCTCGGCTTCTTTGAGATCCTCGTTGTCTTCGGTGTAAACGCCCCACGGAAGCTCGATTACGGTGTCGAGATAATTCTTGATGAGAGCCATGTCCGGGGACGCGGGCGCCGTACGACGTAAACGCTTGACTTCACGACGGAATTTTTCCTTATTGTCGTCGGTGGTGTCGAGTGCGTCGATTTTGTCGAGATAGTCCTCTTCCTCGTCCGGATCACCTATTTCTTCAGAAAGAGCTCGTATTTGCTCTCTTACGTAATATTCGCGCTGGTTGGCGTCCATCGCTTCGCGCACCTTGCACGAAACTTCGGCGTCGATATCGAGTATCTGCATTTCGTTGCAGAGCGCAACGTATAACTTGGTAAGTCGCTCGACAACGTCGGTACAGTTGAACATTCCGTATTTATCGGCGTGCGGAAGATCGCATACGATTCTGTCCGCCGCTATGTTTACGTTCTCTCTCGTAAGATTGATTCCGTGCGTTTCCGACATATGCACATACGTCGAGTACGCGGTGAATATGCGCTCGTATAAACTGTCGAGTACGGCTTCGTCCTCGGCATTATAAAACGGCGCAAATTCGACTGTCGCCGAGTATATGTAATCGCAAAAAACTTCTTTGAACTTTACGCGCTCGAAATCGGCACGGAAAAACAACACCGCTTCGTCGTCGGTCGAAGGGCTTTGTATGAGCTGTTCGACCGTTATAAGCACGGCAATTTCTCCCTCGTCGGGGATATGCTTGGATGTGTTTACGGGTAAATACAGTACCTTTTTGCCGTCGAACGAGGCGTGTTTTAACGTGTCGGCGTCTACGGGATCGGTTATCTCCGTCCTACCCTTTTCTCCCGGGAATATAACTCGCATTCCGCGAATTATCGAATATCTTTCGTCTTTCATATAACTTCCGTCAATTTTTTCTCATAATACGATTTTATCACCTCTTCGGTGATAAAATCAACGTTAAATATTGGCATTTGCGCTTATACGGCTTCCTTGCGAATTACTCGCGGTTGCTCGCCTTTTTCGATACATTCAGGTGTGATTATCACCTTTTCGACGTTCTTGTCGCTCGGAATCTCGTACATAAGGTTGAGTACCGCGTTCTCTACGATAGTCCTTAGTCCGCGCGCGCCCGTTTTGAGCGACAACGCCTTCTTGGCTATCGCGCTTACCGCTTCGGGTTCGAATTCGAGTTCGACTCCGTCCATATCGAGTAACTTCTTGTACTGCGATACGATGGCGTTTTTGGGTTCGCACAAAATAGAAACAAGCGCCTTTTCGTCAAGAGGCTCGAGCGTCGCAACTACCGGGATTCTGCCGACAAACTCGGGAATCAACCCGAATTTGATGAGATCGTCTGGACGTAGGTCTTCCATCATCGCCGAATAATCGTCCGTCGAAGAACGAAGTGAGGCGTTAAAGCCTATGCCCGAAGAATCTTTGCGCTTATCGACTATCTTTTCGAGTCCGACAAACGCGCCTCCGCAGATGAACAGTATATTGGTAGTGTCTACTTGTATGAACTCCTGCTGGGGATGTTTGCGTCCGCCTTGAGGAGGTACGTTCGCAACGGTACTCTCCAAAATTTTGAGAAGCGCCTGCTGTACACCCTCGCCCGATACGTCGCGCGTTATGCTGACATTCTCGCTTTTACGGCAGATTTTGTCGATTTCGTCGATGTATATTATGCCTTTTTGCGCTTTTTGGACATCTCCGCCGGCGGCTTGCACAAGCTTTAACAAAATGTTCTCGACGTCTTCGCCTACGTATCCCGCTTCGGTCAACGCGGTTGCGTCCGCTATCGCGAAAGGTACGTTCAAAATGTTCGCAAGAGTTCTCGCAAGCAACGTCTTACCCGACCCCGTGGGTCCGAGCATCAGTATGTTGCTCTTTTCGAGTACGACGTCTTTGTATTTGGCGTCGCCCCCCGACGAGAGTACCCGCTTATAGTGGTTATATACCGCTACGGACAAAATCTTTTTTGCCTTGTCCTGCCCGATTATATACTCGTCGAGGCGTGCTTTAATCTCTTTGGGAGATATGAGATTTATGCCGTCTTCTTGGCGTGCGGTGGTCTTCTTTTCGTGTTCTTTGTAGGCGTAATATATCTTTTCGGCGCAATCCTTGCAGATAAACGCTCCGTCCTGCCCTTCGTACAACGCGTCGACCTGATCTTCCGTCCTACCGCAAAAAGAACAACATAAAATGTCGTCAATAAAATCCATTCGCTCTATGCCCTCTTATAAAATACGGCGTCTACCAAACCGTATGCTTTGGCTTCCTCCGCGCTCATATAGTTGTCGCGGTCGGTATCGCGTTCGATTTCTTCGATACTCTTGCCCGTCGCTTCGCTGAGGAAACGATTGAGCTTGTCTTTTGTCTTGAGTATGTGGTCGGCAACAATCTTGATGTCGCTCGCCTGTCCCTGCGCGCCTCCGAGAGGTTGATGTATCATTACTTCGCTGTTGGGAAGGCAGATACGCTTGCCTTTGGTGCCCGCGGCAAGCAAGAACGCACCCATCGACGCCGCCATGCCTACACATATCGTGCTGACGTCGCATTTGACGTAGTTCATCGTGTCGAATATTGCCATTCCCGCGGTTACGCTACCGCCGGGAGAGTTGATGTAAAGGCAAATGTCTTTATCGGGATCCTTGGTTTCGAGGTACAAAAGCTGTCCGACAACGAGATTTGCGGTGGCGTCGTCGATTGCTCCCGTCAAGAATATGATTCTGTCCTCGAGAAGCCTCGAATAAAGGTCGTATGCCGTCGAACCTCTGTTGCTTTGCTCTATTACCGTAGGTATAGGCATCATTACAGACGATATTCCTTGAATTTTATCCATAATCGTTTCTCCTTTCCGTCAGTTTTATTTACGCTTTCGCGGACCCGACGGATGGGTCCGCGAAAATTTATGAGCTTTTTTGAATAACGTGCGGTTACCGCGGATTATTCGAAGAGGTTGTTGGCGCGGAGATACGCGAAGAGTTTGTCGTCCATAAGCTTGGTGAACATATAGTTATAAGTGCGTTCGTCCAAACTCTTGGCGAATTCTTCTTCGGTCTTGCCGAGCTCTTCCGCGTTCTTTTTGAGTTCTGCGTCGAACTCCTCTTTGCTCGGGATAAGATTCTCTTTCTTGATGATGGCTTCGAGAACTATGCTGGTCTTAACGTCGCGTTCGGCTTCCTTTTTGCGTTCTTTGCGGAGCTTCTCTTCGGACGTTTGCATATATTGGAGATAATCCTCGAATTTGATGTTGTATTGGGCAAGACTTTGCTTCATATTGTCGATATAACGGTCGATTTCGTCCTCGATCATCGCTTCCGGAATTTCGACGGCGGTGCCGTCTACGACTGCCTTGATGAGGTCGTTATCCTCTTTTTGCTTGGCTTCCGCGTCGGCTTTCTTTTGAAGTCTTTCCTTTACGCCGTTCTTATATTCTTTGAAAGTGTCGTATTCGCCGAGATCTTTTGCGAATTCGTCGTCGAGAGCGGGAAGCTCTTTAACTTTGATCTCGTGAACAAGACATTCGAATATAGCTTCTTTACCTTTGAGGTCTTCGGCATGATAATCCTCGGGGAAAGTAACGGTAACGTTGAAGTTTTCACCGATGTTCTTGCCTACGATTTGCTCTTCGAATCCCGGTATGAATTGGTGAGATCCGACGGTGAGCGGTTGCTTTTGCGCCGTACCGCCATCGAATTTAACGCCGTCTATCGAACCACTGTAGTCCAAAACGATTTTGTCGCCGTCTTGAACGGGTCTGTCGGTAACGTCGATCCAACGGCAATTAGCCTCTTGCTCTCTGGCGATTTCCGCGTCGATTTCCGCTTTTTTGACCTTGCCTACTACCTTTTTGAGGGTAAGTCCGGTGTATTGTCCGAGTTCGAATTCGGGATATACCGCTACAGTAAGGGTAAATGCTAAGCCCTCTGCACCGACTTTGTCGATTTTGACTTCGGGACGGGAAACAACGTTGATTTTATCGTTATCGAGAATCTTGCCGTATTCCGCGGACATCGCGATATCCATAGCGTCTTCATAGAAAAATTCTTCGCCGTAACGGTTTACCAAAAGGCTGAACGGAACTTTACCGCGACGGAATCCTTCTACTTGAAATTTGTGCTTGTTTTTGTCGTATGCCTCTTTGATGTAACCTTGCCAATCTTCTTTATTGAGAGAAACGGCAATTTCTACGAGAGACTTCTCGAGTTTTTTGACTGTATACTCCATAGTAATACGTACCTCCATTATTGTATGCGCTTATGTGTGCCCGTATATATTAACATAATAGAACGTCGTTTGCAACAATTTTTTGCGATTTATGCTACTTTGGAAAATATGTTGCGAACTACGCCGAAATAAGTTTATAATATTCGTATGCCAAACGATTTAATCACGCTTAAAGCGTTATCGAAAGAACTTACCTTTGCCCTCGCGGACGGCAGAGTGGATAAAGTCGGAATGCCTTCCGAAGACGAACTCGTGCTTCTAATACGCGCAAGAGGTGTGAACAGATTGCTGTACGCGACCTGTCGCTCCGATATGCCGAGGCTTCACTTTACAAAAGCCAAACTCGCGAATATGCCCGTCCCGCCCGCCTTTTGTATGCTCGCGCGCAAGCGCCTTACCGGCGGAGTTGTTAAAAGTATCGAATGCCTGAACGAGGACCGACTTATAGAAATCACCGTCTTAACCCGCAACGAACTCAACGACGCGACGGTTACGCGAGTCATAATCGAGATAATGGGAGGCGCTTCGAACATCATTCTCGCGGACGAGAATCTTAAAATAATCGACGCCGTAAAACGCGTAATGAACGAGCACTCTCGCCCCGTCTTCCCGGGCGTCAAATACACCTATCCCGAACGCCATAAAAAACTTTTGTCGGACACGGACGGAGTGCGCGAAACTCTCGAAAAGCATATTGACGATCCCAAAGGCGTATACTCCGAAATAAACGGGATAAGTAAAGAAAGCGCATTGGAACTCATCGCCCTCTCGAAAGAAGTCGGAACCGAACGCGCTTCCGAAATACTTGACGATATGTACTCCGACACAAGGTATGCGCCGTGCATAATGTACGACGGCGAAAAGCTCGCGGGCTACTATGCCTATCCGTACGTTTCGGTTAAAGACAACTACCGCGTCGTGCCGACAAACAGTCTTTCCGAAGCGATGGAAGCCTACTACTCGGAGGGCGCCGAAAAGGCAAGAAAAAATCGCGAAACATTAAGCATAAAACGTAAGCTAAAAACGCTTTTGGCAAGGACCGAAAAGCGCATTGCCGAAGCCCGAAAGACGATAGAGGAGAGCGCCGAAAAGGACAGATTTTTGGAGCTCGGAGAAATCCTAAAATGCAATATGTATCGCATTGAAAAGGGTTCGAGTATTATCGAATGCGACGATTTTTATAATACTCAACGTGTAAAAATTGCCTTAAACCCCGCTATTTCGCCAAAAAAGAACGTTGAACGCTATTTTAAGAAATACAACAAGGCAAAGGGCGCAGAGGCATACGCCAAGCAGGAAATCCAAAGAGAAACGGAACTTAAAGACTATCTCGAAAGCATAAAAGCAAGCATCGAAAACTCGGATACGATTGCCGAATACGACGAGATAAGACAAGAGCTCGACGCCCTTGTTTCTCCTAAAAAAACTTCCTCGACTCACAACCCGAAAAAGCCCAAAAAGACTCCCCCGCTACGCTTAAAAATCGACGGCTACACAGTGTATGTAGGCAAGAACAATAAGCAAAACGAAGAAGTAACTTTCGGGCTCGCAAGCGGTGGGGACATATGGTTACACGCAAAAAATTACCACGGCGCACACGGCGTTGTCATCGCGGATAACGGTCCGGTGCCCGAGCGCGTTTTGGTCGCGGTTGCCGAAATAGTCGCCTACTATTCGGAAGCCAAAGGAAGCCCCAAAGCCGAAGTCGATTACACCAGACGAAAGTTTGTTAAAAAACTCGGAAAGCCCGGACTTGTAACCTACACCGATTACAAAACGCTCGTCGTAACGCCTAAGGCGCCTCCCTCCGACAACCGCTTTTAGCACACCCCTGAGTAAGAACCGAAGTTAAAAAAATCGGTTCTTTTTTTACACCCCTCCGCAAGCCCTCTTCGATGAGTTCGGTCAAAAATTCGCCGTAAGTTTTTTGCTCGAACAGATAGTGAGCAAGAGATCCCGGAATCGTGTTAATCTCGTTGAGATAAAGTTTTCCGTCCGAAAGCATATAGTCGATTCGGACAACTCCGAACAATCCGAGTTCGGCATATACATATTCGGTAATTTCCGAAATACGCTTTTTTACGTCGTCGGGAACGCGGGCGGGAAATTCTCTTTTTCCCCCGCCCATTCCTGCGCCCTTACTCCCTACCATATATTTATCTTCAAATGTGAGGATTTCCGCCGATGACATCGGGCGTTCAGGCTCGGAAACGATAATTTTTCCGTCCAAAGAAATACAAGCCGTATTAAGTTCGGTAAAATCGACAAGACAGCGTTCTATCAAAACTTCGTCGTCGTATTCGAACGCGACTTCGAGTTTGACATAAAGCTCCTCTCTGTTTTTGGCGGAGCCTATTCCGATACTGCTCCCCTGCGAATTGGGTTTTATGAACATCGGATAGCCTATTTCGTTTTCGACAGACAAAACGTCATCCTCAGAAAAACCGCGTTTAATGAGTTTCCCGGACACAACCGGCACGCCGACCGCGCCCAAACGAGTTTTTAGCGCAAACTTATTCATACACAGCGCCGAAGAGAAAACGTCGGACGAGGTATACGGGATACCGTTCGATTCCATAAAGCCTTGGAGCGCGCCGTTTTCGCCCTCCCCGCCGTGGGTCAGTAAAAGTGCGCAACACGGCTTACAAATCGGGCGCAGACCGAATCTACCGACTTTATAGACGGTATCCCCGCAAATTTTGAGTTCCACGTGATTTTGTGGAACAAACGGGGTATAATTTTTTAGGGTATAAAGCTCCTTGCCACCGTAAAGCCGTCCGTCGCGCATATAGACGGGGTAAACGTCGAACAAACTTTCGGGGATCGCGTAAAGCGCTTCTATCGCCGTGATGACGGATATATCGTGCTCGGTAGATCTTCCGCCGAATACCGCTATTATTTTCTTTTTCATAATGCCTCCTTACGGAATGTCGTTTTGGAATAATACGACGTCGCCCGATTTGAGAATATCGGGGAGCGCGTCGGTTACCTCTTTCATCGACTTGAACCTTTTAATCTCTCCGCGGTACCCGCCCTCGGACAGTCCGACGGCAATATAATCCGCATTCACTCCCGACAAAATCACGACGTCCGCAACTCTCGAAAGCGCGCGCCCGACGTCGGTATTGACGCGTTTTGCTTGTCTTCCGAGTTCAACTATGCCTTGCGCGTACACGACTTTTCGTCCTTCGAAACACGTTAGCGTATCGAATGCCGAAAGCACGCCCTCGTAATTTGCGTTATAGCCGTCGTCGATTACCGTAATATTCCCTATGCGTTTGAGCTCGAGGCGGTGCGGAACGGGTCTTAAATCCCTTACCGCGGTTACGATATCCTCGTTCGGAACCCCGAGTTTTGTAGCCATGGCGTAACACATCGCAATATTCAGCGCGTTATGACGTCCGATAAGCTCGGTCGAAAGCTCTGTTTTTTCGCCGTATACGTCTTCGATAGCGAATTTAAGACCGAAAACTCCCGTCTTCAACCCGATTATACGATAGTCGGAGTCCCCGCTCCCCGCGGTAATTCCGCCGTAACGCAATACCATTTTCCGCGTATAGTCGTTGTCGCCGTTATAAACCGCCGTACCGCCTCTTTCTCGGACGTAACGCGCAAGTTCGGATTTCTCCTTCGCGACGGCTTCGATACTTCCGAACGTTTCCGTGTGTTGCTCGCCGACGCCCGTTATAATCGCGTAATCGGGTCGGACGATATCCGCAAGTTCCGTAATGTCGCCCCTGTGCCTCGCGCCCATTTCGGCTATGAACACGACGGGTTTAACCGCGTTCTTAGCGTTGCCTAAAACGTTTACATTGTCCTTAACCGTTTTGACAATACCCATCGGCGTGTTGTAATTTCCCTCGGTTTTTATGACGACGTATCGTGATTTGAGCATTTCGGCAAGAATGTTTTTGCAAGACGTCTTTCCGTAACTTCCGGTTATGCCGATTTTGATTATAGGGACCGCGGATAACTCGGCTTTCGCGCGCTTGACGTACCTATCGTTGTTCAACTTTTCTAAAGGATAAAGAAGAAAGGACGTAAGCCGAGTAATCGGCTCACATAGTGAAATCAAGACGGTTCCCGCGCACATTCCGAGTAATTCGGATTCGCCCCCGAGAAAAATCCCCGTCGCAGTACCCGAATACACGGCGACAAGCGCAATAAACAAACGTGTTCCGCGACGCGTGAACTTAAACCTCGTACGTTCACTTCCGTAACATAGTAGTCCTACAATCGACGAAATCGCCACTATTCCCGCATAGACGGCGGGCGAGTAGTCCCCAAAATACTTATCCCCCACAACTATAACCGCCACGATTAAGCCTCCGATAACGGCGTGTACAGCCGTTCGGAACGGTGAGGGCTTTCCGCGATACCCCATAATCTGCACGTTTTTTAATTCGCGCATAGAGAGTATCGACGCGGTAACGACGGTTATGAGAATGAGCGGGAGTTTAGTCATCACCGTCAATATATGTACTTAACAGCGCGTTTGTTTCCGTAAATCTATCGAGATACGAATAGTGCCCGGCGCCCTTAAAAATTTTGAGCTCCGATTTCTTTATTCCGCGCTTGAATTTGCGCGCCATATAAAGCGGTGTTTCCTTGTCTTCGGAACCCCAAACTATTAATGTAGGCGCACTAATGTAGCGTAAATCTTTATTCGTGTAGTCGTTGACGACGTTAATGAAACTCTTTTTCATCACGGGGGAAAGTTTATGGTAATCGGGAGAGCCTTTAAGCCCCTTGCCTCCTAATTTTACCGATAATTTGTGGAAAAAGACTTTGGCGTAATAACTTAATTTTCTATGCGGTCTGAGTCCCGCCGAGTCTATCAAAACGAGTTTTCCGACATAGCTCGGATACATTCTCGCAAGCCGAACCGCCACTCGTCCGCCGAATGAATGTCCCACTATAACGGCTTCCGACATACCTTTATTACGGATTATCTGCCCCACAGCTCTTGCGCAGTCGTCTAAATTAAACGGCTTGGACGGCTCGGGAGTTGCTCCGAAACCGTAAAAATCGACAAGCGTTACACGATGCCCGCGAGATAAAGCCTTTGCCGTACCTAAAAAAGAGACGGAGCTTCCGCCCCATCCGTGTAGAAAAATTATATCTTTTCCGCTTCCGAAAACATAATGAGCCAGCATACGACATTGTATGTCGCTCGGAATTTTTTGGTTACGCGTTTTCGAGTTTAAGCCAGTATATGCGCGCGGGCTTGTCCCACCCATAGTAATGCGGGCGCAATCCGTAATTGATAAAACCGAGTTTTTCGTATAAAGCTATTGCTTTCTCGTTGGAATTATCCACTTCGAGCGTAACGGCTTTTATCCCCTGACTGCGCGCGGAACCTATTATTCTTGCCAAAATCGCCGTTCCGACACCCTTTCTGCGATAACCGTCTTTGACGGCTATATTCATTATGTGCCCTTCGTCGAGTATGTGCGCGTATCCGCCGTAACCTATGAGTTCGTTCGTCGTCGAATCCTTAGCCACAAAATAGAACTTGGATTTGTCGGCGTATTCCATACAAAAGCTTTGATACGTCCAAGGACGCTCGAAACATTCTTGTTCGAGGTTGGCTATGTCCTGCAAGTCGTCTATGCCGTACGGGTTTATGTAAAAATCTTTCATTTACGGCTCTCCGTTTCCGCCGAAGACGGTTTGAGATAGAACGGCTTGGCTGTGGTTACGTATTCACCGCGCGACGCCTTTTCCTCAAAAACGCCTATTATCGCATCTAAATCCGGCTCGGTATACAAAACCTCGGTGCCGTCGTACTCGTTGCGCGCGGGCGTATCTATCGCCTTGTACTCCATAGACGTTCCGTCTTTATACAACGCATAAAAGTTACCGTGCTTACAGTCGATAAGTCCGAGAGCTCGCTCGTAACCCGAAACGAGGACTTCCAGCGCCGTTATCTCGACGACTTTCGCACCCGTTGCCATTGCCATTGCGTTTGCCGTCGCCACGCCTATCCTTATTCCCGTAAAAGAACCGGGTCCCACAACGACTCCGATAACATCTACGTCCGCGGGCGTCATCTCCGCCGACCCGAACAGTTTATCGAGTTCCGAAAGTATTTCGGACGTGTGTCTACGCGCTCCGACGTCGCCGATATGCGTGTACCGCGTATCGCCTTTTATTACCGCTAAAGCCAATCTCTCGGCAGAGCTGTCTATTACGACCGCATTCATTCCATTACCTCCAACGTCCTCGAATTCTCGCCGTCAACGGTGATGTTTACGGTGATTACGCGTTCGGGGAGTTCGTCTGTGCTTAGTCTGTTCCACTCGATGACGACTACGGAATCCTTTGTGAAAAGCTCGTCTATCCCGAGTTCTTCGAGTTCCGAGTCATCGTCCAAGCGATACATGTCGATATGATAAAGCATTAATGCCGTACCGCGATACTCCTTGATTATCGTAAACGTCGGGGATACGACGTTGCGATCTATCCCCATTGCCCGCGCAAGCCCTTTGGTAAAAGTCGTTTTGCCCGCGCCGAGTTCGCCGTTTAAGATTACGGCTTCGCCTCCGCGGAGACCTTTTGCCACTTCGCTCGCTATGCGGAACGTATCCTCTTGTGAGTGCGAACGATATATCATAAATGCAAAATCCTCGATAATCTCTTGTATATCAAAAACGTTATTACCGAACAAGTTACGGTCTTAATCAAATTGAACGCTAAGCCGTACTCGAACGCAAACGCCACTCTGTACTCCATTATTGCGGGTGCGTAAAGCTCGGCATAAAGCGGTACGGTGATAAAATAGTTGCATATCGACGATACCAACGCGTTTGCAAGTATACCTGCTCCGAGTCCTATGAGCGCGCCTTTACGCGACTTCATAAACCTATACACGAGGGTCGCGGTAAGCACGAACGACGTACTCGACAAAAAGTTGGCAAGCTCGCCGACAAATACCGTTGTCGTGCTGGTGCACTTTATTCCGCATTTGATGAGCTCTATGACGACTGCCGACACCGGTCCCATGGCAAACCCGCCGAGCAGTGCTGCTATATCGGAAAAGTCCATATCGAGCACGTTGAACGGCGGAGGGAATATCGGAAACCTCACGAAATAATAGAAAACCGTCGCAAGAGCCGAAAGTAACGCCGTCTTTGTTATCCAAGCGGTGGCTCTGCGCATTTTTTTGCGTCGAATCGTTTTGACCGCGCCGACGGCTATATCGCCTTTGGCTTCCGCTTCGGTGCCGTCGCCTTTGACGACAGCCCTTTCGCTTTTAATGTCCTTGGGCTCCAAATCTATTTGTCCTCGTGCTTCCAGAGTTTTTCCAAACAATAAAAATCTCTTGTCTGAGAATTGAAAATGTGAACCATTACGCTGTCATAGTCGAGTACGACCCATCTGCCGTCGCGTACGCCCTCTTTGCGAGTAGCGAAAATTCCGCGCGGTTCGAGTACCTCTTCGACAGCTTCCGCAAGCGAACGTACGTGGTTGACGTTCCTTGCCGTAGCTATTACGAAATAATCGGTAATTGCGTTTTTCTCGGTCAAATCGAGGACTTCTATATCTTCGCCTTTTTTGCCGTCGAGTATCTCTTTGATTAACTCGGAAAGTTCTTTGGGATCCATTGTTTTCTCCTAACGTTTAGTGTCGATATTATACCACGCGCACGCACGTAAAGTCAATACGTCGGGCACGCAGTCGTTCTTAATAATATATTCGTATCCGTGTTCGAGCGTCGCGACAAAACCTTGGTCGAAATCGGCGTTCGCTTTTGCCCTCAGTTCGTCTATTCCGGGGTAACTCCTCGTCCGCTCCAATTTGTCCGCGGTATATACGAGTTTGGCGAGTTCGCTCATATCCGGCTTCGCGGTCGTATGGTAGCGTATGGCGTCCAAAACCGCTTCATCCGTTATCCCAAACTCCTCTTTTGCTAAAACCGCTCCGATATACTGGTGCGCGACTTCCTTTGCCGTTCCGTCGGGTACGTCTACCGTATATTTGTCCTCCGCGCCCTTGGCACAGTCGTGCAAAAGTCCCGCATAAAAGGCGTGATCGAAACTTTCCCATATCTGCCACGCGTGCTCGACGCAGTACTCCGCAACCGCTACGGAATGCTCAAAACGCTTTGGGGTAAGTTTTTTTCGGAGTTTATCCACCGCGCTACGGTACGATACATACAAGTCGTGCGTCGTTATGTAGTCGTATACGGCTTTCGGCACGGACTCCTTGAGAGCCTCGAAATTTCCGCATATCACGTTCAAACGAATCGTCCCGGACGCCTCTTCTTCACAATCGAAAAGATATTCTACGTTACCGCCGTATTTGTTCTCGACCGACTTACAAAGCGCGGGGATGTCGTAACGCGCGCCTCTACCCGCAACGCGTAACTTGACGGTTTTTAGAATTTCGCGGGGGTTGCGCCACACATCGAAACGAACGAGTGAGTCCCCGCCTATCAGATAATAGAGCTCGGCACCGTCGTATTTTTGGGCAATGTGCTTAACTACGTCGCACGTATACGACGATCCGCATTCGCGCTCGGACTCGTCTATCTCGACGTAATCGCAATCGCGCGCAAACGCCTTTAACATCTCGACTCGCTCCGCATACGGCGTTGACGTCGTTTTTTTGTGCGGGGGCATATACGTCGGAACAAGTAGTACCTTGTCGAGTGCAAGGGCTTTTCGTGCGCGCTTTATCAGCTCCGCGTGTTGATTGTGCAAGGGATCGAACGTCCCTCCGAAAATTCCGATCTTCATGCCTCTATTATATATCTTACGCCCGATTTAATCAACAGTCTAAAACGTCGCTTTGAGGGAATAATTCGCTTATGGGCAAAATATTAGATAAAATTTTGTTTTCCTTGGCTCTTTTGACGGTTACTTTCGTGCTCGTTTCGTCTTTCGCCGAAAGACGCGTCGCCGTTTACGTTACTCTCGCCGTCTACCTCGTCGCCGTAACGGTCTACCTCGGTATTAAGGCTAAACTCCCTAAATATAAGGGAATTACGCCTACGGAACTTCCCATCGCGCTTGCTCTTATCGGCACTCAAAAGGCAACCGAGGTCTTCTATAAAACCGTCCCCGAACAAAATCGCTTGTATATGAAACCGCCTTTCTTCGCTTATGAATGGAAAGGCGTAAAATACCTCGTTTGCGTTGCCTATAAGTTCATTAACCTCACTCAGGAAGACATAGCAAGCACATATCGCGAAGCCGAAGCTCAGGGAATTAAACGCACCGTGATTCTTTCTCGCGCTAAGGATCGAAAGACTTTGACTCTCGGGGCTTTTCTCCCGATAAACATCACTTATCCCGACAAGTATGCCGTTTATAAATACTTAAAACGCCATAATGCCCTACCGCAAAAACCTCAAAAACAAAAATATAAAAAACGTGATTTCAATCTTAAAGACCTCGCACAAGAAATCCTCGAACCGCGTAAAGCTAAGTATTATCTTTTTCTCGCTATAATTTTTGCGGTACTTGCGCTGTTTACTCCGCTAAAAGTTTACTACCTGTGTTTTTCGATTGTTCCGCTCACCCTATCGGCAATAACTCTATTATATGAGTTAAAGTAAATCCCATTTTAATTTTTTTGAGATTTACTTGACACGCTCTCG
>CAYZOJ010000013.1:15035-32023 GCA_964480195.1 uncultured Christensenellaceae bacterium | reverse complement strand
GTAGCTCTCGGTGGGATATTTAGTCCTATAATGCGAAAAAATCGGAGCGGAAGCAATACAGGCGTATGCGGGCGGAGATTTGGGCGCCCGTAAGGGCTTAACAAGCCCTTTATTTCGCATTAGAGGGCTGAAGAGCCCGCAGAGAGCGTGTATACCATAAAACCCGAAAAATACTAAAAAATAGGCAACCGCTATATCTGTTTATACAAAGAAAAAAGCTGTCCGAGCGTCGAACAGCTTATATTCTTACTTCAAGTTAAATGCCTATTTTTCGGGTTTTATGTGCCTACTTATACATTCTCTTGCGAGCAGCTTCCGCTTTCTTTTTACGGCGAACGCTAGGTTTCTCGTAAGCTTCCTTGCGACGGAGGTCTCCGATAATACCGTCGTTGGCGCATTTCTTCTTCCATCTACGGATAGCGGAATCGAGGGTTTCATTCTCTTTTACGATAACGGTTGACATTATATTCACCTCCTTCGGTTTTTTATCGCTAATATAATACATCATCGGCGATTGTTTTGTCAACGATAAATCCAAGCATTATTAAAAATTCAACAGAACTTTTTATGTCGAGTAACTGGAATTTTTGTCGCATTTTGTCGTCGACGTCGACACACGTATACATTGTAGTATAATTATTTTGCCGTAAAAAGGTAGATTATATAGGAGAATGTAAAATGAAGTCCGTAAACGCAAAAAGATACGATATCATAAGACAAGCCCGCGCTCGGGTTGCCACGGGAGATTACTCTTCGATAAACAAATTAAAGTCGATAAATTGCGAAGGGAAGGTCGTTTTTATAGGCGACAAGCTGTTGACGCCCGAGGACCTTTTTAGGTGTTACGAATATGTAAAAAGCGTGCAGACTGCAGAGGTTCCGGTTACCGATGCGGTAGGGCGGATGGCTGACAGAGAGGTGCTTGCGGTTCTTGACGAAGAGGGGCGCGAAAAATATGTTTTGGAACTGGCGTCGCTTTACAACGATTTATTAGAAGAGTATAAACATAAAATAAAATACTAAAATATTATATATAAGGACTTTTTGTTTGCAAAGTCGTAAATACTCTTGTTAGAAAGGAGATGTTTAGTTATGCCACGGTTCCCGGAAAGGTGGCTCGAAGAACTTAAATCCAAGTCGGATATTGTTTCTATTCTGAGCAAATTTATGTACATACAGCGTCGTGGCAATAAGTACTGGGCATGCTGTCCTTTCCATAACGAGAAAACCCCGTCTTTTGTAATAAATCCCGAAGAACAGTACTACTATTGTTACGGTTGCCATAAGAGCGGTAACGTAATAACTTTTCTTATGGAGCACGAGCGTATGACCTATGCGGATGCCGTTGAGTGGCTTGCCAAAGAAGCTCATATGGAAGTGCCCGAAAACGACGATCCCGCATTCCGCGAGCGTAAGCAGAAGTTCGATAAGCTTGTTGCGGTCAATCGTGCTGCCGCGAGGTATTATTATTCGTGTTTGAAACTCAAATCCGCAACTCCTGTAATTGCATATATGGACAGACGCGGACTCAAACGCGAAACGCAAGTTATATTCGGACTCGGCTATGCCCCGGACGGTTACGGACTTATCAACGCACTCTCCAAAGAAGGTTTTGCCAAAGAAACGATGATTACCGCAGGTCTTGTCAACGAAGACGGATACGACCCACTGGCTAAGCGTATGATAGTTCCGATAATCAACGCAAAAGGGCAGGTCGTGGGCTTCGGCGGACGCACGCTTGAAAAGGACGTAAAACCCAAGTACCGCAATACCAAGGGCACGCCTCTGTTCGATAAACGCAAGAATCTTTACAACATAAATCTTTTCAAAAAGACGCAGGCGGAAGAAAAGCACTCGTCGATAGTCCTCACAGAGGGATATATGGACGTCATCAGCCTTTATCAAGGCGGTATACACAACGTAGTCGCGTCCATGGGTACGGCGCTTACGCCCGAGCAATGCAAAGAAATGCACAAATATGTGCCGTTGGTTTACGTCTGTTACGACGGCGACGCCGCAGGTCAAAACGCGACGTGGCGTTCGCTCGATTTACTTGTCGCAGAGGGTCTTGAAGTTAAAGTAATGTCGTTGCCCGACGGCATGGACCCCGACGATACCGTCAAAAAACTCGGTGTCGACGGCTTCAAAAAATTGATGTCGGCGGCACTGCCACTCAACGAATTTAAGATAAGGACGCTCGCTTCCAAGCAAAACCTCGAAACCATGGAAGGGCGCGAAAAATTTGCACGTTCGACGATCCCGGTGCTTGCGAGTATGGACGCAATATCAAAAGAAACATATTCCAAGTTGGTTTCGGAACTCAGCGGGCTCAGCACCGACAGTCTGTTAACATCAGCAAGCGCGGTTGCGCCCGAAGAAGCGGTTTTGGACGTCGGCGCACGCAACAGAAAAGCACCTGAAACCGACGCAAACATCAACGTATGTCGTTTTATATTGGCATCGGCGATAGAGCTCAAAGAATACGTTTTGCTCGAAGACCTCAAAGAGGAATATTTTACTTCGGATATCCATAAAGCGGTGTTTAAGTACCTCAAAGAGCGTGTAGAGTTAAAAGACCACCCTCCGCGCAAAGGCGATTTATTCGATCTCGTCGAGGGCGGAGAAGCAGAAATCACCGAGCTCATAACATCTCTCGACAAAATTTCCGTCGATAAGCAGGGCGAGTTTTATCGCGCGTGCATAGAAAGGCTTGAAAAGTCGGAGAGGGAAGCCGAAAGGATACGTCTGGTCGAGGCGTTAAAAACCGCGGAAGGCGAGCAAAAAGAAATACTAAGCCAACGACTTTTGTCGTTAATCAATAAGAAGTAACTTGTATTACAGGAGGATAAAATGCCCGATAACGAAGCAAAAGTAAAAGCCGAAATACAAAGAGTAGTAGACTATTACAAAGAAAAAGACGTTAAGAGCGTAAACGAAGAAGACCTTTTGAATAAGGTCGAGAAGTTGGATTTGGAACCGCAAAGCATAGAGGATCTTTATAAAGAACTCGAAAATGCGGGCATATCCGTCGTAGAGCAATCCGCCACGAAGAACGATCAACTGCTCCAAAAGATAATGAACGAAGTCAATATCGACGACTCCGTAAAAATGTATCTTAAAGACATCGGCAGAGTACCGCTACTTTCGGGCGAAGAGGAACTTCGTCTTGCCAAAGAAATGTCTGAAGGCAGTGCCGAGGCAAAAGAGAAGCTCATAAACGCCAACTTAAGGCTTGTCGTAAGTATTGCAAAGCGTTATGTAGGCAGGGGAATGGCGTTTTTGGATTTGATTCAGGAAGGCAACCTCGGCTTGATGAAGGCTGTCGAAAAATTCGATTATACCAAGGGATTTAAGTTTTCGACGTACGCAACTTGGTGGATACGTCAGGCGATAACCCGTTCGATAGCGGATCAGGCAAGAACGATACGTATCCCCGTACACATGGTCGAAACTATCAACAAGCTCGTCAAAGTATCTCGTTCGCTCCTGCAACAATACGGCAGAGAACCTACTTCTGCCGAAATCGCGGAAGCTATGGGCATATCCGAAGCTCGTGTAATGGAAATACAAAAAATAGCGCAAGACCCCGTTTCTCTCGAGTCGCCGATAGGTGAAGAAGAGGATAGTCACCTCGGTGATTTCGTAGTTGACGATAAAGCCGTTGCGCCGGTCGACGCCGCCGAAGCGAATATGCTCAAAGAGCAAGTGAACGAAATTTTGGGAACGCTTGCACCGCGCGAAGCGATGGTATTGATATTGCGTTACGGTCTGCGCGACAATCGCCCGCGTACTCTCGAAGAAGTCGGCAAGGTCTTCAACGTAACTCGTGAGAGAATACGTCAGATAGAAGCCAAGGCGTTACGTAGATTGAAGCACCCGAACAAGACCAAGAAGTTGCGCGAATATTTGGATAAATAGTGATTAAGCTGGATAAAAGGCTTCAATGCCTATTGAGTGAAATACAAGGAGACACGTTTGCCGACATCGGATGCGATCACGGCAAGCTTGCCGTGTCCGCGGTACTCGGAGGATTCGCAAAGCATATAATCGCCGTAGACATAAGTAGCGAGAGTCTTGCAAAGACTTCCAAGCTCGCTGACGTATGCGGAGTAAGCGATCAAGTAAGCTGTCGCGTCGGCGACGGCTTTTTGCCGATAAGAGAAAGCGTGGATACCGCAGTTATAGCCGGCGTCGGCGGATACGAAATCGCCGAAATTTTGGCTAACTGCGAATGTGAAGTTAAGAGATTCGTACTTTGTCCGCACCAGAATGCGGATAAAGCTCGTATCGCGTTAAACGGTATGGGATACACCGCCGTTAAGGACTATGTGGTAAAAAGCGGAGGCAAGTTTTATCCCATAATCGTAGGCGAAAGATGTGCGGAATACAAGCCTTACGACAAAAAGAATTTGCGTTTCGGTATGAATTATCCGCCTACGCAAGATTATAACGATATGCTGTTTTCGCGAAAAGTTGCACTCGACGCAAGGTTCGGCGAACACGAAATTAAGTCTAAAGGAATGATAGACGAGTATCAGGAGGTCAAGGACTTATTATGTTAACCGTAAAAGACGTCGTCAAGGTTATCGAAGATTTTGCCCCGTTGTCGATACAAGCCGATTACGACAACTCGGGACTATTGTTCGGGAACCCGAATCTCGAAGTTCGCGGTATATTGATTACACTCGACAATTCTCCCGAAATCGTCGAAGAAGCCGTAAAACGCGGTTGTAATATGATAATCGAACACCACCCGAGCGTGTTTAACGCAATCAAAAAAATAGATTGGAATCTCCCTAAACATAGGGCTCTTGCGCTTGCGATTAAACACGATGTTGCAATTTACAGCGCACACACGACGGTCGATTTTACTTTTGGCGGACTTAACGATACCGTTGCAAAAAAACTCGGACTTACCGATATAGTAACGCTCGGGGACGAGCCGTCGGGCGCACGTATCGGTAATTTGACAGACCCCGTTGATTTAGAGGCTTTATCCTTAAAGGTAAGCCATGTCTTTTCGGATAAGCACGTATATTACGTCGGCGCGCCGAATGCGAAAATAAAAAGAGTGGCTGTCGTCAACGGAGCGGGAGGCGGATCCGAAAGCCTGCTGTTAAGCGTCAAAGACGCGGGCGCGGACGTGTTTATAAGCTCTGAATATAAATATAACGTTATTAGGTTGGCAAAAGACCTCGGCTATGCTATAATATCGTTCGGACATTATGATAGCGAAAAACCTTTTTGCGATTTGATAAAAAGCGTATTGAGTCAACATAATATCGACTGCGCGTATGTCGCGGAAACAAGTACAAACCCCGTAAATTAGGAGGGCACTATGGATATTGAAAAAATTTTAGAGTACCAAGCGGAAGATTTGGTTATTTATAAAGCCGATCGCGAGTACGTAAACAGTGCGGAAAATCGTAAATACGTCGATTTGCGCAACAAAATCAATGCAACAAGCGAACAACTCGTCCGTCTTGACAAAGAAGCCGGCGCAATCTACAAAGAGGTCGAAAGGCTGGAAACAACGCTTAACGCATATGTAGAAAAGTCCAAAACAACTCCGATTTCGGGAGCAAAAACGTTGGAGCAAAGCGATAAACTCGACGAAAACATCAATCGTTTGCAAGACGAGCTTAATGCCATAGAAAAGGAAATCAAAAAGTATTTCCAACGCCTTACCGACATATCCAAGGAAGCAAAGATTTTGCATGGTAAGTATGTCAAACTCCTTAACGAAGCCAAGATTGCAATGGACGCGCGTAACGCAAAACGTGAGGAGATATTAAAGACGATAGCTCCCAACGGCGCCAAGATACAGGAACTCAAAAAGAAACTCGATCCCAAGGATTACGAAATCTATATGCGCGTAAGGCAGGCTAAGATAAAACTTCCTATAGTCGTCGAGTTCAATAACGGTCACTGTGCGGGATGCGGAATGGAGATAGATACCGAAGTCGGTGCCAAACTTCAAAACAGCGGAGATATAGCAGAGTGTCCGCATTGCAGAAGGATAGTTTATCGCAAATAATTAAATAATCAAGCATATAATTTACCGAGGAGACTCGGTATGTTATTTTGGAAAATGAACGGACTCGGGAACGATTACGTTTACATAGACGTCGAACGTTTCGCGAGCAAACAAGAGAAAAAGTACCTTGACAACAATATCGAAAAATTGACTAAAAGGCTGTCCGATAGGCATTTCGGAATAGGCGGTGACGGAGTTGTGTTAATGCTTCCGTCAGAAAATGCTGATATCGAAATGCGTATCTTTAATTCGGACGGTTCCGAGGGTGCGATGTGCGGTAATGCACTTAGGTGTGTTGCTAAATATCTGTGGGACTCCGATATCGTAAAAACGAATGAGTGCCTTGTCGACACAAAGTCCGGGACAAAGCGTGTAATCAAAGATTTTTCGGACGGAGATGTAACGATTGCAACCGCGGATATCGGAGATGTTTTGTCGGAACGCATTGCCGACGGTATGTTTACCGTCGATTGCGGGAATAAGCACATTGTTATAGCCGAAGACGTGGCTGAACTCGATTTCGCGAACGCACGGGAATTATCCGTTAAATACGACAAAAACGTAGAGCTTTTTAGGGTAATCGACGATAAAAGCGTATCTGCACGCGTATACGAACGAGGTTCAGGCGAAACTCTTGCGTGCGGAACCGGAGCTATCGCTGTGGCATACGTCGCAAGGACGTACGGTTTTGTCCAATCCGATACCGTCGACGTGCGCCTTCCGGGTGGCTGTTTGTCGGTAACGCTTTACAATAATCGTGCGTATCTCAAAGGCGAAGCGCGATTGAACTATATGGGTGAGGTCGATATTCGCAAATGGCTGTAATAAAAGACGTATACGTCGGAGAAAAGAACGGTTACTTGTTTTCGGAAATATCCGAGAAGATAAAGGCATACCGTGCTCGAAATTCGGGACGCGAAGTTATAAGACTCGACATCGGTGACGTAACGGAGCCTCTTCCGAAGCCCGTAACGGAAGCGATGGAAAGAGCGGCGAGGGAACTCTCGGTACAAAGCACTTTCCGCGGTTACGGCGAAGCTCGAGGATATCTTTTTTTAAGAGAGAAGATACGCGATTATTATCTTAGAAATACGGGTTTTGCCCCCGAAACGGACGAGATATTCGTGTCGGACGGAGCCAAAAGCGACGTATCCGCATTTCAGGAGCTTTTCGAAATTGACGTTCCCGCGGTAATATCAGATCCCGTTTATCCCGTATATAGAGATTCGAATCTCTTGGCGGGACGTAGGATATTTTATACGGACAGCAACGAAAGTAACGGTTATCGCCCGTTGCCGACGCCGTCTTTCCCTCAAAAAAGCATCATATATTTGTGCTCTCCCGGCAATCCTACAGGCGTCGCGTACACTCATGCGGAGCTTAAATTATGGGTGGATTACGCAATCGAAACGCAATCGGTAATTCTGTTTGACGGCGCATACGAAGCTTTTGTCGAGGACGAGGACGTACCGCGTTCGATTTATGAAATCCCGAACGCCGATAAATGTGCGATCGAATTTTGTTCGCTCTCCAAAACGGCGGGATTTACGGGAGTACGGTGCGGATATACCGTGGTGCCGAAATCGGTATTCGTCGACGGCGCTTCATTGAACGGTGCGTGGCTCAAACGTCAAACGACAAAGTTTAACGGCGTTTCGTACATAACGCAAAGAGGCGCCGAGGTCGCGTTGAGTGAGGAATGCGAACCGCTTATAAAGGCAAATCTCGCGTATTATAAGCGCAACGCCGAATTGATATTTAAGACGTTCGCACAAGCGGGATACGGCTTGACGGGATGTAAAAATTCGCCTTACGCGTTCATCGATGTCAAGACGGATGACATAAAATTTTTCGATAAATTGTTAAACGAGAGCGGAGTATCTGTAACCCCGGGTAGCGGGTTCGGAACAAACGGCAGAAATCACATTCGTTTGACTTCGTTCGGTCGATACGAAAAAACAGCGGAGGCGTTGGACAGGATACGCCAAACGCTAAACAAAATATAAAAATCAAATACAACGGAGGAGTATATGTCTGTTACAGTACTTGTCGGCGCACAATTCGGCGATGAAGGTAAAGGCAAAATAGTTGACTATCTTTCTAAAGATATGGATATGGTTGTTCGTTTCCAAGGCGGAGACAACGCAGGACATACCGTAGTGAACGATAAAGGATCGTTCAAACTTCATCTTATTCCGTGCGGAATATTCAAGGACGGATGCAAAGGTCTTGCAAATACCGGTATGGTTATCAATCCCGACGAGCTTCTCAAGGAAATCGCGGAAGTCGAGAGTCAGGGCGTAAACACGTCCGAGCTTTATATAAGCGCGAGAGCGATAATGCTTATGCCGTATCACGTAGACTTGGATTCCGCGAGCGAAAAGAGCGGACGTACCAATATCGGCACGACCAAGCGCGGTATAGGCTATGCGTACGCAGACAGAGCAAGACGTAACGCGTTGCGTTTTGAGAATCTCAAAGATCTCGACTATTGTGCAAAGCGCGTATCGGCGATAATGCCTACAATTAACGCCGAACTCGTTGCCAAGGGATGCGAACCTTACACCGAAGAAGAGATTATGGAAAAGATTCGCGGATGGGCAGAAAAACTTGCGGGACGCATTGTCGAACCCGTATCGTTTGTAAACAAAGCGATAGACAGAGGCGAGAACCTTTTGTTCGAAGGACAACTCGGAGCGATGAAAGACATCGACCTCGGTATATATCCGTATGTAACGTCTTCTAACCCCGTAGCCGCGTATGCAGCGGTAAGCGGAGGATTCCCGATAAGCAAAATAACAGATATCGTCGGCGTTATGAAAGCCTTTACGTCCGCAGTAGGCGACGGCGCATTCCCGACTGAAATGAAAGATGAAAACGAAGCCGCGTCTTTCCGCGGAACGGGCGAACACATCGACGATGAGTTCGGTGCAAGAACGGGACGCGCGCGCAGATTGGGTTGGCCGGATCTCGTACTTGTAAAGTATGCCGCCACGATAAACGGCTTTACGAGTATCGCCGTATGTAAGATAGACAAACTCGATACCGTCGAAAAGATAAAAGTTTGCGTTGCGTATAAGTTAAACGGCGAAGTCATAGACTATATGCCGTCAGCAATGGAACTCGAAAAGGTCGAACCCGTATATCGCGAGATAGACGGCTGGATGGAGAGCACTGCAGGCATTCGCGAGTATGACAAGCTTCCCGAAAACACCAAGAAGTATATTAATCTTATCGAAGAAGTTACGGGCGTTCACGTCAAGTACATCGGCGTAGGACCCGCTCACGACGAAATCATCGTAAGATAATTTGTAAGCGTTCATTTAAGAGGCTGACCAACGGTCAGCCTCTTTTATTATGCATTTCGGTATCCCAAGATACAAAATACGGCATAAAATAAGCCAATGCCATAAAATAAAATTTCGACAATGCGATTAAATATAGGGCTTGCAGTTTGCGCGCGCGTATGTTATAATTTTATATATTTAATCTCTAAACGGAGGTCCTATGAAAAATTTTTGGCGTAACGCTAAGATATATAACGTAAACAGTATTGAAAGGTACGCGTCGGGTTTTCCGATTGACCAGAACGACGAGTACAGAACGGTAAGCCTTAACGGCAAGTGGGATTTCAAGTTTTGTCGCAATGTGTACGAGATTCCCGCTGATTTCGAAAAACCGGGTGCAAACCTCGAAGGCTTCGATAAAATCGACGTGCCGAGCGAGTGGCAGATAAAGGGCTACGACACCCCCATATACACGAACATTCACTATCCGTACGCCCTCGAATCCATATTCCTGCCGATGATTCCGCACGTTTACCCCGATCGCAACTCTGTCGGATGCTATTCGCGCGAGTTTGAAGTCGACGCGGGCGGTGACAACGTGTATTTGCATTTCGGCGGAGTAGGCAGTTCCGCGGAAGTATACGTAAACGGAGAGTTTGTCGGTTACTCCGAGGACACTTTCGATTTTCAGGAGTACGACATAACGCCGTACGTCAAGACCGGCGTCAACAAATTATCGGTGATAGTGTATAGGTATTGCACCGGAAGTTACCTCGAAGATCAGGACATGTGGCGTTTGTCCGGCATATTCCGCGACGTAACTCTTATCTATAAACCCAAAGTCGAGATAGCCGACATGTATTTTAAGTCGGATCTTAAAGATGATTTCAAATCTGCCGATTTCAAAGGCGCGATAAAGGTATCCGCGCACGGACAGAGCCTCAAAATGGCTAAAGTCAAGGTTTCGCTAAAAGATAACGCGGGCACCGTGTATGAAGAAACTGTCGAACTTGGCAGAATAGACGACGGCGTAAGTTTGGACGTGGACGTTTCCGAGCATTTGGACGAGATAAAGCTTTGGTCGCACGAAGCGCCTAACCTTTACCGCGTCGAGGTCGTATTGTTCGACAACGACTTGTTTATAGACAAGCGCGTATGCTCGTTCGGATTCCGCAAAATCGAAATTACCCCCATGCGCGACGGAAAAGGACCGTTCATTCTTCTTAACGGCAAACCTGTTAAGTTCGCAGGCGTGAACAGACACGAATTCCACCCCGAATACGGTCATGCGGTTCCCGTCGAACTTATCGAAAAAGACATCAGAATTTGTAAAGAAAACAACATTACCGCCATTAGAACGTCGCATTACCCCAACAGACCCGAATTTTACGAGCTTTGCGACCGTTACGGCGTATTGGTTATAAGCGAAAACAACCTCGAAACGCACGGTTTGAGTTTATTTATTCCTCGCAACGACAAGAGATGGACGGAGCAGTGCGTATATCGTATGCGCAATATGGTAAACACGCACAAAAACCATCCTTGTATCGTGTGCTGGTCCTTGGGTAACGAATCGGGCAGAGGCTCCGCGTTTATGGCAATGCGTAACGCGGCACTTGCGATAGACGATACAAGGTTTATTCATTACGAACAAGACGTTTCCGGCAAAATCAGTGACGTTCTTTCCGAAATGTATGCGGTACAGGAAAAAATGCCACTTATCGGCGAGAATAAGCCCATAAGGCACGGCACGTATCTGTTCTGCCCTTGGGGATACTCGTTCAAGCCCGAAAAATACCGCGATTTACCGTTTATGCAGTGCGAATACGCGCACGCAATGGGTAACAGCCTCGGCAATTTCTCCGACTATTGGGATATGTTCAAGCGTTACGATCGTCTTGCGGGCGGATTTATATGGGACTTTGCGGATCAAGCGATAAAAGTCGTAAACGATAAAGGCATAACGGAATGGCGTTACGGCGGTGATTTCGGCGATAAGCCCAACGACAGCAACTTTGCATTTAACGGCATTTTGCGCGGAGATCGTACGCCCAATCCCGCTTTATACGAAGTTCGCAAGCAATATCAGCAGATAGACATTGCTCTCATAGACGACGAAATCGTATTCTACAATCGCTATATGTTCACGGATATATCCGAGTTCGCTTGCAAGTTGGAGCTCATAATAGACGGCGAACACGCGGACGAAACCGTTTTACCCATGCCGTCGGCGGGTCCCGGTGAATTCGGAAGAATCGAATTACCGCTCGATTTCGATTTCGGCAAGAGTGAAGCTTCGTTGGTAGTCAGAGTCGTTACGCAAAAAGACGAATCTTTCGCACCGGCGGGCAGAGTAGTCGCATACGAGCAATTCTTCCTCCAACCCTACGATTACAGTCTTCCCAAGGCGGAGGGTGACAGCTATTATAGCGAAACCGACGCGGAAATCGTCGTAAGTTTCGGCGCATGCAGAGCGATAATAGACAAAAAGACGGGCAACATCCTCAGTATCAGCAAATCGAACGAAGAAAAGCTCAAAGAGCCGTTCCGTCTTAATTTCTACAGGGCGACGATAGACAACGACAGATTACCCCAAGTCGATATTGCCATAGCCAAGTGGTATATGGGCGTCGGCAAATTTAAGAGAGCACAGCGTCGTTTGCGCGTAAAACGCACTAACGTATACGTCAAAGACGGCAAAGTATCGGTTGCGATAGATTGGCGTATGCCTCACGTCAAAGAGTTGCGCACCTTGTACAGATTTAACGGCGAAGGTAGCATAGACGTCGAATTGTCGTTGATTCCCAAAACGGAACTCGAGCGTTACGGCTTTACGTTTGCGTTGAGAGACGGCATAGACGGCGTTTCGTTTAACGGCAAAGGTCCGTTCGAAAACTATTGTGACAGAGCAACGGCGGCTATAGCGAGAACGTACAGAGGTGTCGCAGAAGACTTCTTGCACGACTATCTGTATCCGCAAGAGAACGGCAACCATACCGACATTCGTTGGCTTGACGTCGGTGGGGACAAAGGTTTCCGCATTTTGGCGTCCGATAAGCCGTTCGAAGCAAGCATACATCCGTATACGACGGATATGCTTGACGAAGCCACGCACTTACACGAACTCAAAGGACTTGATTACCTCACGGTCAATATAGACGGAAGACAGCGCGGTGTCGGCGGTGACGTCCCCGCAATGGCGAGCCTCAAGCCTCAATATAAGATATTGCCGAGATCCGCTCAGCGCGTAAGCTTCAGACTTATAGTCAAATAAGATGAAATACGGACTTTGTTTGGAGGGCGGAGGAGCGAAGGGCGCGTTTCACGTCGGCGCGTTAAAGGCGTTATACGAACGCGGATACGAGTTCGGCGGAGTTACGGGCACGTCGATAGGCGCGCTTAACGGCGCGTTGGTCGCGCAAGGCGATTTCGAAACGTTGTACGAAATATGGCAACGCGCGATGCCTTCTATGCTCGTAGACGCCAAGGACGATATGCTCGAGAAAATTCTCAGTGGCGAGTACGACAAGGAAACGGTGAAGTATTTACTTAAACTTGTCAGAACGTACGTCGCAAACAAGGGCGTCCCGATAGACAAAGCGAGAGCTTTTCTCGATACGTATATCGACGAGGACAAATTGAGGGCGTCCTCTATTGATTACGGTTTGGTAACGGTAGATACGTCGGACGGTTGGGAAGCTCTCGAAGTGTTCAAAGAGGATATCCCCGCGGGCATGCTCAAACAGTACATACTTGCAAGCGCGTACTTTCCGCTATTTAATCGTCCTATGATAGACGGTAAGTCGTATATAGACGGCGGAGTATACAATAACTGTCCCGTAAATCCGCTGATTTATAAGGGCTATAACAAAATTATAGCCATAAGAACGGGCAGTAAAATGCCGTCGCGAAAGGTAATAGACGGAACCGCGGAAGTTACGTATATAGAGCCGTCCGAGTCTCTCGGAAATACTGTAGATTTCCGCAATGAGCACGTCAATTATAATATGCGCCTCGGGTACTATGACGCAGTACGCGTTACGGACGGATTACTCGGAGAACGCTATTATGTAAAAAACACGTCGCCGACGGAGGTTCTGAACTATTTTGAAAACATTGACTACAAAGTGTATTCGGAATGGTCAAAGCTTCTCGGAATCAACGGCAATAAAAGAGTTATACTTCGCGCGGTTGCGGACGTAGGGGCGCGAGTGCTCGAACTGAGTGCAGGGGCAGGAATGATAGAAGTCCTCGTATGCTTACTCGAACGTGAGGCGGAAAAAGCGGGGCTCGAAAGATTCCGCGTTTATTCCGTCGTTGAGTTTACGGAAGAGGTATTAAAGAATATGACGACGTCCGCAGACGTCGATATCGCAGGCGCGCTTTTACGCGTACTTGCAAAGTCAAAGGAGACTGACAATGGATAACATCGGAACAGAGCAAAATCCGAACGTAGAAGATTCCGCGAATATCGAACCCGCGGGTCAACACGACAGTAACGGCGTGCCTACTTCAAAGCGCGTTGTAGCGATAGTCAAAAAGCTTGCCAAGCGTTGGTTTATTGACGCGTTTACGGGTATGGCGCAAGGCTTATTCTGTACACTTATTGCAGGTACGATTCTTGCGCAGTTCGGCGTGTGGATTACTTCGGCGGGGACCGACGCCGGGATAGCTGTAGGCAAATTCGTAACGGCGGTTGCGAACGTCGCAAAGTGCCTTATGGGTGCGGGTATCGGAATAGGTATGGCAAATCAATTAAAGGCACCAAAGCTCGTAATGTTTTCGGCGGGAGTTGCCGGTATGGCAGGTGCGTTTGCCGATAAGATTATAGCGGGAACCTACACTGCGTCGTTTTTGCCGGGTAACCCTATAGGTGCGTACGTCGTTGCGCTCATAGCAATCGAACTCGGAATGCTCATATGCGGTAGAACAAAGGTGGATATAGTCATCGTTCCGCTTTCGATGATGATTATCAGTATGCTTTCGATGTTTGTCGCATGGCCGTTTATAAAGCTTATAGATTACGTCGGAAAGGGTATAGCTCTCGCAACTGACATAGCTCCCGTTTCTATGGGAATTATAGTTGCCGTCGTAATGGGAATAATATTGACGCTACCGACCTCATCTGCCGCGATGTGGGTGGCGATAGCTTCTCCCGTTCTTGCGTCGGGGGACCCTCAAATGGTCGACGCGATGTTGCTGGCAGGTGGCGCGGCGACAGTCGGTTGCGCGTGCCAGATGATAGGTTTTGCGGTGCAGAGCTATAGAGAAAACGGATTCGGAGGACTTATAGCACAAGGGCTCGGTACAAGTATGTTGCAGATACCTAACCTTATGCGTCATCCGCTCATAATGGTTCCTCCGATTGTCGCAAGCGCGATAGCAGGACCTCTTGCAACCGCAGTTTTTGGACTTCGTTGCGGAGCTTCGGGCGGCGGAATGGGCACGTCCGGACTTGTAGGTGTGTTTGACACGATAACCGCATCCGTAGGAGTCATTCCCGACTGGAAAATAGGACTCGGGATAGCCTTATGTATGTTCGTCATACCGGCTGTCGTATGCTTCGGAGTAAGCGAAGGCATGCGTAAATTAGGCTGGATTAAAAAAGACGATATGAAGCTTGAACTTTAATCTACTATGACAAAAATTCTTCTACTCGATAGCAACAGCTTGGTAAATCGCGCATTTTACGCGTTACCGCCGTTGGAAAACAAAAAGGGCGTTTTTACAAACGCCGTTTTCGGCTATCTTTCGATGCTTTCGAAACTTATTTCCGACGTCAACCCCACTCACATAGGTGCAGTTTTCGATCTTAAAGCGCCCACGTTCCGTCATGCGATGTATGACGGTTATAAAGGTAAACGCAAACCTATGCCCGAGGAACTCGCAAGCCAAATACCGATTCTCAAAGAATTGTTGGCGGAATCGGGCATTAAGTTACTGTCGTTGGAAGGATACGAAGCGGACGACATAATCGGCACTATGGCAAAGCGTTTTCCTTACGATACCGTTATCGTCAGCGGGGATAGGGACGTATTGCAGTTGGTGGACGAAAACACCGTCGTCTATAACACCAAAAGAGGCGTTACAGATATAAAAGAATACAATCTCTCTTCTTTATTTGAAGAGGGATTTACTCCCTCAAGAGTTATTGAATACAAGGCTCTTGCGGGAGATACGTCCGATAATATCCCCGGTTGCCCGGGTGTCGGCGAAAAGACCGCTCTCGGACTTCTTTCCGAGTACGGCGACGTAGACGGCATATACGCGCAAATAGACCAAATTAAAGGCAAGCTCAAAGAAAAGCTCGAAGTCAATAAAGATACCGTTTATCTGTCAAAAACGCTTGCAACTATAAACACGAACGTGCCTATAGACTGCGAACTCGACGATTTGGCATTCGACAAAAACGCTATAGGCGATGCGTTTTTCGACCACTTAAAAGAGCTCGAATGCTTTAAGTTAGTCCCGAGGTTCGATTTTAATAAAACGCATTCTGCGGATGTCGTCAATAAATCGGAGCCCCAAAAAACGGTTTCCGCGGTAGAAGTTAAACCTCTCGGAGAAGAAACGCTCCCGTTTGACGAAACCAAAAAAGAAGTCGAAAGAGTGTCGATAGTCGATATCGAAGAACTCACTAAAGTGCTTTCGGAACGGCACGAAAAGTTTACCGTATCGGTCGGTCGCGACATAACGTTTGCGTTCGATGAAGAGCGCGAGTATGTTGCAAAGTGCGCGGAAACGCTTTTGGACGAAGGGATGAATTTTGAAGACGCGATAAATTGTTTCGCGGACGTACTGGCGTCCGACGTGAAGAAAGTTCTTTTCGACGTCAAAGACAAGTTGCATTTGTTGCAAAGTTACGGTTTGACCCTTAATAAGCCGTGGGACGACGTTTTACTTAAATCGTATCTCACAAACTCAAATTATTCTTATAAGTCATTAGACGAACTTATGAGTGCGAACGGCTATTCCGAGAACTCCGTTGCGGGTATTTTTAACATAAACCAAAAACTCGACGTCGAACTTGAAAGGAAGTCGCTTGTAGCCTTATATAACGATATCGAACTTCCGCTTGTCGAGATACTTTTCGATATGGAAACTTGCGGTTTTGCGGTCGATATGGCAGTACTCGACGGTCTTAGCGCAAAATATTCCGAAGAACTCAAAGCGCTGACAGAAGAAATTTATGAGGTCGCAGGCGAGAAATTTAACATAAACTCCGTTCAGCAACTCGGCGAGATACTTTTTGAAAAACTCGGATTACCTCACGGCAAAAAGACCAAGACCGGTTATAGCGTAGCCGCGGATATTTTGGAAGAAATAGATCATCCGCTCGTTACTCTCATATTGAGGTATCGTCAGATAAAGAAATTGCTTTCGACGTATATTGACGGTATGCGTTCGGTCATCAACAAAGCTACCGGCAAGGTGCATACGGTATTCAAACAATGTTTGACAAGCACGGGAAGACTGTCATCGACTGAACCGAACCTCCAAAACATTCCGATACGTACCGAAGAGGGCAGAGAGATAAGGCGTATGTTCGTTCCGAGTAAAGACAACGTACTCGTTACGGCGGACTATTCGCAAATCGAACTTAGGTTGCTTGCGCATTTCAGCCAAGACCCCGTACTTGTCGAGGCGTACAAAACGGGCAAAGA
>CAYZOJ010000013.1:5632-14935 GCA_964480195.1 uncultured Christensenellaceae bacterium | reverse complement strand
CCCAATAAGAACATACGTAATTTCGGAGAGCGTGCCGCCAAGAATATGCCGTTACAAGGCTCTGCTGCCGATATTATGAAAATAGCCATGATAAAGGTGTATAACGCGCTCAAAGAGGGCGGATACAAGGCTAAAATCATATTGCAGGTTCACGACGAACTCGTAATAGACTGCCCGACGGAAGAAGTCGCGGAAGTCAAAAAACTTCTCGTCGAAAATATGGAATCCGCGGTAGAACTTAGGATACCGTTGATAGCCGAAGCAAAGACGGGTAAGAACTGGTATACGGTGGAATAATGCTGATAGTAATAGCAGGCGGTATCGGGTCCGGTAAAAGTGCCGTAGTCAAAATACTCCGCGACAAAGGTTACGCGGTATTTTGCGCAGACGATATAAATAGGGAACTTTTGTCGGACGACGATTATTTACGTAAACTGTGTGAGCTTTTCCCCGAAGCGTTTGTAAGCGGAGTTTTGGATAAGCGCGCGCTTAGGAATATAATATTTAAGGATAGCGACGAAAGACAAAAACTCAATGCGCTGGCTCATCCGGTGATTTTATCGGAAATCAAAAAAAGAGCCGAGGCGTGCGACGTCGCGTTTGCGGAAATACCGCTTGTAGGCGGTGGTATCGTATGTCGCGGTTATTACGACAAATTATGCGTCGTAACGGCGCCGGAAGACGTCAGAGCGACAAGAGTTGCTTGTCGCGACGGAGTTGATCTCGAAGAAGCGTACGTAGCCATTCGCGCGCAGTCTACGGAACTTGGAATCGAAAAGACGGCGGATTTTATAATTGTCAACGACGGGGATTTTTCGGCTCTCGAAAAACAGGTTGAAGGTATGCTAAAAGATGTTCGATAGGGTCATATTGCATTGTGATCTGAATAACTTTTACGCATCGGTCGAAACACTACTCAATCCCGAACTCAAAGGTAAACCCGTTGCGGTATGCGGAGATCCGACCAAACGGCACGGAATAGTTCTTGCTAAATCCGATGTCGCCAAGAAAGCAGGCGTCAAGACGGGCGAAGCCATATGGGAAGCAAAACAGAAGTGCCCCGACCTCATAGTAGTACCGCCGACGTACGGTGAGTACGTCAAATATTCCAAAGCGGTCAGAGCCATATATACCGAATTTACTTCGGAAGTCGAAAGTTTCGGTCTTGACGAGTGTTGGCTCGACGTTACCGGGTGCCAAAAACTTTTCGGGACGGGTGCGGAAATAGCGGAGAAGATTAGGCAAGAAGTCAAAAGAAGAACGGGGGGATTAACCGTTTCCATAGGTGTATCGTTCACAAAGGTTTTTGCAAAGCTCGGAAGCGACTTGAAAAAGCCGGACGCGATAACCGTTATCAGCCCTGAAAACTATCGTACGATTGCTTGGAATCTCGACGCAAGCGAAATGATATACGTCGGACGCAGTACGCGCGCAAAACTTGCGAAGCTCAATATAAACACGATAGGCGACATTGCTCGTGCCGATAAGGATTTATTGGTGCGGACGTTCGGAAAAGCCGGAGAAAAGTTATATGTAAATGCGTGCGGTACCGACGAGGAACCGGTAAAGTGTTATACCGACAAACACGTGCCGGAAAGCATAGGTAACGGCACTACGACATCCGTCGACGTTACGAATTTAAGCGAAGCCTCCGCCGTAATTTTTGCTTTATCCGAAATGATTGCGTTCAGAATGCGCACATACGGTTGTGTGGCGGAGGGGATAGGCGTGTATCTTCGAGATGTCGAGTTAAAGCATCTATCCAAACAGGGCAAGCTTCCGTATCCCACAAATTCTGCCGACGTACTGGCAAAAACTGCTATAGAACTTACCAAATCCATATACGATTTCAAAAAACTTCCGTATCTTCGGACGATAACTGTAAGTACGTTCAAGTTATCGCAATCCGGCGATTGTATGCAAAGCAGTATGTTTGAAGTCGATACGGAAAAAGAAGACGCCTTCGGAAAAGCTCTCGATAAATTGCGCTCGAAATACGGATATAACGTTCTTAAACGTGCCGTAAACGTCGGTTCGTTGTTTAATTGCGATACAAGAGAAGCTGACGACGAATTTTTGCCGTTCGATAAAAATATGAAAAACCTTTCCGACGACGACTATTAAACATTCGGATAGCAAATGCAAACGGGTATTATATATAAATGATTTTTGCGGTACCGAATCGTATTGACTCGGTACCGCATTTTGATTATTCTTTTATGGAATCGGGTCTACGGTTGCCCACATAGCAGAAACCGAGAGTGCCGGGACCGCAGTGCGTGCCGATGACGGGACCAACGTCGAATTGCCAAATCTCTGCTTCGGGACGTGCCGCTTTTATACGAGTTGCAACACGTTCGGCGTCTTGCGGGCAGATAGCATTCATTAAAACAATAGGATACTTATCGAGATCTTTCGCGTTTGCTATAATCTCGTTCGTAACCGTAAGCAAAGCTTTATTTCTGCCGGGTACCGACGAGAAAGGATTAAGAGTGCCTTCGGTCGTCAATTTGATAATGGGTTTTAATTGAAGCATTGTGCCGAGTAGCGCTTTTACTGCAGTTAGCCTTCCACCGCGTTTAAGGTATTGTAAGTCGTCTGCGATGATGCTTATGTTGATATTGTCTACGAGTTCGTCGAGCATTGCGACGGTTTCCTCTACGGATTTTCCCGCTTTGATGTATTTATAAGCGGCGACGACGGCTATACCCGTTCCCATGCTTATGGCTTTTGTATCATAGCGCGTGAATTTGACATCGGGATATTTTTCGCGGAGTTCTCTTAGGGCAAGCGCGAGATTTTCAAAAGTACCGCTCATTCTGCTTCCGAAGCTTACGTAGAAGATTTCGTCGCCTTTTTTGAACGCGGGTTCGAATATGTCGATATATTCTTGCGCGTTCAAAGCGGAAGTCATAGGCATATTGCCTGCATTAACTTTTTGGAAGAAGTCCTTAGAAAGTTCGGGCGTAATCAATTCGCAACCTTTGGATTCACCGCAAATAGTGTAAGGCATTTTTATATAGCCGACGTCGTCGGCATCCAAGCCGAGTTCATGAGCTTTATATAAATTCATTTCGCTGTCTGCATCGTAAAAGAATTGTACCATTTTTGTCTCCTAATTGTTGAATTGTCTTTTTTCGCGGAGTATAGATTTTCTGCGTTCGATTTCCGCCGCGAGTTCGGAAAGAACCTTTTCACGGGATAGCCACCAATCGCGGGACCATACCCTTACGATATTCCAACCTTTGCTTTCCAAGAATTTGAATCTGTAAACGTCGCGTTCGAGGACGCTGGAGCTGGAGTGATAGGCGCGGTAGTCGCACTCTATGCCGAGCACGTATTCGCCGAGTTCGGAATCGAAAATGCCGAGAGATAATTTATAATCGGTGTTGCCGAGGTTGATATCGACTTCGTAACCGAGTTTTTCGAGTTGTTCTTTGATTTGAGTTTCGTACGCGCCGATAGGGTCGATGACCTCTTGGGTGCGATGGAGCGTTTGAAGAATATCGCGAGCCTCAGAGGGTTTTCCTTCGGAAACGGCTCTTGCGTATTGCAGATATTTTTTGAGGAGTTTGGGACCGTTGTTTTTGGTGGTTTCCGCGCGATCGAGTTCTTCGGGCTCGATACTCGTAACGACGTAAACTTTTGATTTTGCGCGTGTAACGGCGACGTTAAGACGGTTTTCTCCGCCTTCCATCGAAAGGGAGCCGAATTGCGCGACGACTTTATCGTAATCGTTGCGAGCGTAACCGACGCTGAATATGATGATGTCGCGTTCTTCACCCTGAACGTTTTCGAGGTTTTTGACAAAAAGACCTGCGTTTTCGCCGTCGATTATGCGATTACGTTCGGCAAAGAGCTGTTTGCGGAAAGACGGATATTTGTCGGCTTCCGCGTCGAGCATATCTTCGATATACTCTTTTTGCTCCATATTGAAAGTTACTATACCTATGGTTTCGTCAGCCGTGCGTTTAGATAAAATATTTTTGACGAGGCGCACAACCGCAACCGCTTCTTCGTGATTGTGTCTGTTTTGCCAGCTTCCCTTGACTTTAATGCGCTCGATAGGCGGAGCGTCGAGGTTTTTGGTGGTATTGGGAGCAATCTGCAATTTATTTTCGTAGAAGCTTGCGTTAGAGAAATCAATTAGCTCTGCATACTTACTGCGATAGTGATACGAGAGGTGGACGGGGTAATATCTTGCCGTTGCGAGGTCCAATAGGCTTTCGACTTCGAGAGCTGCTTGCGTGGAGAGGTCGAAATTCGGATCGGAAGAGTAATCGCCGAAATACTTTTTAACAAAGCCGGCAGTCGGGCGTAGCTGTTTGTTGTCGCCGGCGATGACGACTTTCGTGCCTCTGTAAATTGACGGCAAGGCGTTTTCGATAAAGATCTGCGACGCTTCGTCAAAGACGACGAGGTCGAACAAATCTTTTTTAAGAGGCAGTATCGTACTGACTACTTCGGGGGACAGCAACCAGCAGGGGAAGAGTCGCAAGAGATAGTCACCGAAATAGTCGAACATTTTGCGTATCGGGCGAAGACCGCGTTGTTTTTGGATTTCGTAGAGGAAATCTTTGCTGTGTTCGCCGTTTTTGAAGTATTCCCTGTAATCGTTACTCGAACCCGACATTGCGAGTACGCGAGAAATCTCGCGCAAATCGGCTTTAAGGCGAAGTATGCGGTTCCTCAAATCATCGAAAGTTACGGTTTTTGAGAGGAACGGTTCGATGTATTTATCCATCGCGATGATTTCGTGATAGATACGAATTGGCATAATTTTAGATATGACCGATTCCATTGATTCGAGGTCGTGTTCCGAGTTGTCGTAAGCAAAATCGAGGAGCATTCTGACGCCCGGGTTAAGCGACTTCAACGCGTCGTTCATATCGCGTATTTTTACATAGTTTTCGAGGGCTTCGCCGAGCTGTCTAAGACAGGTAACATTGCCGTTGACAAGCCCTCCGACTGCGAGAGCGTAGCCCTCTTTATCGAGGATTTTGCCGAGTTTACGGAATTCTTGAGAGAAGTCGTCGAGAGCTTGTTTTGCGACGTTTAAGTCGATTTTAATGTCTTCGTAGTACTCGTTGTACTTGATTTTGATAAACGGATAGATAGGCCAAAGGACGGGGAACGCCGAAGCTTTGAGCCAACCCGAAAGTGCGGGGTGTTCTGCGTCCGTTACGATACGCGCAACGCGTTTTATACTCTTCCTGTCGGAAGCGTTGTTTTCCAAATAGAAAGTGGTGAGGTAACGGCTGTACGGATACTTGGAAGAATCGAACGGCTGAACGTTTTGCGACAGTGCCTTTTCTATGATTGATTGCGCCTCTTTTAAGTGGTGCATGTCGATATCGGGGAGAATGTGTTCGACCATGCGGTTGTCGTTGATGAGCTCTCTCCGACTTAAATAGAATTTAGCGAGATTTTTATCCTCTATCAATCTGAGGTCCGCGTTAAGTTCTGAGTAACCCGTGCGAACGATATCCGTTTTGAGAATTTTATTGTAGAGTTTGTAATCCTTGCTGTCTTTTCCTATATTATAGCTTCCGGCATACATTTCCTGTAAGGTTATGCCGAAATCGGTAGGCGAGAACAGAGTATTGCCGATATCGCTCAATGTTTTGATTTCGTGGTCAATATCGGTTTCCGCTCTGCGGTAAGTTGCTTGATCGTCCGCGTAGCTCGAAGACATCGTTATAGCGTGCATCGTTCTGACGCGCTCGAAAAACGCGAGTTTATCTTTTTCGGGGTCGGGAATGAGCATTGCTTTGGCGTTGAGTTTGCCAAGACGCGAGTATACGACGTCCAAAGCCGCACGCTTTTGGCTGACGACGAGAACGCGTTTGTTTTTGCAAAGAGCGTCGCTGATGATATTGACTATCGTTTGAGATTTGCCGGTGCC
Organism: uncultured Christensenellaceae bacterium; assembly: GCA_964480195.1. Classification (GTDB taxonomy): domain Bacteria; phylum Bacillota; class Clostridia; order Christensenellales; family DTU072; genus Stercoripulliclostridium_A. The sequence goes on along the minus strand of CAYZOJ010000013.1, from coordinate 9,030 downwards.
GGGAGGTCCGTAAATGACGATGTTGTTTTGTTTATTGATTTCCGCAAGAGCGTTTTCTTGCGCGTAGTCCAAGTCGTTTATGGGGTAATAGGAAACGTGCTCGTCTTTTGCTTTCTTGCGTTTTTTAAGAGAACGTGCCTCTTTTTTCGTCGACGCGGGAGAGAGCAGTGCGTCGATTGCGGGGGTAGTGAGATTATCTTTTTCAAGAGCGAGATAATCGTTATAAATCGCGTTTGCGAGGGGAAATTTGCCGATGACGGCATAATTTCTGATTTCGATTCCGTCGAGAGGCATTCCGAACGAGTCGAAAGTGGAAAGACTCTTACGTTTGGGAACGCGGAATTTGAAGCCGTTTGAATTGAGATAATCGACTACTTCGTAAGCGTTTTTGAAGGTGTCGTCGGCTTGCGGGTCGAACTCCTGAATGAGTTTGTCCGTGGGAATATTGTGTTCTTTTGCGTATGCGAGGATGAGTGCTTTGTTGAGCATTATCGGCTGGCTCGCGGTAAGAGTCAGCTCCGCTTCGTCCTTGTCGATATTGATGTGAGCAGGGAACAAAAGGAGAGGTGCTTTAAGCTGAATGTCTTTCGACAGACTGCCGACAACGAACGGATAGCCGATATAGAGATCGTAAAGTCCCGTTTCTTTTTCGCATTCTTCGACTTCGCGTTTTAAGTACTTTAGCGCGCCGAGTTGAGCGGAAGCAATTTTCGCGCTACCGCTTTTTTGAGGCGACTGCTTTTTAACCGATATCGTTTCTTCGGTTGTCGCAAGTGTTTCGGAAACTGCCGTCAAACGGTCTACTTCCGCGTTTACCTCGTCGGTTTTGGCTGCTTGCTTTACGAGTTTGGCAATAACTTTGTCGTTGATAAGAGAAAAACTGCGACGTTGGTGCCACAAAAAATCCAAAAAGTCGTCGGTATCGGAACGATTTTCCATTATCGCGCCGATATCGTAGCTGTACTTTTTGACGATACCTTTAAGATAAAGACTGCGGTTGTTACCGCTAATCTGGATGAATCTTTCTTTGTATTTACCGTAAATCGGGTTCATTAGAGCTCCTCCGTTTCGGTCAAATCGCGACCGAACGTTTGTATACGAGTTTCTATCTCGGATATTATAACACGCGCACACGCAATTTGTAAACAGAATTGATTTGCGCGAACGATAATTAGTTTTGACTATCTTTCCGTCGTCGATAACCTAAAGCCGATAAAGTGTAAAAAATGTTTCGTAAATAGCGGTTATTTCTTTCATATTCTTGCGATATGTGGTACAATAATAAAAATAAACGAGAGGTAGCTATGAGTTACGCAGATAAAATTTTTGTCGAAAACATCACCGATATTTTGGAAAACGGTTATAGCGACGAGGCTCTCGACGTTCGTCCGCGCTGGCTTGACGGAACTCCAGCGCATACCGTTAAGAAGTTTTGCATAGTAAATCGTTACGATTTATCCAAGGAGTTTCCTATAATAACGTTGCGCAAAACCGTATTTAACGCAGCCGTGGAGGAAATGCTGTGGATTTGGCAAAAGAAATCCAACAACGTGCATGACCTCAAAACTCGCATATGGGACGCTTGGGCTGACGAAAACGGTTCGATAGGCAAGGCGTACGGGTATCAGCTCGGTGTAAAACACGAATATAAAGAGGGCGTTTTCGATCAGGTTGACAGAGTTCTTTACGACCTTAAACACAATCCGCAGTCGAGAAGAATAATGACCAATATATACGTACACGCCGATCTCAAAGACATGAACCTTTATCCCTGCGCATACTCGGTTACGTTCAACGTTTCGGGCGACAAACTCAACTGCATTTTGAATCAGCGTTCGCAAGATATGGTTACGGCAAACAACTGGAACGTAGTTCAGTACGCCGTACTTCAACATATGATGGCGCAGGTTAGCGGACTTAAGGTTGGCGAGCTTGTGCACGTCATAGCCGACGCGCATATTTACGATAGGCATATTCCCATTGCCAAGGAGATGTTGGAAAGACCTCAGTTTGAGGCACCTAAGTTTATCATTAATCCCGACGTAAAAGACTTTTACGATTTTACGGTTGCAGATTTCTCACTTGAGGGTTACGAGTTCACTCCGCTCAATAAAAAAATAGAGGTGGCTGTTTAATGAAAGCTATAGTCGCCGTCGATAAAGAATGGGGTATCGGCAAAAATAACGGTCTGCTTTTCAGACTCCCTCGTGATATGGCATTTTTCAAAGAAAAGACGTGGGATAAAGTCGTCGTTATGGGCGGAAACACGTTATTGTCTTTCCCCGGCGGTAAACCGTTACCGCATCGCGTTAACATAGTGCTTTCTTCGAGTCTTGAACGCGATGATTGTATAGTAGTCAAAAATCTCGAAGAATTGTTTTCCGAGCTACGAAAATATAATTCCGAAGATATTTTCATTATAGGCGGAGCGATGTTTTATCGTACAATGATAGACTACTGTTCTGTAGCCTATATTACAAAAGTGAACACTGTGGGCGGAGCTTCCGTATTCTTCCCGAACCTCGATATGGCGTATAATTGGGAGATGGCTTCCGCAACCGAAAGTGTTGAGGATAACGGATACGAAATTTCATTTACGGAATACCGCAACAATTCCGTCAAAACGGTGTGATATGGCGAACGTTAAGAGGATAACATACGCCGTTTTCGGCGACGTAAACAGCTATTTGGTGTATTTCGACGATACGGACAAAGCGCTTCTCGTGGACGCGGGAAAATCGCGCAAAACGGTCAATGCTTTTTGTGAATGTGCCGGGCTCAAAATCGACGCGGTGTTTTTAACGCACGGGCACATCGACCACATTGCAGAAGGCGGATTGTGGCAAGAAGAAGGCGCGACCGTATACATATCTAAAGCGGATTCCGAGTATCTTCACTCGGATCTCAATCTTGCAAAAAGATTTAAGTTTCCTTATAAGCCTTATTCCGCAGATAAACTATTATCCGACGGTGACGAAATAGATTTTTACGGGCATAAAATTAAAGCTATAGCTTGTCCAGGGCATACGCCCGGCGGTATGAGTTACTTGATTGACGGCGCGCTTTTTACGGGTGATACGTTATTTACGGATACAGTAGGTCGTACGGACTTTTTGGGCGGTAGCTTTTTGGATATAATAAATTCCGTCAAAGACCTTGTAAAGTTACCTGAAAATACTATTGTCTATCCGGGGCACGGTACGTCCGCGACTATAGCGGAAATAGCCGTTCGCAATCCGTACGTGAGGTCGATTTATGACATATAGGTTTAGGTTTACGCATAATTTGCCTTCCTATATGAACGACGTTCCCGAGGTTGTTCGCGCGTTTGTTCCGTATGTCGAAATAGCGGACGATGCAGACGATGTTTTGTCCGTTTCGGTAGAGGAATCGGACGG
>CAYZOJ010000013.1:0-5532 GCA_964480195.1 uncultured Christensenellaceae bacterium | reverse complement strand
GAAGAAAAGCGTGCGGAACTCGTTGAAAACGTTGTTGAAACACAAAAGGACGTATACAATTTTTCGGGCGACGGAATAGACGTTTTCGTAAATATTCCGATATGTCCTACAAGATGTAAATATTGCTCGTTCATATCAACCGAGTATCCGAGAGTGCGTAAGCTTGTACCGCAATATGTATCTTGCGTGGCAAAGGAACTCGAAGAAATCAATAAAAGGATAGTCGGCGAAAACTTACAAGTCAGGAGCGTATATTACGGCGGGGGTACTCCGACGTCGATATCGGCGGAAGAGCTGGAAAGTCTTTTGAAACTTACAAACTACGGTTGCGAATTTACCGTGGAAGCGGGACGTCCCGACAGCATAACGCGTGAAAAACTTGCCGTTATGGAAAAACACGGCGTTACTCGCATTTCGGTCAATCCGCAAACGTTTAAAGACGACACTTTGCGTATTTTGGGTAGACGTCATACGACAGAGGATTTATATAGGGCTTTTTCACTGGCGAGAGAGTTCGATTTCGATATCAATATGGATTTAATAGCAGGTCTTCCCGATGAGAAATTCGAAGATTTTAAGCTTTCGCTTGAAAAATCCATAGAACTTTCACCCGAAAATATAACCGTTCATACGCTTTCATTAAAGCGCGGTTCGGTGCTTAAAGAAGAGGGCGCCAAGAAAAATATGGACGGAAGCATAAGAGAAATGGTCGATTATTCGATAGACAGGCTTAAAAGCGAGGGGTACCGTCCATACTATATGTACCGCCAAAAGAATATGGCTGACGGACTCGAAAACGTCGGTTGGTGCAAACCGGGGAAAGCGTGCATTTATAACGTCGACTATATGGAAGAAACCAACAGCGTGCTGTCCGCGGGGGCGGGAGCCATGAGTAAATTCGTATACAAAAGCGAAGGGCGTATCGAACGCCAATGCAACGCAAAAGGGTTTGAGGAGTATCTTCGCCGAAAATCCGAATCGTAAAACGAAATATTTTGTTTTTTCGCTTTACAAAAATAAAAATATTATGCTATATTATATAGGCGATTTACCGAGATCTCGGATCGGACGCAATATTCGTTCTGGGTTCACGGCGTATCAGCTCATTCAAAAAGGAGTAAACTAACATGACAAAAGAACAAAAACAAGCAATTATTGCTAAGTACGGCAGAACGCCTAACGATACCGGTTCGCCCGAAGTGCAAATCGCTCTTCTCACCAAGAGAATCGAAGAACTCAACGTTCACCTTTCCGTTCATAAGAAAGACCACCACAGCAGAAGAGGTCTTCTCAAATTGGTCGGACAAAGAAAGAACATTCTTCGTTACCTTATGGAAACCAACATCGAAAGCTACAGAAATCTGATAGCAGAACTCGGTATCCGCAAATAGTAATAATCGGGTGGCTCGTTTGCCACCCTTTTTACTATAAAACCACGGTTTTAACTCAAAACAAATATAAATTTTTTAGTTTCCACGGACGGAAACAGGAGGCAAAATGAAAGAAAGCAGAATTTTTACGACAACTATCGGCGGACGTGAAGTTAGCGCGGAAATCGGCGGTTATTGTTCCCATAGCAACGGAGAAGTATTGCTTCGTTGCGGAGATACCGTAGTGCTCACAAACGTTACCATGTCCAAATCCCCGAGAGAAGGTATGGATTACTTCCCTCTTGGAGTGGATTTTGAAGAAAAGATGTACGCCGTAGGCAAAATCCCCGGCGGATTCAAAAAGAGAGAAGGACGTCCCGGTGACAAAGCCATACTTACCTCTCGTCTTATAGACAGACCTATACGCCCGTTGTTCCCCAAGGGACTTTTCAACGACGTATCCGTAATAGCGACCGCTCTTTCGGTTGACACCAACATTCCCCCGGAAGTATTCGGTATGCTCGGAAGCTCGATAGCTCTTTCCGTTTCCGATATTCCGTTTAACGGACCTACGGGAAGCGTAATGGTCGGTTATGTTAACGGCGAATATATCATCAACCCCGATAACGAGCAAAGAGAAAAATCGAGATTGAATCTTGCTCTCAGCGGAACCAAAGATGCCATCATGATGGTTGAAGCAGGCGCAAACGAACTTACCGAAGAAGAAATGCTCAATGCAATCCTTTTCGGTCACGAAGAAATTAAAAAGATCGTTGCTTGGATCGAAGAAATTCAAAAAGAAGTCGGCAAACCCAAAAAGGAAGTCGAACTTTACCATGCTCCCGAGCAAATCGAAGCGGACGTCAAAGCGTATGCGCAAGATAAAATCGACTATATGTTCGACACTTACGATCGCAACGTACGTGAAGCTCGCGAAGAAGAAATCACCGCCGACATCATGGCGCATTTTGCAGACATTTATCCCGACAACCGTCGCGATATAGACGACATTCTCTACAAGATGAAAAAGGAATGCGTTCGCGCGATGATAGCCGATAAGGGTGTACGTCCCGACGGCAGAAAACTCACCGAAATTCGTCCCATATGGTGCGAAGCAGGTCTTTTGCCCAGAGTTCACGGCTCCGCGGTATTCACGAGAGGACAAACTCAAGTTCTTACCACGGCGACCCTCGGTTCTATATCCGAGGCTCAAAGACTCGAAGGTATCGACGACGAAGTATTCAAGAGATATATTCACCACTACAATATGCCCGGTTACAGCACGGGCGAAGCAAAACCTCTCCGTAGCCCCGGCAGACGTGAAATAGGACACGGCGCTTTGGCAGAACGCGCTCTCGAGCCCGTACTTCCGAGCGAAGAATACTTCCCTTATGCAATCAGAACGGTATCCGAAGTTATCAGCTCCAACGGTTCCACTTCGCAAGCATCCGTATGCGGTTCCACCCTCGCACTTATGGACGCGGGTGTACCGATTAAAGCTCCCGTAGCGGGCGTTGCGATGGGTCTTATCAAAGACGACGTAAACAACAAGCTCCATATTCTTACCGATATACAGGGCATCGAAGACTTCTTCGGCGATATGGACTTCAAAGTCGCAGGTACCGCGGAAGGCATCACTGCTATCCAAATGGATATCAAGATCAAGGGTATCAATAGGGAAATCCTTACCCGTGCTCTCGAACAAGCAAGACAAGGCAGATTGTTCATTCTTAACAAAATGCTCGAAGTATTGCCCGCACCTCGTCCCGAAATCAGCAAATACGCACCCAAGATCGTACACTTCACCATCGATCCCGATAAGATTCGCGACGTTATCGGCAGTGGCGGAAAGACCATCAACAAGATAACCGAAGAAACCGGTGCAAAACTCGATATCGGCGACGACGGCACGGTATATATCTCCTCGAGCGACGCAGACGCAATCGCAAGAGCAAGAAAGATAGTAGAAGATATCGTTAGAGATTTTGAAGTAGGCGACGAGTTCGAAGGTATCGTCACTAAGATTATGGAAAACGAAAAGGGACAATTCGGCGCGTCCGTAAAACTCACTGTAAACAAGGACGGTATGATTCATATCAGCAAGCTCAGCAAAGAGCGCGTCGAAAAGGTAACCGACGTTGTCAACGTAGGCGACCCCGTCAAAGTCAAGATTATCAAGATCGACGAGAAACAAAGAATAGACCTTAAACTCATCAAAAAATTATAATTTTCCAAATAAATCGGAGGTTACTATGCAATACACTCACGAAGTAGAAAACATGGTTTGCGTAGCAAAAGGACCGCACCACGGTCCCGCGCCTATCCCGGAAGAGGGCAAATGGGTTAAAGCTACGGAAATCAGCGACATCAGCGGACTTACCCACGGCGTGGGCTGGTGCGCACCGCAACAAGGCGCTTGCAAACTCACTCTTAACATCAAAGAGGGCGTTATAGAAGAAGCGTTGGTCGAAACTCTCGGTTGCTCGGGAATGACTCACTCGGCGGCTATGGCTGCGGAAATTCTCCCCGGCAAAACCATTCTCGAGGCTCTTAATACTGACCTCGTATGCGATGCGATCAATACCGCAATGCGCGAACTTTTCCTCCAAATAGTATACGGCAGAAGCCAATCCGCTTTCTCCGAGAACGGACTTTCCATTGGCGCAGGACTCGAGGACCTCGGCAAAGGCTTGCGTAGCCAAATCGGCACGATGTACTCCACCAAGGCAAAGGGCGTAAGATATCTCGAAATGGCAGAAGGATACGTTACTCGTATCGGTCTTGATGAAGACGGCGAGGTTATCGGTTACGAATTTATCCGTCTTGGTCAAATGCTCGAGCAAATCACCGTTAAGGGCGTAGAACCCGCCGAAGCACTCAAGAAGTGCACCGGTACTTACGGACGCTTTGCAGAGGCTGTTACCAAGATCAATCCGAGAATACAATAGGAGGTGCGATATGGCTGTTATTTTTGAAGGTTACGACAGAAGAATAGATAAAATCAACGCATTCCTTTCCGCAAACGGTATTAAAGACCTCGAAGAGGCTAAGGCTATTTGCGCGGCGAAAGGTATCGACGTCGAAGCGATAGTAAAGGGCGTTCAACCCATTGCTTTCGATAACGCAGTATGGGCATATACCATCGGTTGCGCTTACGCTATCAAGAAGGGCGTTACCAAAGCCGCCGACGCAGCAGAGGCAATCGGACAAGGTCTTCAAGCGTTCTGCGTTCCCGGTTCTGTTGCCGATACTCGTAAGGTCGGACTCGGACACGGCAATCTCGCAGCTAAGCTTTTGAGAGAAGAAACCAAGTGCTTCGCGTTCGTAGCGGGTCACGAAAGTTTTGCGGCAGCTGAAGGCGCAATCGGTATCGCGCGTTCTGCAAACAAAGTTCGTAAAGAGCCCCTCCGTGTTATCCTCAATGGTCTCGGCAAGGATGCCGCGTATATAATAAGCCGTATCAACGGTTTTACGTACGTTCAGACCGAGTATAACCAATATACCGACGAGCTCACTATCGTCAAAGAAAAGGCGTATAGCAACGGCGACAAGGCCAAAGTAAGATGCTATGGCGCAAACGACGTTAACGAAGGCGTTGCAATAATGATAAAAGAGGGCGTAGACGTCGGCATTACCGGCAACAGCACTAACCCCACCCGTTTCCAACACCCCGTCAGCGGTACTTATAAGAAATGGTGTATCGAAAACGGCAAGACCTACTTCTCCGTCGCTTCCGGCGGTGGCACGGGCAGAACATTGCACCCGGACAACATGGCAGCGGGTCCCGCTTCCTATGGTATGACCGATACTATGGGCAGAATGCATAGTGACGCGCAGTTCGCAGGTTCTTCCTCCGTTCCCGCACACGTCGAGATGATGGGACTTATCGGTATGGGTAACAACCCGATGGTTGGCGCAACGGTTGCGTTGGCAGTCGCTATCGAAGAGGCATAATTATAAATTTACCATAATAAATAGGGCGTTCCCGAAACGGGAGCGCCTTTTATTTGTAGAAATAGAATGTTCCGAAGGAATGTCGCTTTTTCCGCCCGTTCAAGTCCCAAACAACGAAAAAACCAAGTATTACTACTTGGTTTTGGTGCGGTCGATGGGACTTGAACCCATACGGTCTCCCATACGCCCCTCAAACGTACGCGTCTGC
>CAYZOJ010000012.1:6704-32298 GCA_964480195.1 uncultured Christensenellaceae bacterium | reverse complement strand
TGGTGGACGATAAGGGACTCGAACCCCTGACTTTCTCCACGTCAAGAAGACACTCTACCAACTGAGTTAATCGTCCTAACTCCCGTATATAATAACAGATTGATTTCCGTTTGTAAAGCGTTTTTACGTATTTATGATTATTAAATAATCGGATTTGTTTTCGAGCGGGAGCAGTGTTTCCGTTTGTCGGAGTAAGCGCGCGTACTTCACGCAGTCAATATTTTTCGCTATATAATCTCGAATTTGATATTTGGAAGAATAGGTTTCCGTAACTTAAGTTTAGGTGCCCGAAACTCGAAAATTATATAGCGTTGACATAAGCGACGAATAGTGGTAAAATATTCGTATGCAAAGGTTCAAGAAAGTAGTTGCAATGTTGATAATAGCGTGCGTCGGGTGTTTGGTGTTTTCGGCGTGCGATAATAATGTCGAAGACGAAGCTCCCGCAGATTGCGTGCACGAATGGGAGGACGTTAATTCCGATTATAATCGTCCCGCGACGTATGAAGAGGCGGGACGTCAGCTCCGCAAGTGCCAAAAATGCGGAACGAGTGCGGGGTTCGTACTTCCCAAACTCGAATACGCTTCGGGAACGACTGCGCCCGATTATATTCCGCTTCTCACGGAGTATACGGTGCATTACGGCGATACCTTAAAGGAGATCGCCACAAAGTATTTTACGTCGGGTTGGTCGTTTGTTTCGGGCGAAGAAACGGTAGGCGAGCCCACTTCGGAAGGGCGGATATTCCGTGTCGTATTCGATTCGACTTACGGCGAGTATACTCGGGTAGAAGCGGATGTGAAAATTATCGTTCTAAAGGCAATACTTACGGCAGACGATATTTTGATAGAAACCGCACCTAAGATTCTTTTAACGGATACAACCCTCGCGGACGTCGAAATAACCGTAACGTCGGGATCTCCTATAAGAGGCGTTGTCGAATGGGTGTCGGGACAGACGATATTACGTGCGCAGAGCGCGGAATACTCGTACGTATTCTACCCTACGGAATACGACCTTTACGAGCCGTATTACGGCAAAGTTACCCTGCCCGCGGAGTAGTAAATATAGATAATCGCTTGTAAGTACGCGCGCGTTGTGATATAATTACGCGCGTAATAACAAAACGTTAAACGGAGAGATTTCAATGAAAAAAGAAAACGCCACGCCTGATTTTGTTGCAATGGAGCATGAAACGCTCGATTATTGGCAAGAGAAAAAGTGTTTTGAGCAGTTGGTCGAGAAGAACAAAGACGGAGAACGTTTCCGTTTCCTCGACGGACCCATCACCGCAAACAACCCCATGGGCATACATCACGCATGGGGCAGAACGATGAAAGATATGTACATTAAGTACAATGCTATGCTCGGCAAATCCTGTCAATACCAAAACGGTTTCGACTCTCAAGGTCTTTGGGTCGAAGTCGAAACGGAAAAGGATCTCGGCATTCAGGTTAAGAGCGACATTACCAAGTACGGCGTTGACAAGTTCACCGCAAAATGTATGGATCGCGTCAAAAAATACGCCGGCGTTATTACCGAACAGAGCAAGCGACTCGGTCAATGGATGGACTGGGAACACTCTTATTTTACCAACACCGACGAAAACATCACTTCCATATGGCATTTCTTAAAGGTATGCAACGAGCGCGGATGGCTTGTGAAGTCGCATCGTCCCATGCCTTGGTGCCCGCGTTGCGGAACCAGCCTTTCCGAGCACGAAATGAGCGGATCTTACGCCGATATGGAGCATTTGTCGATTTTTGCAAAGCTCCCGATAGTCGGAACCGACGATAAAATCATACTCTGGACGACTACGCCTTGGACGCTTACATCCAACTGTGCGCTTGCCGTCAATCCCGAAATCGAATACGTAAGAGTAACCGTTAAGAGCGACACTTCGCCCCTTATCGTAGGCAAAAACGCGGTCGGCAAACTCAAAGGCGATATCGTTTCCGTAAGTGAACCGTTCAAAGGCGCAGAGCTTATCGGCAAAGAATATAAGACGTGTTTTGAAGATTTCGAATGCCAGCAATTTACCCATAAAATAGTTCCGTGGGAAGACGTCGACGCGACCGAAGGCACTGGCGTCGTACACATCGCGCCCGGATGCGGAGCGGAAGACTTCGAACTCGGCAAGAGGCTCGGACTTCCGACGATTTGTCCCATTGACGACGAAGGCGTCATAACAGAGGGCTTCGGCGAGTTTACGGGATATAAGACAACCGACGTCGTAGACGCCGTTGTAGAATCGCTAAGCAAGCAGAACAAACTCTATAAAACCGAAATGTACACTCACAGCTATCCCAAGTGCTGGAGGTGCAAAACTCCCGTTGTCTTCAAGCTTGTCGACGAATGGGCAATAAAGACAGATGAAATACGTCCTTTGATGATTGAGGCTACCAAAACCGTCAAATGGGAACCCGAATTTGCGGGAAAACGTATGCTTGACTGGCTCAACAATATGGGAGATTGGAACATCAGCCGTAAACGTTTTTACGGATTACCGCTTCCGTTCTACGTCTGCAAAAAGTGCGGGCACATTACCGTAATCGGCAGTAAGGAAGAACTTTTAGCGCGTAGCGAACACGGCAATCTCGACGACGTTCCGCACCTTCACAAGCCTTATATCGACAAGGTTAAAATCCATTGTGAGCATTGCGGAGAGCTTGTCGAACGTATCCCCGAAGTCGGCGACTGCTGGCTCGATGCGGGTATCACTCCGTTCTCTACCAAAAAGTATTTTACGGATAAGGAGTATTTCGAAAACAACTTCCCGTCAGATCTCGTTATCGAAATGAAAGAGCAAATCCGTTTGTGGTTCTACTCGCTTATGTTTATGTCCGTAACGCTTACCGGCAAAGCTCCGTACAAACAAGTCGTTGCGCACAGCAGTGTTATAAAAGAGGACGGCGGAAAGTTCAGCAAGACCGGTTATATGATCAGATTCGACGAAGCCGCCGAGAAGATGGGCGCGGATACCGTTCGTTACTTGTTTATGAGTAACCCCATAGCTTCCGACGTCAGATTCGGTTACAGCCTTGCGGACGAAGCTCGCAGAAAGATTATCGCGTTCTGGAACAACTATGTGTTCTTCAACCTCTATGCGACCATAGACAATCCCGAACTCACCGGCTATAAACCCGATTATTCGACCCTTACCCACAGCGACAGATGGTTGCTCACTCGTACGAACGAGTTTATTAAGTTCGCGCGTAACGCAATGGATACATTCCGTCATCCCACGCTCATAAAGGAATTCGAGGCTTACGTCGACGACGTTTCCAACTGGTACATTCGTATCAATCGTAAACGTTTCTGGAAGTCGACCGATAAAGTCGATCAAACCAATGCTTATTGGTGCTTGTATCAGTCGATTAAAGCAACCGTCGGCATTATGGCGCCCATAATTCCGTTCGTAACCGACCATATCTATCGCAATACCGTCAAGGAAATCGAAGTCGGCGCTCCTGATTCGGTGCATCTCTGCGCTTATCCCGAGCCCCTCGATATACCGGAAGAACCCACCATACTCAAAGAAACCGAGATTGCACGCGACATCATCGCGACCGCGCAACGCATGCGTAACGAAGCTCAAATCAAGGTCAAACAGCCTCTTAGCAAACTTTACGTTACGGCGTCCGACGAAGTTCGCGATTATTGTGCGCCCCTTCAATCGGTCATCAAAAACGAACTCAACATCAAAGATTTGGTCTTTACGTCCGACGAAAGCCTTTATAACGACGTTTACTATACCGTCAACTTCCGCGTAGCCGGCGCCACCCTTAAGGGCGAAGCGCAAAAACTTAAAGTCCTTGTCGACGGACTCGACGTTAGGGGTTACGCCGAACTCGACAAAATGGTCAAAGCGGATTCCGTCGATATCGGCGCGTTTACGGGACTCAAGGGCAATTTGTTCGAACGTCACTTCCGTCCGAAACACGGATTTATAGTAACTCCCGAAAACGGAATGATGCTTGCTCTCGATACCGCCCTCACTCCCGAGCTTGTCGAAGAAGGACTTGTACGCGAACTCATCAGACAAATTCAGGTGCTTCGTAAAGACGCCGATTTCGCCGTCGAACAACGTATCATATGCGAAATAATAGCTGATGAAGAAACTATGGCGTCTGTTGCGAAGTATGCGGACAAGATACAGTCCGATATTCTCGCGCGCGAGATGGGCGTTGTAGAGGCTCCCGAAATCGAGCGTACGTTTACGATACAGGAACGCGATATAACGGTTAAACTTCAAAGATAACATATCGTAGGTTAATTACAATCGGGCTGTTTAGCCCGATTTTTTTGACTTAAAAAACGAATTAAGGGAATAATCGCGTTATGAGAGTCCCGGAAAACAAAGATGTAAACACAATAACGATAGCCAAACTCGAAAATATGAAAGGAAGTCCGCTGACATTAAAGGTAAATCGCGGGCGAAACAAAATCGAGTTTTACGACGGAGTAATAGAAAACACGTACCCGAACGTGTTTACGGTGCGCACGACGGAAGGAAGTCTTGCGACTTTTTCGTATGCCGACATCACTGCAAAAAACATTTTATTTTACAGACGTAAGCCGAATATGTCATAAACCCCGATTTAACGGAATATCTTTAGGTATCACCGTTAAGGGGGAATTTCCGTATGTATGTCAAAGGCGACAAGAGAGAAACCGTAACACCGATACAATTTTATATAGATAAGGATATTTATATTAAAGATTCGGACAGAGTGCTTGCTGTCAACGTAAACGCAGAGGTAACGGGATGTGAAGCGTTGCAGGGTGAGATGCGCGTAAACTACCGAGTAACGTATAAAGTGATTTATATGTCGGACGGCGCGTACAGGGTTCAAGAGGAAAGCGGAGATTATACCGCTCAAATCAAATCGGCGAGCATTACGCCAAAGAGTTATGTTGACGCAGACGCAAGCGTTATTTCGTGCGAACACGTCGGCGACAGTAACGTAAAAATCCGTACGATGTTGGAAATCCGCGGGTTTGCCGTTGTCGAATCGGGATTCGACGTTGTTGAGCCGAGCGACGATAGTTACGTTCGTTTCAGCACTGTCGAGGTTCAAACGATAACGCCCGTAAATTATGCCGAAACGGTTGCTGAAGGTACTGTAAGTCTACGAGAAAATGTTTCGGAAGTTCTTACTGCCGACACCGATGTCTGTGTAAAAAATGTATCCATAGCAACCGATATGTGCGAAATAAGCGGTGAGTGCATAACTTATGCGACGTATGTCGCGGACGGCGCACTCGGCGGAACTTTCGTTAAGTATCCGTTCCTGTTGGAAGTGCCGACTCCCGGTATCGAGCAAGGCGACGACCCGCGTTTTACCGTCAGCGTAAAATCGACAGGCGCAAGTGTAACCGAAACTGACGGAGGCGCGGAAATCACACTTGAAACCGTTGTTTCCGCAAGAGGCGTTTACGCGTCGCGCTCGGAAGTGGAAATTCCGACGGACGTTTATTCCAAGACTCGCGATCTTAAACCGATTACGAATACCGCAATTCTCGAAAGCGGTGTTTGTTTGGGGCGCGGTTCCGACAGGTTCGGTTCGAGCTTTACCCCGGAAGACGGCAAGGGTTGCTCCAAGATTTTGTGCGTATGTCCGCCCTTTATAGGCGCACGCAACGTAACGGTCTCAGACGGGACGGCGGTGGAAGGCTTAATCTGCGCGGAAATCGTTTACACAGATCTCGACGACGAAATCAAGCGTATGCTTGCGGAAATACCGTATAGAGCGGTTATCGACGGCGACTTCGATTGTAGCGGTAATCTCGAAGCAAACGCGGTAGTAACCGAAATCGGCGCGAAAGTGAGAAGAGCTAACGAAATCGAGGTTCACGGCTCTGTATCCGTCGAGGTATTCGGGACGGACGAGAGGGAGGTCGATTATATATCGGACATCAAAGACGCGGGCGAAATTATTCCCAACGACGCCGTTATAAGCTTGTATATCGTAGGCAAGGGCGAAACTCTTTACGACGTAGCCAAGGCGTTACGGAGCGACGAGGAAGAGCTTGTCGCGATGAATCCGGAAATCGAGTTACCGATTAAAGAAGGCGACAAGGTAATGTTCTATCGCATATAAAATCAAGCGATTCCGACGGCTCGGCAACGAGCCGTTTTTCGCGGTCGAATTTACTAATTTTTTACAATTCGGTCTTGATTTTATATATCCTGTATTATATAATAAAGGCGATGGAGATTAAGTTCGACGTAAAAGCATACGCAAAAGTCAATCTTTCGCTTGCCGTCAACGGCGTTACCGCGGACGGATATCACGATTTAAGCACCGTGATGACGTCGGTTTCGTTATTCGATTCCGTGGCGATAGGTATTTCTGAGAGCGGAAAAAACGTCGTGTCGTACGTTGGCGGAGAGAAATACGAGAACGATAACGCGTTGTCGACGCTCGAAGCCGTCGTAAAAAAGTACGGTTTGCCGTCGCTCGAATGTGAAATAACCAAACGCATACCCGAGGGCGCGGGGCTCGGCGGTTCGTCTGCTGATTCCGCCGGTATCATTAGAGCGGTGCAAGGCGCGTTCGGCGTTAAAGTATCGGAAGAATTTGCGTTGTCTTTAGGATCCGACGTCCCGTTTCTCGTGCAAGGCGGAACAAAGCTTGTACGAGGCAGAGGGTCTGTCGTCAAAGATTTGGAATCTCCCGACATTTACATCACGCTTGTTTACGGAAACGCTCGCGTCGATACGGCAAAGGCGTTCGCGCTTTTCGATAAAGTAGGCGGTTCGAGCGGAAACGCGCTCGAATATATGTCGTCGCCGTTTAACGCGCTCGAAAAATCCGCGGAGCTGATTTCGCCTGAAATTTGCCGGTATCGCGAAATTTTGACCGAAGCGGGATACAAAAACGTAGTTATGACCGGTTCGGGTTCGGCTTTTATAGGGTTCACCGACGACCGGGAAGAATATGCTCGATGCCATAAAAACGCCGTTCTGACGGCGGAAACGCACGGATACAAAGCTATCGGCTTAACAAACATAAAGGACTACCTATGAGCAATCACTTAGAATATCCGATTTACTTATTTAACGAGGGCACGAATGCGGAAAGCTACGAGCTGTTGCAAAGCGCTTACGTGGTGAAGAACAAGCGAAAGGGTTGGCGTTTTCGTTGCTGGGCACCGAACGCGAAATCCGTTTCGGTAGTAGGCGATTTTAACGAATGGGACAGAAGCGCGAACCGTATGACTCAAATCGGCGGAGGCATATGGGAGTGCCATATAAGAGGGTTAAAGAAGTTCGATATTTACAAGTTCAGCATAGAAACGGCGGACGGTAACGTTTTGACAAAAGCCGATCCGTTTGCCACGCATACGGAAACGCCTCCCGCGAACGCCTCCAAAATTTTCGATTTAGGCGGTTACAAGTGGGGCGATAAGAGTTATTTCAAGACTCTCGAATCTCGCAATCATCAGGCGTCGCCCCTGAATATATACGAGGTCCATTTGGGTTCTTGGAAAAAACACGCGGACGGCAACTTTTACTCGTACCGCGACATGGCGGACGAACTCGTTCCGTACGTTAAAGAGATGGGATATACGCATATCGAGCTGTTGCCCGTTACGGAATATCCTCTCGATATGAGCTGGGGATATCAGGTAGGCGGTTTTTACGCGCCGACGTCGCGTTTCGGAACCCCGCACGATTTTATGTATTTCGTCGACAGGTGCCATGGCGAAGGTATAGGCGTGATTATGGATTTGGTGCTTTCGCACTTCCCCAAAGACGCGTTCGGACTGTATCGTTTCGACGGTACGCCTCTCTATGAGTACGCGGATCCTTTCAAAGCCGAGCACAAGGGCTGGGGAACGATGGCTTTCGATTACGGCAAGGGCGGAGTCAGGTCGTTTTTGATATCTTGCGCCAACTTTTGGCTTAAATATTATCATATCGACGGTCTGCGCTTGGACGCGGTCGCAAGTATGCTCTACCTCGATTACGACCGTAAAGAGGGCGAGTGGCGTCCGAACAAAAACGGCGGTAACTACAATTTAGAGGCGATAAGCTTTTTACAAGACCTCAACAAGAGCGTACTGACCAACTTCCCTAATGCGTTTACGGCGGCGGAGGAGTCTACCGCGTTCCCGATGGTTACATTGCCTCCGTCGGTCGGCGGTCTCGGGTTTACGTTCAAGTGGAATATGGGTTGGATGAACGACATACTGAGCTATGAAAAAATCGACCCGTTTTTCCGTAAGGGCTCGCACGATAAGTTGACGTTCGGTATAACCTATGCTTTCAGCGAGAATTTCATATTGCCGTTTTCGCATGACGAAGTCGTGCACGGCAAGTGCTCGATGATAGGCAAGATGGCGGGAGAGTATTCCGAAAAATTTTCGGCGCTCAAAGCACTCTATGCTTATCAATTCGCACATCCCGGAAAGAAACTCAACTTTATGGGTAACGAATTCGGGCAGTTTATAGAATGGGACTACGCAAAATCTCTCGACTGGTTCTTGCTCGATTACGACACGCACGCGAACCTGCAAGCGTTCAACAAAAAGCTTAACGCCGTATACCTCGGCAATAGAGCGCTATGGGAGCAGGACAGCGTTTACGAGGGCTTTAAGTGGCTTGTCGTTGACGACTCAAGTCAAAACGTTATAGCTTTCTATCGCGAAAGCAAGGACGGCGAAAGGGTAGTCGCAATCATCAATTTTTCGGACGTCGACCGCAAAGTATACTCGTTCGGCGTACCCGACGAGGGCGTATACGAAGTCATACTCGATAATTTGTCGCCCGAGTTCGACGGTATTGAGGCAAAGCCTGTCGAATACGTTACGGAAGACAAGCCCATGCACGGGCAAAAACAAATAATTACCCTTGAACTCAAGGGCAACCAAGCATTATATCTAAAACTCAAAAAAGGAGGATCACAACCGATATGCCTGCTAAAAAACAATGCGTAGCAATGTTGCTTGCCGGCGGTCAGGGCACAAGGCTCGGCGCGCTTACTCGCAAGGTGGCAAAACCCGCCGTGCCGTTCGGAGGAAAGTACAGAATTATCGACTTTACCCTTTCCAATACGATTAACTCGGGTATAGATACCATAGGCGTACTCACGCAGTATCAACCGTTCGAGCTGAACCAGTACATAGGTAACGGACAACCTTGGGACCTCGATAGACTGGAGGGCGGAGCGTTCGTACTCCCGCCGTATCAAAAGGGTAAATCCGGAGAGTGGTACAAAGGCACTGCCAACGCGATATACCAGAATATCGACTTTATCGACAGATACGATCCCGAGTACGTACTCGTACTTTCGGGCGATCATATCTACAAGATGGACTACTCCGATATGCTTGCTCGTCACGAATCGGCGTCTGCCGATTGCACGATAGCCGTTTTCGACGTTCCTCTCGACGAGGCGTCGCGTTTCGGAATAATGAACGCGGACGAAACGGGCAGAATATACGAGTTTGAGGAAAAACCCAAACACCCCAAATCGACCAAAGCGAGTATGGGTATATACATCTTCACTTGGTCTAAGCTCCGCAAGTATCTAATAATGGATGAGGAAGATAAGAGTAGTCATAACGACTTCGGTAAAAACATCATTCCCAATATGCTCGGTGCGGGCGAGAGAATGTATACTTACGAATTCCGCGGATACTGGAAAGACGTCGGCACGATATCGTCGTTATGGGAAGCCAATATGGACATTTTAGATCCCGCAAGCGGTATAAACCTCAACGATTCCGACTGGAAGATTTACGCGAGAAACACGGCGGAGCCTCCGCATTTCGTAGGTGCCGGAGCGGTGCTTTCCAATAGCGTTGTCAGTGAAGGTTGCGACATCGAAGGCGAAGCGGTCAACTCCATAATTTCGCGTAGCGCGGTAGTTGCGAAAGGCGCGGTCGTACACGACAGTATCGTAATGCCGAGCGCGGTCATAGCGGAGGGCGCTGTAGTCAGCCACGCGATAATCGGCTGGGGCGCCGTAGTCGAAGCGGGCGCCAAGGTCGGTGAAAAACAAACGCATGCGGAAAAAGGCGAGTGGAAGATCGCCGTTGTAGGACCCGAGGTAAAAGTATCGGCGGGTGCGGTCGTTGAAGCGGGCGAAATGCTCGGGGAGGACAGATAGATGAATAAGAAGATGGTAGCGATATTGTTTGCAAGCGGTAACGAAAGCAAACTCAACGAACTCACCATACATCGTACCACGGCGTCGTTGCCGTTTGCCGGCAGGTACAGACTTATAGACTTTGCGTTGTCGAGCCTCGTCAACTCGGGAGTAACCCGTATAGGTATCGTAACGCGTAACAATTACTCTTCCCTTATGGACCATATCCGAATGGGTAGAGATTGGGACCTTAACCGTAAAAACAGCGGTATAGCGGTATTCCCGCCGTTCGTACTCAACACTTCGCGTGATGTTTACAAAGGCAAAATCGAGGCGCTTTACACGGTGGTCGATTATCTCGAAAAGGCTCCCGAAGATTACGTAATCGTCAGCAATTCCAACGTTGCGGCGAGCATAGATTACGAAGAAATCCTCGAAGAACACATTCGTAACAATGCCGACGTAACCATACTCTGTCATCAAGCGACGGTAAACAGCAGTAAGCGTATCGTCCTCGACAGAAACGAAAACGGCGTCGTTACCGATATGTACGCGGTCGAAATCCCGAGTACGGACCCGAAGCTCATATCGCTCAACGTATACGTCATCCAAAAGACGTTGTTGCTCTCTTGGGTAGAGCAGGCTTACGCGCACGGATACGTCGATTTTGAAAAAGACGTGCTGTTCCGCGAAGTGTCCGGCGGAAGAATTTTCGCACACGAAATTACCGGATATGCCGCGATAGTGGACGACGTAAAGACCTATTACAACGAAAGTATGAAAGTTTTGGAGTCGGGTACGCGTAAAGAGTTGTTCGATACCGGCAGAAAGGTTTATACTAAGGTCAAGGACAGCGTTCCTACCAAATACGGCGAGAGCGCAAAAGTCGTCAACAGCCTTATAGCGGACGGTTGCGAAATAAACGGCACCGTCGAAAACAGCATAATTTTCCGTGACGTAAGAGTGGAAGAAGGCGCGGTCGTACGCAACTCTATTATTATGGAACACGGCATAGTTATGCGCAACGGTCAGATATCTTACGCGATTACGGATAAGTCTGTAGTTATAGGCGCGAACAAGCAGATATCGGGCTCGGAAACGTATCCTATAGTCATAGTCAAGAATAAAACGGTTTAATCCGGAGGTTTAATATGAAGATATTGTTTGCAGGATCCGAAGCGGCTCCGTTCATAAGAACGGGAGGGCTCGGCGACGTAATGGGAGCATTACCGCGTGCGGTAGCAAAAGAGGGACACGAAGTCGCCGTAGTTCTTCCTTTCTACACGATTATGCGCGAGGATTTCCGTCACAGCCTTAACTATTTGGGCTCGACCGTATGTCCGCTCGGTTGGCGCCAACAATACGTAGGCGTGTATGCCGGCACGGTTGACGGTATCACGTACTATTTTATAGACAACTTGCAATACTATGATCGGGAAGCGATTTACGGGTTCTGCGACGACGGCGAGCGTTTTGCTTTCTTTAGTAAAGCCGTACTCGAAACGATGAGAGTAACCGGATTTTATCCCGACATTCTTCACTGCAACGATTGGCAGACGGCAATGGCTCCCGTATACCTCGACTGTTATTACAGACAGATTCCCGAGTACGGTAACATACGCACGGTACTGACGATACACAATATCGAGTTCCAAGGGAATATGGACAGATACGTCATCGACAACATATTCTCCATACCGCCTTCGCACTATTCGGTGGTGGAGTATGCCGGAAACGCAAATATGCTAAAAGCGGGCATTGAGGCTTCCGATAAAGTGGTTACGGTCTCCCCGACTTACGCAAACGAAATTCTCGATCCGTATTATGCATACGGACTCGAACACATTCTGAATTTGCGTCGTGGTAAGATTAGCGGAATAATCAACGGTATAGACGTAAGCTTATACAATCCCGCGACGGACAGAGCGCTCTTTAAGAATTACGACTATGCAACGGTCGAACGCAAAAAGGACAACAAACGCGGTTTACAAGAACTCGTAGGTCTTCCGGTAAGCGACAAACCTCTTATCGGTATGGTTACTCGTTTGACATCGCAAAAGGGTATAGATCTCGTGCTTGCCGTCATTAAAGAGATACTGTCAAAAGACGTGCAGATGGTCATTCTCGGTACCGGCGACACCGTTTACGAAAACGCACTTAGGGAAATCGCAAAGCAATATCCCACCAAATTGGGAGTTGCCATCCACTTCTCGGGCGATATCGCAAGCAAGATATACGCAGGTTCCGACTTATTCCTTATGCCGTCCAAATACGAGCCGTGCGGACTGTCGCAAATGATAGCGATGCGTTACGGTTCGATACCGATCGTACGCGAAACGGGCGGACTCAAAGACTCCGTAATCCCGTTCAATCCCGTCGAGCGCACGGGCGTCGGCTTTACGTTCAAAACGTATAACGCATACGATATGCTTGACGCCATAAATCGCGCATTGGAGTGCTATAACGACAAGGATTTATGGCAAAACGGCGTCGTCAAAAACGCAATGTCGGCGGATTTCTCTTGGAAACGCTCGGCAAACGAGTATATCGCGCTCTATAAGTCGATACTTTAAAGACAATCACCGTTGGAGGTTCAATGACACACATAAGTAAAGCTAAATTAAAAGAACTCCTCGAGCTTAAACTCGCTCAAAATTTCGGCGTCAGATACGAGGAGGCTTCCGAAACGATAATGTACAGAGCCCTGTGCCTCGTCGTCAAAGACGTGCTTACCGAAAACAGGGTTAAATTCAAGACAAAAGTCCGTGCAAAAGGCTATAAACAGATATATTATATGTCTATGGAGTTTTTGCTTGGCAGATCCTTACGCAACCATCTCTATAACCTCGGTTTGTTGGAAACGGCAACCGATACCGTTAAGGACCTCGGATTCGACATCGACCGTCTTATGGCGATAGAACCTGACGCCGGTCTCGGAAACGGAGGACTCGGCAGACTGGCGGCGGCTTATATGGATTCGCTGACTTCTCTCGGGTATCCGGCGGGCGGTTTCAGTATAAGGTACGACTACGGTATCTTCGAGCAGAAGATAGTAGACGGCTGGCAAATGGAAATGCCCGATAAGTGGCTCGAGCAAGGCGACGTATGGCTCAAACAAAGAAGCGACGTATTTGAAGTAAAATTCGGCGGACGCATAGAAGAGCATTGGGAAAACGGCAGACTTATTTGCGAGCAAAAGGACCATACCACTATACTTGCAGTGCCGTACGATATGAACATAAGCGGTTACGACTCTTCCGCCGTCAACGTATTGAGGCTGTGGAGCGCAAAATCCCCGATGGAACTCGATATGGCAATGTTCTCGCGCGGAGAGTACGTCAAGGCAATAGAAGCCAAGGCAATGGCGGAAGCCATAAGCAAAATTTTGTATCCCGCGGACAACCACATCGAGGGCAAATCGTTAAGGCTTAAACAGCAATATTTCTTCGTTTCGGCGTCGATACAGTCGATAATCGCCAAACATTTGAGATACAATAAAGACCTTTCCAACCTCTCGGAGCAGATAGCGATACACATCAACGACACTCACCCGACGTTGTGCATACCCGAACTTATGCGTATTCTTTTGGACGATTACGGATATTCGTGGGACGACGCGTGGAGAACCGTTTGCGAAACGGTAAGCTATACCAACCACACGGTAATGCAAGAGGCACTCGAGCGTTGGCCTCAGGGATTGTTCCAAACTCTTCTCCCGCGCATTTATCAGATAATCAAAGAAATCAACCAACGCTATTGCACCGATCTCTGGAACGTGTTCCCGGGAGATTGGGAGAGAATATCGCGTAACGCCATACTTTCCAATTCCGAAATCAGAATGGCAAACCTCTGCCTTGTCGCGTCGCATACGGTCAACGGCGTTTCAAGACTCCATAGCGAAATACTCAAAAACGACGTTTTTGCCGATTACTACAAGGTCGCGCCTCAAAAGTTTACCAACGTTACCAACGGCATAACGCATAGACGTTGGCTTGCGGAAGCGAACCCGCTTCTTACCGCGTATCTCAAAGAGCTAATAGGCGACAAGTTTATTACCGACGCCGACGAACTCGAAAAACTATTGCAGTATCAAGGCAATAAGGAAGTGCTCGATAAACTCGCGGAAATAAAATATAAGAACAAAGAGCGTCTTGCGGATTATATCCGTAAATCGAACAACGTCATAGTGGATCCTTCGTCGATATTCGACGTACAAGTCAAACGTTTGCACGAGTACAAACGCCAACTCCTCAACGCGCTCCACATTCTTTATTTGTACAACAGACTCAAAGAAGATCCGAACTTCGATATCGAACCGCGTACGTTCATATTCGGAGCCAAGGCGGCGAGCTCGTATTATATGGCAAAGCTCATAATGCGACTTATCTATATGATCGGAGAAGTCGTCAATAACGATAAGTCGATAGGCGGTAAACTCAAAGTCGTATTCCTCGAAAACTATCGCGTCAGCCTTGCCGAGCTCATAATGCCCGCAAGCGAAATAAGCGAGCAGATATCCACCGCGGGTAAAGAAGCGAGCGGTACCGGCAATATGAAATTTATGATTAACGGTGCCGTAACCATAGGTACGATGGACGGTGCCAACGTCGAAATTCACGAAAGAGTGGGCGACGAAAACATCTTCATTTTCGGTTTGCTGGCAGAGGAAGTCGACAAGCTCCGTTCGCATTACAATTCCACCGAATATTATACTCACGACGGACGTATCAAAACCGTTATAGACGAGTTACGTAGAGGCATAGGAGGCGTGTTGTTTACGGAGATAGCAGATAGCCTGACCGTAGGCAGAGGCGGAGTCGCAGACCCGTATATGGTACTTGCCGACTTCGGTTCTTACGTCGAAGCGCAAGAAAAGGTCAACGTCACATACAGAGATAAATATCGCTTCATGCGTATGTCTTTGGTAAACACCGCAAAAGCCGGATTCTTCGCGGCAGACAGAAGTGTAGAAGAATATGCAACGCGTATTTGGGGTCTTAAAAAAGTAAAATAGGGCACCCAAAAGATGACTAAACTCAGATATAATTCTCGTGATATAAACTTCAAAACGCCGTTCGGAGCCTTGAGGAGAGGCGCCGTTCAGACGTTTACGTTCCCCGTGCCGATTTCGTTAAACGATGTCGGGGCGGGGCTTGTTTTACGTAAAGGCGAGAAGTCGACAACGTACAAAATGCGCTGTCTCGGAGTGGAAGCCGACGAAAGATATTACTGTGTGGAAGTTACGCCGGACGAACCCGGCATATACTATTATCGTTTTGAAATTTATACGCCGAACGGAGTGCTGTTCGTCGGTCGCGACGAGTGCGCTTCGGCGGTTATCGGCGACTGGCTCCCCGAGTGGCAACTTACCGTATATTCCGAGGATTATAAAACGCCGGAGTGGCTTACGGGAGCGGTTATCTATCATATTTTCCCCGATAGGTTCGCGCGTGTCGAAGACGGCACTCGTCCGAGGTACGGAAAGTTTAAGCAGTGGGACGAAGAACTTACAATTGCCGATAAAGACGGCGTGTATCGCGCCGATGATTTTTACGGCGGGAATCTTAAAGGCATAACGGAAAAACTCCCGTATCTTAAAGATTTAGGCGTAACCGCCATATACTTTTCGCCGATATTCGAGTCAACCTCCAACCATCGTTACGACACGGCGGATTACCTTAAAATAGATTCGCTTTTCGGTACGGAAGAGGAGTTCGGTAAATTTTTGAAAACCGCTCGCGAGTACGGCATAAGGGTTATTCTCGACGGCGTATTCAATCATACCGGTTCGGACTCCGTATACTTCAATAAGCTTTCGCACTACAATTCGGTAGGCGCGTACAACTCTAAAGAAAGTCTTTATTATAATTGGTACACGTTTAGCGATTATCCCGACGTATACGATTGTTGGTGGGGGTGCACGGTGGTTCCGACCGTGTCGCGTAAAGCCGAAAGCTTCCGCAAATTCATAGCGGGAGAGGGCGGAGTTATCGAGAAATGGACTAAACTCGGAGTGAGCGGTTGGCGACTCGACGTCGTAGACGAGATTTCCGACGAGTTTGTTCGCGACATCAGAAGAGCTTGCAAAAACGTATCCGAGGATGTAGCCGTAATCGGCGAAGTTTGGGAGGACGCCAGCACAAAGGAGAGTTACGGCGAAAAGAGGGAATATCTTTTCGGTAAAGAGCTCGACGGAGTTATGAACTATCCTTTCCGCACGGCGATACTCGAACTTTTAAGAAAAAAAGACACGCTTTCTTTTGTCAACGCTGTCAACGAAATTCGCGAAAATTATCCCGCCTGTTCGCTTGCGTCGTCGATGACGCTTTTGGGAACGCACGATACTGTAAGGATTATCAACGAACTCGGCGCGCGGGTAACGCCCTCAACCAAGTCGGAAAGGCTTAATTACAAGCTTGACGCAGAGGAACTCGAAAGGGGCAAAAAGCTATTGAAAATTGCCGTCGCGCTTCAGTTTTTCTTGCCGGGAACGCCGACGATTTATTACGGCGACGAGGTTTGTATGGAGGGATTCGAAGACCCCATAAACCGAAGACCGTTCAATTTTAAAAACGAAGACGCAGGAATATCCGAGTGGTACAGAACTCTTGCGAGGGCGAAGAAGGAATTCGGAAACGCGCCTCTCGAGATGACGAGAACGCCGTCGACGGTAACTCTCAAAAGAGGTGATTACGCCGTCGTTGCAAACGTCGCGACCGAAACGGTCGAACTCAAAAAATATTAATACAACGCGACAAAAAAGGAACTCCGAGCGGAGTTCCTTTTAGTTTACGTGTTTTCGATTAAAGCCCGAGCAGTTGTTTGATGAAATAGTTGACGTCGGTATTGTCGATTTCGGCGGGCAGGTCGTTTACTCCCACGCCGTAAGCGTAGTAAGCGACGTTTTGAGAGGTGTGTTTTCCGGAATGGAACCAATCGTCGTCTATATCGTCGGCTGTTGCGCCGGACGGTATACGCAGGTTGCCCGTTTCGTGATCGGCAAGTACGATTACGGTAGTATTGCCGTCAGCTTTTGCATAGGAGAGGGCAAGAGCCACGGCGTCGTTAAACGCGTTTAGCTGGTCAATCATACCGAGTATATCGTTGTCGTGGCTGTACGAGTCGATTTTGGAGCCTTCGACCATCAGGAAGAAGCCGTTTTCGTTTTCCAATTTATTAAGAGCCATATCGGTAAGAGAGGCGAGGGTGTTTTTGCCGATTGTGGGAATCTCGTCGTCGATTAAACCGAAAATTTTGTCGGAAGAGGAACGAGAAATCTCATCGAAAGTCGTGCAATAATCTCTGTCCGCAGTCTGTATTTCGCTTGCGAGTGCTTTGAGTTCGTCGTTGTTCAAACCGAACAGCACGTCAACGTCGGATTTGACGAGTTGAGAGGCGATTTCAGCGGTCATTCCTCTTTTTTTGACGTGAGTCAAAAACGCCGCGGGAGTTGCGTCGGTTACGGGCTTGGTCGCGAGGATACCGACTTTCATCCCTTGTTTTTTTGCAAGCTCCGCAATCGTTTCGAGAGACTCTCCGTCTTTATAGCTCAGGCGACCGTTATAAGTCTTTACACCGGTTGCGTAAGCTGTCGCCGATGCTGCGGAATCGGTGGCTCCGGGCGTCAGAGAACGCGTTATAACCTCACCGGTTACGGGGAACTTTTGGAAGGAGTACATACCGCCGTTGACCATTTCGCCTACTTTAGCGTGATTGACTCCCATTCCGTCGCCGATAAGCAAAATGACGTTTTGCGCGCGTTTTTCCGTTTCGGGCTTTACGCCGTAGTCGAGATAGTAAACTGTGAACAGTACCGCGCTCAAAGCAAGCGACAAGCACAAAATTACAGCGACGGCTGTCCACAAGATTTTGTTTTGTCTTCTAAGATTAACTTCTCTCATTTTGTCTCCTTTCGGATTTTAGGATACCGAATGTCGGATAATGGTATCCTTTAAGTCGATTTTAATACAATCCTCGGATTTTTGCGCGGAGCGAAGCAAACTCAAAAAGTCTGATTATACGTCGCTTCAAGCAAAAAAACGAGGTCGTTAAGAACAATCTCCGACGTTATTATGTTAGCAAAAACCAATCGGAAATACAAGCCGAGAGCGTAAATAAATGTAAATAAATTCAAATTCGCTTGCAAAAGTTGATACTTCTGTTATAATAATATATATTTATATACGCGTGTAGCGTGCGTTAATAATATTATAAGCGCGCTCGTATAGAGGTTCAAGATGACGAAAAAATCTTTATTGACGGTACTGATTTCGATATTGGCGCTAACTGCGTTGATTCTGACCGCATGCACTCCCGCTTCCGTGGCTACTCTCGAGATAAGCGAAGACTCCGAGTACAAAACTCGTTATGCGGTCGGCGAAGAACTCGACATCAACGGCATTAAGCTCGTGATAGGGCTTACGGACGGCACTTCGCGTACCGTAAACGCAACCGACATCAGGTCGGAACTCAAAATCACCGGGTTCGATACTTCGGCGCCTAAGCAGACTCTTTCCGTCATCTTGGTCTACAAGGGCGCGACCGCGACGTACAACATCACAGTAGTCGATCCCGACGACGACACGCAAAAATGCAAAATAACTTTCGAAACGGGCGAAGGCTCCGAAATCGAAGACGTATATCTTAGCGCATATTCGTTCGTATCCGTTCCCGACGAACCGGAACGCGACGGTTATGCTTTCGACGGTTGGTATAAAGAAAAAACATACAACAACGCTTGGAACTTCAATACGGACAAAGTGGTGGAA
The DNA here is from genome assembly GCA_964480195.1 of uncultured Christensenellaceae bacterium. Classification (GTDB taxonomy): domain Bacteria; phylum Bacillota; class Clostridia; order Christensenellales; family DTU072; genus Stercoripulliclostridium_A. The sequence continues at coordinate 13,429 of CAYZOJ010000012.1, read as the reverse complement.
GACACCGTGCTTTACGCCAAATGGTCCAAGCTCTATACGGTAACTTTCGTAGACGAAATCAACGGAGTCGAAGATATCGTTCGTTACGTAAAAGAGGGCGCGACGCTTACCGACGTTCCTACGCTTCCCACTCGCGACGGCGAGTACGGCGAATGGGACCGTAAAGTCTTTACCGATATACATACAGACATCGTGGTGCACTCTGTCTACACGCCCATGACGTATACCGTAAGATTCGTATATCTCGATTCGGACGGCAAGACGCAGGTCGAAGTCGGTACGTTTGCAAACGTTCCTCACGGTGAAGACTTGAGCGTAACGCAAGAGGACAGAATACGCGAGATCGAGGAAACCGCCGTTCCCGAGTACAACGCCGAGGGCAACAAGCATTTTGTAGGCTGGGACGTTTCTTTCAACCATATCGTCAGCGATTTGACCGTTACCGCGGTATACGTTGTAAATTCTTATTCCGTTACGTTCGATCTTAACTATGACCGTGAAGACGTTGTTTATACCGTTACGAGCGGTGTCGCTCACGGTAACGCCGTCGCAACTCCCGCTGTCGCTCCCGAAAGAGAGGGTTACGAGTTCGACGGTTGGTACAGACAGGCGGAATGCGTCAAAGCGTGGGATTTCTCGGCTGACAGAGTAACTTCCGCCGTCAGACTTTACGCCAAGTGGACCAAACTCGTATACGTACGTTATCTTGTTCCGCAAGACGTAGTAATAGACGCGGAAACCGATCCCGAGTCGCCCGTAACTCTCGGAACATACGTTTTGACCGAAGGCGGTATGCCCGTAGTTTATAAAGTTTATTATGTTTCCGAAGTACGTATCGGCGGAAACGCGGAAAAACCCGCGGTACCCGCAAGACACGGTTACAGAGGCGTATGGGGAATTGACGACGCGGTATTGCAAAACGTCCAAAACGACATCCCCGTAAAAGTCAATTATTCGATAATCACCGATTACAAAGTCAGATTCTACGATTACAACCGTACGCTTTTGGATACGCAGGAAGTAACGTTCGGCGAAAGTGCCGTTGCGCCCGCGACGGAGCCTTCGCGTACCGGTTACGTATTTACGGGTTGGGACAAGGATTTCGGATATATCGACGGAGATCTCGACGTTACCGCGCTTTACGAAGCGGGCGTTTACAAAGTCAAGTATTATCCCAATAACGGCATATCCGCGCAAACGATAGAAGTCAAGTGCGATTCGCGCGTAAATCTCCAGTCGTTCACATACGACAATTACTCGTTCAAGGGCTGGTACACCGATCCCGCGTTCGGCGATGAATTCGATATTTCCACGTCGTTGTTGCTCCCCGAGTACACCGAGGGCAAAGAGGAAGGCGACATCGTTTTGGAACTTTACGCCAAGTGGTTGCGCGTTTATAAGATTTACTTCTACGGCGAAGACGGCGCCGAGCTTGACGTCGAGAGCGTCGAAGAGGGATCAGTTCCGACTAACGTACCCGAGATAGCCGAAAAGACGGGTTATTCCGGCGTGTGGTGCGAAAAGGATTCGGGAGGAGAATTCCTTGCGACCGAATACGACTTTACCGCACCCGTTTACGGGCTTATCAGACTTTATCCCAAGTATTCGATAAACCGTTATACCGTAAGATTCTACGTCGACAACTCCGTATATATGACCGTTCAGGTCGAGTACGGCAAATACGTCGAATATCAAATAACCGATCCCGAGATCGAGGGACGTACGTTCAAAGGCTGGGACAAAGTGGTAGACGCCACGCCGATAGTGGACGATACCGACTTTACCGCATTGTTCGAAACGATTACGTTTACCGTAACTTGGGGCAAGGACTCGGGTATCACGTCCGTCGTCGATTACGGCAATGCGGCAGTATTCCCGATAACCGCGACGGCGCCCGTCAAACGCGGATACACGCTTTCGGGCTGGAGAGTAACGTCTCCCGCCGGCGGTGATATGACGAGTGTCAAAGCAGACTTGATTCTCGAACCCGAATTCAGAATAAATACGTATTCCGTAACATTCAAAGATAGGGATACCAACGCTTCTTACGTTTCCAACGACGGCGAAGCGGAAACGCAAACTCAATACGGAATGTTTGTCAAGTTCACCGTCAAAGAGTCCGACGGCGTAATAGACAACCCCCAAAAGACGGGCTACACCTTTACCGGCTGGCAGGCGGGATTGGATAGCGTAGGCTATTCGAGCGATGGCTGGTATCTCGCAGGCGGTCCGGACAATGCCGAAGCCGATTGTTATACTCTCGGCGGATATCTCGTAGTTTCCGACGGCAAGCACTATTATTTGAATGCGAGCGACAGAAATCTCCTTCAAACAGATAACTGGGAATCCGTCGTACCCGAAATCACCTTGACGGACGGCAAATGGGATTATGGCGCGACGACCATGGCTTCCGCCAAGCGTCTTGCGTTCAACGGCGTTTACTATTGCATAAAAGAAAACGTTACGTTCTTTGCGACTTTCGAAGTATCCGAATACACCGTAACTTACGTTACGAATATGGCTGGCGTCGAACTCGATGATGAAGTTTTGCAATACGGCGCAGTGATCAAAGCTCCCAAGAATCCCGAAACCGAAGGTAAAGTCTTCCTCGGCTGGTATACCGACGACGAGTGCACCCAAAGGTTCTATTTCGACGGCAAGACGATATCGAGCGACATTACCTTATATGCTAAGTGGGAAGAGCAAACGGCTTCCACCGAAGGTCTTGTATACACGCTCTCGGCAGACGGCGAGTCGTACGCTCTTACGAGTATCTCCAACCTCGGTACCGGCGTTACGAGCGTTATCGTCGCCAACTATTATAACGGCAAGCCCGTTACGGCGATAGGCGTCGAAGCGTTTGCGGGTGCTACCGAACTTGTTTCCGTAGATTTACCCAACACCCTCGAAACGATAGGACCCAAAGCGTTTATGGGTTGCACGTCGCTTGTTTCGATAGAAATTCCCGCAAGCGTTAGAGTTATCCCCGACAACGCTTTTAACGGTTGCACGTCGCTTACGACGGTCGCGTTCAGACAAGGCAGTATAGTAGATACGATAGGCAAGAGCGCGTTCTCGGGTGCTACCGCGCTCGCATATTCAAAAGACGCTAACGGCAACACTGTTGCGTTTGAATTGCCCTCGACAATCGTTTCGATAGACGCGGGCGCATTCCATAACGTACTCGGCATCACATCGTTGACGATACCCGCTTCGGTCGTCGATATAGGCGACAGAGCATTTGCGGGCGCAAACAACTTGCGTTACGTAAAATTTGAAAGAAACACTCCTTGTAACCTCGGTTCGGACGTATTCCTCAACACCACCGCGCTTGCAAAGGCATTCCGTATATACGTTGCGAACACCGTTGCGTATCAGGCAACTTCCGCAGGCGAAAACTGGGTTAAACTTTCTTCCGCGATAACTTCGTCGGCACTCATAACCAACGACGCCAACGGCAAGTGGGAGTGGGCTTATAGAGAAACCGCCAAGGGAGCGGAACTCGTGCAGTACCTCGGCGACGATACCGAAATAGTTATTCCCGGCACTATTTCGATACCCGGCAATTCTCAATATGCGGTAAACGGACTCGGCGATTACGTCTTCGATACGCGCGTAACGTCGGTTAAAATACGTTCCACGCAGTCTATCTCCGCAAACACTTTCGGATCGGCAACGAGTTTACGTTATATAGCAATCGAGATAGTCCAAGCCGGCACCGGCTATGCCGTCAATTCCGAGTATCTCGGCAATGCTTACGGTCAATGCCCCGAACTCGATACTTTATATTTGGAGAACCCGTCGATAACTCTTACGGATATCTTCGGCGGTAACGCGCCTACGGCTCTTACCCGCGTCGAGTTGGACGGCATCGAAATTGCAGGCGACATTCTTGCCAACTGCGCTTACATAAAAGAAGTCGTCATAAGGAACGCCCGTACGATAGGCGCGCAAGCGTTCATTAACTGCACGGCGTTAGAAAAAGTTACGTTCGTAAAGAGCGACGTCCAAACAATAAACGCTAAGGCGTTCCAAGGCTGTATCAGCTTGGGTTCCGAGGGCTTCCTTATCGAGGACGAACAAGGTAACGTTACAATAGGTATGCCTTCCGCAATAACCCTTATAGGCGAAAGCGCATTCGACGGTACCGCGTGGCTTGACGGCAACAATCAATCGTTGGTTATTATCGGCGACGGTATCCTTTATAAATATCAAGGAAGCGATTCCGTAGTCTACATTCCTTCAACCGTCAAGGGCATAACGGCGTATGCGTTTGCGGATAACCAAAAGATTACGCGCGTCGTTGTTCTCGATCCCGACAATTCTTCGATGGAAACGATAGGCGAATACGCGTTCTCCAACTGCGTTAGACTTGAAAGCGTGGTCATTCCCGCAGGAGTTGCGTCGATAGGCGAATACGCGTTTGACGGTTGCTCTAAACTTACGACGGTAGCGTTGTTCAACAAGAGTGAGAATGCGTTGACCAAGATAAAAGACAACGCATTCAACGGCGTTTCCGCCAACATAAGCTACTATGCCGATACATCCGTATCCGATAAATACGAAGCGAATATGCGTGTTATGCAGGGTAAAGTCGTAGCTGTAGAGGGTATGAGCGTCGATTGCAGTAGCAGTGACGAAAACGAAAAATGGCTTTATTCCGCCGAAACGAACGCGACGGTCATACTCATCAAATATCTCGGCAATTCCGACGCGATAGCGGTACCCGACCAAATAAACGGCAAGACGGTATCTAAGGTTGCGAATTATGCGTTTACGAGATCCACGACCTCTCTTACGTTCCGTGCGACGATCGCAGGTTACAACGGCGCGACGTCGGTATTCGGAGGCGTTACCGAGCTTACGTCGCTCTCCGTCCGCAACAGCGAGAACGGTAGCATAAGCAAGTCGTTGATTATGGGATTGCTCCAAGCAAACACCAAGTTGACGTCTTTGAACGTAACTTCCGCTCGCTCGATGTCGGCTTTGATAGGCGGAACTCTTCCCGCCAACATCAAGACGGTTAATATTCTCGAAGGTGAAACTGTTATTGCCGACGAATTCATTAAAGACTCAAAAAGCGTCGAAACCGTAACCGTAACCGTGGACGGAGAAGTCTACGATCTCAAAAACACGATAGAATTAGAGAACCACACGATAACCCAAATAGGCGCAAAAGCGTTTGCGGGTACGGCGTGGATAGATTCGTATCCCGGCGATTACGTAATAGTGCTTAACGGCAATCTCGTCGATTACAAGGGCAAGAACTCCATACTCTCCATACCCGACAGCGTAACCTACATCAATGCGGGCGTATTCCAACGCGACTCGTTCATCGAAATCGTTACGATTCCCGCAAGCGTCAAAAAGATAGGAGCGAACGCCTTTAACAACGCTACCAAGCTTACTAAGGTCTTTATCGAAGGCACGACGTTACCCGAGATAACTTCAACCTGTTTTAGCACGACCAAGGACGGAAAGAGCTACGGACTCGAAATATACGTTTCCGAGAGCGCATACCCGAGTTACACTCAACAGTCGAATTGGAGTTCTCTTCCCGTCAAGAGCGATAAAGACATCGTCGGATTCGATAACAAGATAAACGAATATAACGCCGACGGCAACGTAAGCGAAGTCCATAGACAATATATTATACAAGGTACGACGTTGATTCTTGCCCGCGAATACGTGGCTACATATAAGAATGAGGAACTCCTCAGCGTAGCCGAAACGGGTAACGTGGCGATTACCGGCGCGATAACTGATAAAGACGCCTCAAAGACTTACACGATATCCGCTCTCGGCAATAACGCGTTCATGAGCGGTGCCGAGTACATAAGTATCGAACTCGGATTTGCGATTACCGATTATACGTTCACAAACGTTACGTCGTTAAAGCAACTCTCCTTAACGGGGGTAAACCTTGCAACCCGAGGCTTTACGGGAGAAGCGTTGCGCAGTATTATTACAAGCAAGCAAGTCGCATCTCTTGCATACGACGGTAGCGTTACGCTCGACGCGTTGTTGAACGTGTCGGAAGATAGCGTGCGCGACGCGGTAAAACCGTATCTTAACGAAATAGAAATTTACGACGGCGTTACCGAAACGACGGCGGGCTTACTCGCAAACTACGACTTTATAACTTCGGTCAAGTATCCCGACGGAATGCTTAAGATCGGTATTGACTCTTTTGAGGATACCGACTGGTACAAGAATTACAGCGGAAACTTCGTGGTACTCGGCGGAGTGCTGTACAGATACAAAGGTAACGACGCGACCGTCGTCATTCCCGCAAACGTTACCGTAATCAACGAGAATGCGTTCGCAAGCGGAAGCAGATTGAGCCGTATACGTTTCGCAACCGGCAGTGTGGCGCACACGATAGGCGAAAACGCGTTTAACGGTTGCGCGTATCTCGGGAACATCACTCTTCCCGATACTATGGTCAATATCGCGCCTTCCGCGTTTGACGGAACCGCGTTCACCTATACCGCGGACGCGTTGCTGTTAAAGGGCGATACCGATGCCCAAACTTTGGTATATTATAGAGGTTCGGATACCAAAATAACGATTCCGAGAGCCGTAACTACGATTTCCGCAAATGCTTTCAAAGGTAACACCACGCTTACTTCGGTATCTGTAGAGCAAGACGGAAGACTTACGACAATACACGAATATGCCTTTAACGGATGTACAAATCTTGTTGACGTCACGTTGCCGTCGAC
>CAYZOJ010000012.1:0-6604 GCA_964480195.1 uncultured Christensenellaceae bacterium | reverse complement strand
TCCGATATCAAGTCGATAACCGAAGGCGCGTTCGGCGGAACTTATAACGGAAAAGAAGTTTACGTAACGAGCGTTGCGCTTGCGTATAACGCGCACATTTCGGCAAAAGAACTTTATGCGATACTGTCAGACGAGAGAGTCCATACATTCTGCTCCAACGGTGCGTTGACGCTTGCCGAACTCATCGGTACGACCGAAGTTCTCGAAAACATCACCGCTCTTTCGTTCGACGCGGACAAGGTCGGCAGTAACCAAATCGCCATTTGCGACGGTTACGCGGACGGCTGGTACGGCGTCGTAAAGGTAACGGATATGTCTTTGAACAACATCAAGTCGATAGGCGAATACGCGTTCAGAGGCACGACTTGGTACGAGAATTTAACCGGAACTTATTCGTTCGCGGGCAGTAGCGGTATACTTATTAAATATAACGGTACCGACAAAGAAATCACTATAGGCGGAGGCACGGGCGTCAGAGGCATGACCGCCGACGTATTCAGAGGCAATACGACAATCGAGAGCGTCGAGTTCAATAACGAGTCTACTTTGACCGAGATACCCGCTCGCGCGTTCGAGAATTGCGTAAATCTTGCTTCCATAACGTTGCCGTCCAGCGTATCCGTATTCGGTGAAGACGCGTTCAAGGGCACCGCGTGGCTTGAAAACTACGAGAGCGATTACGTTGTCATCGGCGGAAAACTCATAGATTATATCGGCGAGGGCGGAGAAATCGTCATACCCGAAAACGTAACCAAGATTTATTCGTACGTGTTCGCGGGCAACGAGGATATCACGAGCGTAACTTTCTCGAGATACAACCTTATGACCGAAATCGAAGCGGATACGTTTGAGGGTTGCACGAACCTTGAATCGGTAGTCCTTTCCGAGAATATCGAAAACGTTGACAGAACGGCGTTCGAAAACACCTCGTGGATCCAAACCGTTTCCGGCACGACAAAGTATCTCTACTACACCGATACTTATAACGGCGTCAAGAAGATAGTATTGTACCTCGGTTCCGACGCCGAAGTACGTATTCCCGCGGACGTTACCGAAATATCGGCTACCGCATTCCGCGGAGTAACGTCGATGACCGCACTCATCATACCCAACAACACCAAGCTTACGAGCATTCCCGCATACGCGTTCAAGGATTGCACGTCTTTGGAAACCGTATCCGTATCCGCAACCGTAAAGGAAATCGGAGAGGGCGCTTTCGAGGGCACCAAGTGGTTGCAATCGACGCTTACGGCACAAGGATTCGTAGTCGTAAACGGTAAACTTATAGGATACAAGGGAACTGATACCGAGGTAACCTTGCCCGATACCGTCAATGTGATAGGCAAGGAAGCCTTCCGCGGATTGACGACGATAACGAGTATAGTAATTCCCGAAAGCGTAACCGAAATCGAAGCGTACGCGTTTGAAGGTTGCACCGCCCTTGCAAGCGTTACCGTTGGCGCAAACGTCGTAACTATCGGAGATTACGCGTTCGACGGCACCGCATGGCTCGATTCTCTGACGTCCGAATTCGTAGTCGTAAACGGCACGTTGATAGGCTATAACGGCATCGCGTCGGATGTTATCGTTCCGACGGAAGTTACGGTAATAAGTGCCGAAGTGTTTGCGGGCAATATGACGATTGCTTCGATTATGTTTAACGGCGAAGTGTCGATAGGCGGTTCCGCGTTTAAAGATTGTACCGCACTCGCAAGCGTAACGGGCGTCGAATATATATCGAGCGCGTGCGCGGATTCGTTCGACGGCACGCCGTACGGAGCTTCGCTACTCAACAACGGTTACTTGGTTGTGAACGGCGTACTCGTGGCGTATAACGGCACCGATACGGATATCGTGATCCCCGCCGACGTAACGAGAGTGGAAAAATCGGCATTTGCGGGCAACGCGAATATCGTATCCGTAAGTTTCGAACTCGTCGAGGCATCTTTAACGATAGACGCATACGCATTCGAAAACTGCATCAAGCTCTCGTCGGTAACTCTTTCCGAGAACATCGAAACGATAGGCAAGCGCGCGTTCTACAACACCGCTTGGTTAAAGGAATCCGACCGCGATTTGATTATGACCGCGGGCGGTAAGATACTTGCATATGTAGCGGAAGGCACTTCCGTTGTAATCCCCGCAGAAGCCACTTCTATTGCAGACGGCGTATTTAGCGGTAATCAAAGTATTTCGAGCTTGAGTTTCGACTCGAAATGTAATATAGATATTCCCGCGTATGCGTTTAAGGATTGCACGGCATTGTCGTCGATTGTATTCCCGACTTCGTCGTTTGAAATCGGAGAGGGCGCGTTCGAAGGAACTTTGTGGCTCACCAACGAAAGCAATAAGAGCTCCGCTAAGGGATACGTCGTAGTCAGAGGCAAGCTCATAGCTTATGCCGGAACGTCGACGGAAATAACCATTCCCGGCAACGTTACCTACATTTACGATTACGTATTCCGCGGTAATACCGAGATAACCAAACTCACGTTTGCGTCGGGTTGCCGTATGACGTCGATTACCGGCGAAACGTTCAAGGGTTGTACGGCTCTCGAAACGGTCGAATTCCGTAGCGCGATGGATTATCTTGATATGGGCGCGTTCGAAGGCACGCCGTGGAGCGCGAACCAAAAGAGCAAGGGCGACTTCATAGTCGTCGATAACAAGCTTCTCGCGTACGTCGGCGAGGGCGGGGACGTCGAAATACCGTCTTCCGTAAACAGCTTGGGCGCAAAAGTATTCGCGGGCAATACAACGATTACGAGCGTAACGTTTGCACAAGGCTCGTACGTAAGCGTAATACCCGCTGAAACGTTTGCGGGTTGCATAAACCTTACGAGAGTGGTATTGCCTCCCGAAATCGAAGATATCGGCAAGGACGCGTTCAAAGACACTCCGTGGTTCGCGGGCGTCCTCGAGGGTAACGACGAGAACGGCGGTACGATAGTCAACGACGCGTACGTACTCGGCGGTAAGGCGCTTATCTACGTCGGAACGGGAAGCGTATTCACCCTTCCGGATAGCGTATCCGAAGTCGGTGCTTCGTTCTTCGGTACCGAGATTACCGGTATTATAATCGAATCCGATTTCGTCAGCACGGTAACTTTCGCATCGGGTGCTCTCGGCACGATAACCGATATATGGGTACCCGAAAACTTGGTAGACGCATACCGTACCGCAGAATTCTGGCAGAATTACGCGTACAAAATCAAAGCAATACAGGGATAAACGGGTTCGCCCGATCCAAATAGAGTAAAAAATAACTATAGGAGAGTAGTCTATGAAGAGAAAAACAATTATCTTTATGTTGACGCTTGCACTTGTTGCCATTTTGGCGTTGTCGGTTGTTGCTTGTGTGAACAACCCCAACCCCGACAAACCTAAGGTTGACAAGAAGACAAAAGTCGACATCACCGTGTTGCCCGATATGGTCGATTACGGCGCAAGTTCCGCTTATTACAAAGAGGGTACCGTTACTTATTCGTCGGCAAAACAAGCCGAATGGACCACGGACCTCGATGCAAAACGCGACAGCGAGCACGAAAACTGGTTGTTGGAAGGCGAAGAATGGAGTAACGATACTTACAATTCCTTCGGACCCATTGCCGTAAGTTTCGGAAAGACCGAAGAGGAAAGACAATCCAACATCGGTTACTACAGCGTAGACGGCACGTGGATTGACGACGAGTCGGCTAACACCGTAGAACGCGTATTCTGCTACAGCACATCCGCAGATTTTATCCAAAGAATGTCGGAAGCCCGTCTTGACGAGGACAGAATGGACAAACTTGTAGCGTACATCTGCCGTGAGGACGACGACAGAGAAAAGGGCGCTGGCTATACGTATACCAAGGGCACTTCGAGTGCTATCGAGGACTACAATCAGCTTGACGAACTCTATGAAATCTATGATGATTTCGACGCATACGAGAAGGATTCTTCCTATGCCGAGCCCAAATTCGCGGACGAAGACGAAGTATCCGATGCCGTCAGCATGAAAAAGCGTAAAATATTTGGCGAACTCGTCGACATTTACGGTGAAGAAGCCGATCAATTCGCGCGTTCCGCAATCGAAATCGTATCTTACGCAATCGAGATTCTCGACGACACAATGCTTAGCGTTTACAACAACGAGGTCTCCGATAAGGCGGTAAGCTTCGAAGACTATATGCGTAACGAAGTTTACGATTACGAAACCTTGAGCTATCTCCTTACGTTCAAAGACAGATCGAACTTTAGCGAGAACGGTTACAAGGCAGGTTCCAAGAAGGATATGATGACCCTTTACGGATACTACTATCAATACGAAAAGCGCGAGTACGAAGTATTCGACGATTCCGTTTTGGTCGAAGTTAACGGTAAACAGATTACCGAATACCAAGACTCCCTCATTTTGAGCCACAAGGATTATTACAATACCGAGAGCGAAACCAAGCGTAACAGAGATTACGACAGACGCCTTTACGAAAAAGCGTATCGCTATTCGACCGCGTGCTACGAGAAGTATTACGGAGCTCAACTTGCATTCCAAAAGGTACAAGAGGGTTACGACCTTGATATTTACGTAGGCGGAGCGGTATCCGCTAAGGATATGGGCAATTCCGAAGCGAAAGGTCAGTACAAAAACGGACTTACCTCGGTAGGCAGTAACGGAGCGACATATTCGCAACAAATGCAATTAGGTTGCGACACCGGTCTTGACAGCACCCTTAAGCTTTCGGACGTAAACTGGGAGTACACCGGAGAAGATAAAAAGGTTCTCCAATACAACACCGCCGCAAAGAACTGGTACATCCTTAGCGACAGCGCGCAAGAAATGCTTAAGAACAAAATTAAGTATGTCAAACTCGAGCTCGAACAATTAAAGAGCCAAGATTATGCCATCAACCACGCTACAATTACGGAAACTGACCTTACCAAAGCTCTCCAATACGAAATCTATTCTTACAGTGCGGATTCCATTCGCAGTATACAGGCTTGTAAGAAAGACGAAGTTATATACTATAAAGACATAGACCGTTTCTTGAGCGTTGAGGCTAACAAAGGCTATACTTACGAAGAGCTTATTAACGATGACAACACCGGCAACGAGCACCGTCGCAACGCGCTTTTGGACCTCGAAGAAACCGCAGGTCGTAACGACGCCAAGTACGTCAACCTCGACGCAAACTATTCTGCAGGCACCATCGACGAACAAGTTTCGTTGGCTGCAAAGAGCGATTGGAGCGGTATTAAGTCCAACATCAAGGAAACTCTCAGCAAGGACTACGAAGCATACGCTACCAAGAACCCCGATAAGGACGTAAGCGAATATTTCGAAAACACCCTTATCCGTAAGAAGTACTCTTGCGGTAAAGAACTCGATGATAAAGAGTGCGGAGAAGGCAACGGCCACCAAAACTGCACCGAAGAGTACGATACCGATTGGGCTCTTTCGAGACTCCTTAACAACCACGAAACCGTTATCCGCTATTCCGCGGGACAATATCAAGTAACCTTCAAGTCGCTCTCGACAACCAGTATCACAGCAAAAGATCAACTCGTCAAGACCAAAGATATGACCGGTTCGAGCTTTACGAGCAGAGAGTTTGCAGTAGCCGGCGCTTACCAGAAAGTTTCCTACAATGCTGACGGAAATTGCGACAACACCACGCTCAACTATAACGAAGATATCGGTTCCGTCATTCGCTACACGGATACGAACGGCAATTACAGAGATGTTAATATGTATCTTACCGAGTATTGGAAGAACGTCCCGACTTATGAAAGCAACAGCTTCGATTGCGATCAAAACGGTGTAATTAGCATCGAAAAAGACAGCGTAACTTATACGTTCACGTTTATCGGCTGGTTCGTCGACGAGAACTATAAATATCGTGTCAACCTCGATGAAGCATACAATTACGACCTTAGACTTTATCCCGGATATCGTATTGACATCGGTTAACAAAAATTCCGAAAACAAGCAGGAATGTTTGAACTTAAATAGGTTATCGTTAGCTCGGTAACCTATTTTTCTTTAATAGAGAACAATAGCGGATTGCTTGTTTTATAGTTTTCGGAATTTTTGTCAACCGATTACACGCTCTCGCTTTGCAATTTGGTCTAAAAGGCGAGGCTCCGCGTGGGCAAAGGATTATTTTAATAAGATTTTTGAGCCCACGCTACGGGGCTTGCGCCCAAATCTGCATACGCATACGCCTGTATTGCTTCCATTCCGATTTTCTCGCCTTTTAGCTCCAAATATCAAACCGAGAGCTCCACAATGCGCTTATAATTGGCGATAGTGCGAACATCTTGACGGCCGTGGTTCGCTACACGGCGATTGTATTAACATCGAGAAAATCGGTTTCTCTAATCTTAAATACCACAACTTTCACGAAGTGAAAATTTCACCTGCCATAGGCAGATTTCACCCGCGAAGCGGATTTCACCTTGCGTAGCAAGATTTCACTGGCGAAAGCCTCTTTCGCCCTTGCGACGAGCACGTCGCCCATACTATCCTTTAATAGATTACGTGCCACAGTGATAATACTTTCGCCCTGTGGCGCATTGTGTAGCTCTCGGCGGGATATTTAGTGCTATAACGCAAGAAAATCGG
>CAYZOJ010000011.1:0-33147 GCA_964480195.1 uncultured Christensenellaceae bacterium | reverse complement strand
TTTACTATTAAATCGTCGTTATGTCAATAGAATGTTAAAATTTAGAGCGCACATAAAAGAACGGCGAGCCTTTCGGCTCGCCGTAATGGCCGTAATGTTTAAAGATTACATCCTGCTACGTCTTTCAGTTGCCGTAAAGAACTGTTTTTCGTACGGAGTTGCGCCCTTAGGAACCTGTATAGGAGCTTGGGGAGCGGGAACTTGATTACGATTTCCGCGAGAAGCGTTTCTTGCGGGAACTTCGTCATCTTTCTCCTCTTTCTTTTTACCGCCGAACTCGCTAAGACGAATTGCGCCTACTGCAACAGCAGAGAATATTACGATACCGCCCCATACGTAGAGAACCTGACGTGCGGGGAATATGGAGATGATGGCAAAGAGCAAGTTGTTGCTGTTGAGCCAAGCGGAGCTCTGATAGTCCCACATACCTCTTTGTTGAACGGCGGAGGTAAGAGCAATCTTGAAGTTGCCGTCACGCATATCGAGGCAGATGTAGATTTCGTTATCCGCAAGAGCGGGATCCGCTATTGCTTCGTCAACGGTAGTAAGGATATCCGAAACAAGGGGCTCAAGTATTGAGATTATTGTTTCATTGGTAAGAAGTCCGCTGACAGTGCCATCTCCGAGAAGACCGCTGAGGTCTACGTCCATAGTACCGCCCGCCATATCGAGAATCGACCAACGGAAGCTGACTTCGACTTCGTCTTCGTCACGATCCTTGAGATCTTGATATTGATCGGGATTCTTGTCCGTTCTCACCGGGTTAGGAATAAGATCTCCTTCCAAGTGGAACATTACTTCGTCGTCATAATCTCTTTGGTTGATGATGAGGTGAACGAGAGTTTGGATGGTCATACGACCGTCGTTTGCGATATTGAGCCACGGTCCTTTAAATGTCTTATAACCGTTGGTGTCGATAGACTGGAAGTTCTGAGCGATGAGCTCTTGTACTTCGGGAGCGTTATAGCCTTGCTCGTACCAGTAATCCTTGTAATCGGGGTCGAGGTTACCGTTATCAATATTCCACTCGATGAATTTGGTCAAAAGATTGCCGTGCGTTACTGCGTGATCGTCATAGTCTTCACGAAGTTTATCGAACGTAACCGTATTGGAAGTTGCGTTATCGAGGATATTGGGAAGAAGATTCGGAATGTCTATAATAAGCCAGAGACCTCCGGTCAATACGAATGCGAATACTACGAGGGTAGCTACACTGCGGGTAACCTTTTTGCGGTTACCGGCGTTCTTTTTGGAGTTATGTCCGGTGACGATAAATACTATCGTATATATTATAAAGAACACGCCCGCGAGGATAAGACCGACATAAGGCCAGAAGCTATAAGTGGCGCCTTGTTCCCAAACATTCAAGCTCTTCCAAATAAGGATGCCGATAAGTGCCGGGAAACCTATTAAATACAACAATACTTTAAGAAATTTTTTCATTATCTGTTACCTCCCTCGCGTTTAAGAGTGAGTTTTGCGTATTGCTCGTCAACCTTCTCAGCAAAGAAGTAGGAAGCAAGGAGCGTAAACACTATGGCTGCGCTCATCTTGAGAGCTATAGCGCGTACCGCAAACATAGGATAATAATCGTTGATAAGAGTTTCTTGGAACTCCCACTTTTTGAACATATCGAGCATTTCGCGTCCGGTATAAGGATTGGCGTTGGACACACCGCTCAAACCGATGCAACCTACGGTTTCGACGCCGTTTTTGTCTACGGTACCGACGAGTACGGAACCGACGTTACCGCCGTGGATCTTTGCATAGTATCTGGCGTATGCGTAATCGCGGAGCGCTTCGTCTTCTATAAAGTAGTATACGGGATATGTGGTGGGGGATTGGTAGCTCGAATAGTCTGCGAGTAAACCGAACAACGATTCACTGGTAAATTCGTCGCCTTCTACGCCGACCAAGCCGTTAAGAGTTTTGCCGAGTCCCAAGCCGTTGATAACGTCGAGAATCGTTTCCGCGTCGAGATTTTTGTTAAGAAGAGCGTTGATGTCGAGTCCGTCCGGCAACGTTACGCCCACCATCGGAAGAAGACTGATAATACCGGAAACCGACTTATTCTCGCCGAGCTTTTCGCCGATAACGGAAAGAATTTCGTCAAGGCGCTCTTCGGTGATGAAGTACTTGTTTGCGGTACCTTCGTCGCCGTAAGCGAGTTCATACTCGTCGGGAGAAGAGATATATTCGAAATCTTCCATTGCGAAAGAGGATTCGCTTGCGCCCCTCTTATACTTGTTCCAATCGGAATTGGAATTGCTTTCGAGCGCGGTAATGGCTTTTGCGAGTTCGACGTCGATATCTTTGCCGGCGTCTTCGTACGCGTACTTATTCTCGTAATAATCGGTAAGGACTTTTACGGCTTGTTTGTAGCTGAAGAGGTAACCGTCGGAGTACATTCCGTTGGGGCTGTAATAAGCCTTGTCTTCTGCACTATAAGTTACTTCGGAACCGTCGGTGTTTTGACCGCTTGCGTTAAAGTCTTTGCCGTCGAATGCGGTGAGATTGAATATTCCCATGAATTCGTTGACTTCCGCGGTGAAACTCGACGCATAAGATTCGTAATCTGTGATTTGGTGTTCGTAATGCTCAATGCCGGTAACGCCTGCTTCTTCCGCCTCGGCTTTTGCCTCGTTAAAGCTCTCTTTAAGCACGAAATCGCTGTAGACGATAGGAGCTATCGTTATTACGGCGGCGATAAGGGAGCATACAACTGCCCTCGCCATACGATTTTTGCGACACAATGCACGCATAATAAGTTGCGCGACTATAACGACTGCCCACATTACGAGCGCGATGATCGTTGCCATTTGACTTACTTCGGAGAGAGGATTCTCTCTTACGGTTTTAGAAGCAAGTACGACCAAGTGCACGAATAGAGGGAAGCCGAGCGCGTAAAATGCGACTTGCAATGCGCGCAAAACGGATATCTTTCTTTTGACTTTGCCCATTTCGCAATCTCCTTCTTGCTGATTTTGGTGCGCATACGCGCACATTTACTCTTAGATTATAAATAAAATATTAAACGCTGTCAATAGTCAATTTTCGGTTTTGACCATTTATTTATCTCGAGTAACCCGTCGGAAGGTCGCAAAACGCCGTTTGCGCTCGCGAATCAATAAAACAACCGTCGGAAAATCGGGTCTGATTCCGTTTTATTTATTTTGTGTGTTCTTTAAAATTTTAGTCGCAAATACATTTTGCGCGACGCATATTGAAAAAGCCGAAGCGAGCTTCGGCTTTCGTTTATAAATTCGATTATATGTTTTCGTCGGTTATGGGCTTCTCCAATGCCTTAATCGCCTTACGGAGCAATTTCTTGCCGTATGCGCGACGAGCTTTGTACTGAACGGACTTCTTTTCCCAACGTACTTCGGCTTCGGTCATCATTACGAGTCCGAGATACATCTTTGCAAGATTCATCCTTATGCGCAACTTATCGTCGAATTCGAGAGGCGCGACGCTTCTGTATCCTTTTACGAAATACTTGTTGCGTTCTATTCCGAGCAAGGGATTGAGCGAAATCAAATCGAATGCCTTATCGCCCCATAACGCGCGTTCCCAATCTATCAATCCTTGATACGTGTGGTTTTTGTGATTTAAGAATATGTTGCCTTCCCATACGTCGAAATGTATAAGCGAGCTTTCGACTTCAGCCATTATCGGACGGGTGCGCTCCAATATCTTGTAAATACGGAAAGTATCCAATTTGACGTCAAGCACCGTCGCGTCCGCGACGATTTTGTCTATCATCTTTTTATAGGCTTCCGCCCAACCGTTTTCCAAGCCGAATTGCTCGTATCCGTAGCCCTCGCCTTTTATCGAATGCAAACGCGCAAGGTCTTGTCCCAATCCGTACATTACGCGACGTTTGTCTTTGACTGTCGGGAATACGTATCCTCTTAACGGAACGTCGTAACCCTCCATAATAAAGTAATCGACGTTTACTTTCTCTCTCGACGTGTCGACATAAAAAATTTCCGGGCGCTTGATTTCGGTACCGTCAAGACGATTATAAAAAGCAAGCTCGGTTGCCATCATATTTCTTTCGTAAGAAAGCACACGGGCGTTTTCTTCCGTGCCGAATTTTATAAAGTACTTCCTGCCGTTGCTACGAACCTGAAAGCATGCGTTGAATTCGCCCGATTCTGCTTCTTTAATGGAATCTACCGTGCCTATACCGCTACTTTCGAAAATGGTCTTGGCTTCGTACAAGCTTATTTTCTTTTTGGTGAAACTATCCATTTGTTCCTCTCCGTCCGCGCGAATGCACGCGCTCGAACGCGCTTTTTGTCGCGTTCCTTTTGATATTATATCATATCGGAGATATTTTACAACCCTTTTGACTTAAAAATACCGCAAATCGACGATTTATAGGTCTTTTAGCAGGTTTATCGCTGTTTTTATGCCGTCGATTGCCGAAGAAGTTATGCCTCCCGCGTACCCCGCGCCCTCTCCGCAAGGGTAAATTCCTCTTACGGACGACTCGAAATTCACGTCCCTTTCAATGCGAACGGGACAAGACGAACGGGTTTCCACTCCTATCATCACGCCGTCGGTATCGAAACCTTTTATCTTTTTGCCGAACAC
This sequence comes from uncultured Christensenellaceae bacterium, assembly GCA_964480195.1. GTDB lineage: Bacteria > Bacillota > Clostridia > Christensenellales > DTU072 > Stercoripulliclostridium_A. The sequence goes on along the minus strand of CAYZOJ010000011.1, from coordinate 28,548 downwards.
GGCAAGACCTTCTTTGAGCCCTTCGACAACGTACTCGGGAAGACACCCCGATAAATCCGCGCTCCTAACTCCCGGACGATAACTGCATTCGATAGCGCCTTCCGAAATTTTACCCGTTAAAAAATCCGCCGATCTTTGCACCGGCGCATAAAAATCTCCGCCACCCGCGCGGTAAGCGGATACTTCGTATTTGCGCCTAAACTCGAACCCGCCGAAAACACCGCTCGGATAATCCGCCGGCGTAACCGACACGAGTAAAGCGGAATTTGCGTACTTTCCGTTTCTCGCGCGATTGCTCATTCCGTTGGTAACTATCGTGCCGTTAAGATCGGACGAACAAGTCACTTCTCCGCCCGGGCACATACAAAAACTGTACACGCACCTGCCCGACGGTAACTGCGCGCTCAACTTATAGTCGGCGGGCGGTAACATATCCTTAAACTTTCCGTGCCGAGCTTCGTTTATCGTATCCTGCAAGTGCTCGATGCGAACACCTATCGAAAAGGGCTTCGGGGACATCGCCACACCCTTTGAATCGAGCATACGGAATGTGTCTTCGGCACTGTGTCCTATCGCGAGAACCAGTCTGTCCGCTTTTATCCTCTCGGATCCGTTGACGACTACTTCGGATACTTCTCCGTCCCTTAAACATACGTCGGTTACCTTTGCGTGAGTACGGAAGGTTACTCCGAGGCTCTCTAAGCGAATATGAATATTTTTGATTACATCTCGCAAAACGTCCGTACCTATGTGAGGATTGGAATCAATCGCTATGTCTTCGGGCGCTCCGCTTGCGATAAACTCGCCGAAAAGGACGCCGAAATACTCGTTTGAGATACCCGAATTTAATTTTCCGTCCGAAAACGTGCCCGCCCCGCCTTCGCCGAACTGCACGTTTGTTTCCGTATCGAGAATGCCGTTTTCTTTTAAGTCCTCTATTTTTTTGACGCGCTCGTCGACGCTTCCACCGCGTTCGAGTAACGTAACTTTCACACCGTACGTGGCAAGAGTCAACGCGCAAAAAAGCCCCGCGGGACCACTGCCGACAACCACGACGCTCTCCGATGTCTTCTTTTGACCGAGGTTGAGTTCTTTAATGCTACTCGGCGTAGGAAGGTACTTTTCGGCATATACTTTCTTGTCGTTTTTGAGTTCGACAGCCAAAGTCAAAACAAATAAGACGTCGTTTTTGTTGCGGGCGTCGATACTGCGTTTCAATAATTTATACGCGACAATATTCTCGACATATGTGTTGAGCTTTTTTGCAACGGCTTTTTTCAAGTCGATTTCGTCGTACCCTACCCTGACTTTGACGTCTTTAACCTTATACATTATCAGCCACCGCAAGCGCAGATCCGAACGCCCACATCAGATTGTACCCTCCGCATTCGCCGTCAACATCGAGGGCTTCGCCTATCGCGTACAGACCTTTTACCTTTTTTGACTCTAAATTTTCGGAATCGAACTCGGAAGTAGACAATCCCCCGACAGATATTTGAGCAAGCTCGTAAGAACCGAGTTTTACTCCGTCAATGCGATAATTTTTTATAGCTTTCGCAACTGCCATACAGTCATCGGAACCCGCCAGTCTCAAAATGTTTTTGGCTATTTCCTTATGGAAAATACCGTCAACGGTACCGAATTTTTTAACGACAGAGCACACCGCGCCGAAGTCGTAATCCGGCATAAAATCTATATAAAGACTTGCGTTGCCTCCGCCGGCGTGAGCAAGCGCCCTCGACAGGGTAAAGACTGCCGTACCCGAAACGCCGTTATCCTTGAATATGATTTCTCCTACGGTGCTTGCGGACTTAGATTTTGTAGTTATAGTAAGCCCTACCTCCGCACGCACTCCGCGTAAGCCTTTAATATTCTCAGTATCAGTAATCAGGGGTACCAATGCGGGACGTACGGGAACCGTTTTATGCCCGAAATGCGAAATTAAGGAGTTGCCGTCTTCGCCGGTTACAGCGATACCGCCGGTTGCCAAAACCACTTTATTTGCCTCATATTTTCCGTTGACCTTAAAGCCTTTTTCTATTGATACGACGCGTTCCGACGTCTTGGTTTCAACGCCGTACCGATCCAAGGCGGTGCGCAAAGCATTGCTTACGGTAGAGGCTTGCATGCTGTACGGATACACCCTGTTTTCCGCAACGCGGGTAAGCAGTCCTAAATCCGCAAAAAAGTCGCGTTGCTCGTTTATATCGTACCTCGAAAGCACGGGGCTTACAAAGTCCGTGTTATACTTGCCGTCTATAGGCAATACGTTACCCATATTGCAATGTCCGTTGCCTGTGGACAACAGCTTTTTGCCGAGTCTGTCGTTCTTTTCAAGCAGTAAAACGCGTTTACCGCGCATAGCGGACCTAATAGCCGTTACCATACCGCCGGCTCCACCGCCTATTATTATCACATCGTACATATTCTTAAATCAAGCACCCCTCGCGGGGTGCTTACTTATATTATTTTGAATTGAGCATAGCCGTTATGAGCGGTAGTTTCTTTCCGCTCAGGAAACGTACCATCGCGCCTCCCGCCGTGCATACATAGTCGATGTCGGCAAGATTTATGAATTTGGCTCCCGCGCTTACAGTGTCGCCACCGCCTATTACGCTATAGCCCTTTGCGCTTGCTATCGCGCGCCATATTTCGCCGGTGCCGTACTCGAACAGCTCGTTCTCGTATACGCCTGCGGGACCGTTGACAAATATCGTACCCGCAACGGCAATCTCCGATTTGAGAATTTCAACCGTCTTATGACCGATGTCCAAAAACATCGCGTCGTCTAACGGAAGATTTTCAAGGTCGATTTCCTCGCGCTTTCCGTCTTTTTCGTACGCGAAATCCACCGGTAATACGAATTTGTCGCCGTATTTTGCGAGAAGTTCCTTTGCGGGCTCCACGAACGAGAGAAGGTCTTTATCCGCAAGCCATTTTTGGTACTTCGCACCGACTGTCTTGCCCTCGGCAAGGCGCATTACGACGCCCGTTACGCCGGTTGCGAGAATTTTGTCGGCTACTCCGTCCTTAAGAACTTTGTCCATCATACCGAACGCGTCGGATATCTTGGCGCCTCCGAGAACGAACGTTACCGGCTTCTTTGCGCTGTGCATTACCGTATACAGAGCTTCGTATTCCTTGAAGAAAAGCGGACCCGCGTACGACGGCATAAGCTTTTGGAAAGCTACCATACTCGGCGCGTTACGGTGCGCGGCGCTGAACGCGTCGTTGACGTATATGTCGAAAAGAGGTGCAAGCCTTCTTACGAGATACGTCTTTTGCATGTCGTCGGCGGTAAGTTTGACGTCCTTTTCGAAAGTCGAAACTTCTTCGGTAAGATAACGAAGATTGCCGAGTAACACGCATTCGCCGTCTTCGAGCGCCTCAACGCGTTTGACTGCGGAATCTCCGCAAACGTCGTCGATATAATCGACTTTTATGCCGGAAAGTGCCGTGAGCTTCTCCGCGTGCTCCTCCATCGAAATGAGGTTTGCATAATCGAGAGTGTCGCCCTGATGCGCGATTATTGCGACTTTTGCACCGTTCTCCGCAAGATATTTGAGCGTCGGAACGGTGGCTTTAAGTCTGTTTTCGTTTACGATTTTGCCTTCGGCGTTAATCGGAGAGTTGATGTCGGGTCTGAAAAGCACCCTCTTGCCCTTGACGTCTACGCCGATAATGCTTTTGATTCCTATTTCTTCCATTTTCCTATACCGAGATACTTGTTGGTCTCTGCCGTAGCGAGTTCGGAAGTTTCCTGCATGCCCATGACCGCACGAATACCGTCCATGGTTTCGGGAATGGTAACGGCTTCTTGAGGAATGTTGATTGCGTACATAATGCTGTCACCGCTTTCGACGATACTGTCTTCCCAAAGAGCTATCTCGTACATGTCACCGCGAGGATTGCCGAGGTCGCGTGCGTATTTGAACAAGGACGCGTTGCCGAGGAAGCCTTGATCGATGGATACGAGTCTGATTCTCGGGTGCTTGCGGAACGCTTCGAGAGCCATTTCCTTGGTGATCTTCTGCTTGCCGGTAGCTACTACGGTGATGATATGTCCGTGAGTTATGGGAGTGTGAACCAATATACCCGTCGCTTCGACGTGAGGCATGATAGTCATGAGGTCGACTGCCTGATGAGAAGGAGCCTTGTCGATTTGGAGAGCGTTGGTAAGACCTCTATGATAATCGCCGGGATCAGCTACTCTGCGAATGATGGTGATCGCTACTCTGTCGATACCGTATGCCTTGTCGAGGCAATCCACACTGCGGATAAGTCCCGTGGTGTTGCAAGAGGTAAGTTTGAGATAGTCCTTATTAAGACCTTTTTCATAGTTCGCGTATCCGTGGAAGAATACGTCTGCAACACTGTTCTTTTCACCGCCTTGGAAGATGGCTTTTTTGCCGAGTCTTACGTACAACTCCTTATTGCGAGCGCCGATACCGCCGGGGGAGGAATCGAGAACGACGTCACATTTTCTTACCATATCCTCCATCGTGCCGGAAACGGGAATTCCTAACGCTTCGAATTCCGCGCGTCTGTCTTCGCTTGCAAGATAGAGATCGTAGGGCATGCCCTTTTCGTGCAAAGCTCTTACAGCCAGAGTGGGAGCAACGTCCGCTACTCCTACGAGTTCCATGTCTTCCTGACGGGCTACGCCGTCGGCAAGACGTTGACCGATCGTGCCGTAACCGGCTACGCCAACTTTAACTTTTGCCATAAATCACTCCTGTATATTTTGATTTGTAGCCGTAGCTACTGAATTTTTTGGTTTTTAGTATATAGGTAGTACGTGCAGACCGCAAGAGCTACCATATACGCTTCTTTACCGCGAACGACGTCGATGTCGTAGGTAAGGGCGGTTTTACCTCGGCGCAAAACACTTGCGCAGATCTCTCCGTCTTCCGTAAGCCCTTCTTTGATATTGAAGTTCCATTCCCTTAAGTTACCGCGTACCGTGTAATCGCCGTAATAAGAGCTTTCCGCGACCGCCTTTTTATAGGCAAGCGAAAAACGTTTGCTCATACTTGCGACTTCCGCCTTCTTACCGCCGTCCTGCCTGTATATCCGCAAAGACGAACTCGTCCCGGAGCCGAGTTTTACGGTATACAAAACGGTTCCGTCGGGAGCACTCAAAATCAACGAGGGTTTACGAAATGCCGAGCGTCCGACCGCACACGTGTACCGCACGTTTCCGTTGGTATCGTAGACGGCGAATTTATCTTTTGCCGTAAAACACTTTTGCTTTATGCAATACCTCGACAATCCTTACTCCTTTCGCGTTTTTATTATTATATCACGCGCGCACAAAAAAAACAATCTCGCGACGACATTTTAATAAGTTTTTTTGTAAGCCTGCCTTTTCTCTGTTTTTGTACATTTATGTATCTCGGGATACGGAATTAGTATTATTTCGGGTTCGACAATTAAAAAATCGACGTTCCGAGCCTTGCCGAGCACACATAAACAAAGCTCGCTTCCCGAAAATTCAGCCCGCCTTTTGAGTAAATTTATTTGACTTGACAATACTCGTGTGATACTATTTCGATATAAGTTCGCGCGCGCGAATGCGCGCTTTAAAGGAGTTAATATGGATAACGTTACATCTTATTACGGAACACTCGTATTCAACGATAAAGTTATGCGGGAAAGAATACCCGCCGATACGTACTCCGAGTTCCGACAAACCATCGACTCCGGTAAAGAACTCACTCTCGAAGTCGCCGACGTAATAGCCGAAGCCATGATGAACTGGGCTATCGAACACGGCGCCACTCACTATACGCATTGGTTCCAACCCATGACGGGCGTAACCGCCGAAAAGCACGACAGTTTCATCCGTCCCGTAAACGACAGTGAAATTATTTTGAAGTTCAGCGGTAAAGCGCTCATCAAAGGCGAACCCGACGCTTCGAGCTTCCCCTCCGGCGGTTTACGCGCCACTTTCGAAGCTCGCGGATATACTGCGTGGGACACTTCCGCATACGCATTTATAAAAGACGGTTCACTCTGCATACCTACGGCGTTCTGCTCTTTCGGCGGTGAAATCCTCGATAAAAAAACACCTCTCCTCAGAAGTATGGAAGCCGTCAACCGTCAGGCACTCAGAATACTGAAACTCTTTAACGACCCCGCCACCAAGGTTACTCCTACCGTCGGCGCGGAGCAGGAATATTTCCTCATCGACAAAACCGCCTACGAGCCCAGAATGGACCTCGTTCACTCAGGAAGAACGCTGTTCGGCGCACGTCCCCCGAAGGGTCAGGAAATGGACGACCACTACTTCGGTTCGATTAAGCATAGAGTTTCCGACTTTATGAAAGAACTCGACACGGAGCTTTGGAAACTCGGCGTTCCCGCTATGACCAAGCATAACGAAGCGGCTCCGAGCCAACACGAACTCGCTCCCTACTTTTCGACGGTCAACCTCGCGTCCGACCAAAATCAGCTGACGATGGAGCTTCTTAAGAGCCTCGCCGGAAAACACGGTATGGCTTGCCTCCTCCACGAAAAACCTTTTGCCGAAGTAAACGGCTCGGGTAAACACAACAACTGGTCGCTCACCACAAACACAGGCGTCAATCTCTTCGAGCCCGGGGACACTCCGTACGACAACGCAAAGTTCCTGCTGTTCATCTCCGCCGTCATCAAGGCGACAGACGAGTATCAAGATTTACTGCGCATATCCGTTTCGAGCGCTTCGAACGATCACCGCTTGGGCGGAAACGAAGCTCCGCCCTCGATCATCTCGATTTTCCTCGGCGACGAGCTTACCGAAATTTTCGAAGCAATCGAAAAGCACTCCGCTTACCTCGGTAAAAAGAAATCGAATATGAAAATCGGAGTTTCGGTGCTTCCCCCCATTCCCAAAGACACGACCGACCGCAACCGCACGTCGCCGATGGCGTTTACAGGTAATAAGTTCGAGTTCCGTATGCTCGGTTCTTCCGCGTCGATTGCTTGCACAAATTACATATTGAATACCATAATGGCGGAGGCTCTTTCCGACTTCGCGGACGCATTGGAGTGCTCCGAGGACTTCCACTCGGCACTTACCGAACTCGTTGCCGAGAACTACAAAAAGCACAAACGCATTATCTACAACGGCAACAGCTATTCGGCAGAATGGGTATCCGAAGCCCAAAATAGAGGACTCCTAAACCTCAAATCGACGGTTGACGCACTTCCACACTTCCTCGACCCGAAAAACGTTCGCCTTTTTGAAAAACACGGCATACTCAACCGCGGAGAGATAGTTTCCAGAATGGAGATATTGCTCGACGCCTATTCAAAAACCATAAATATCGAAGCGTTAACTATGCTTGAAATGGCAAAAAAGCAGATACTACCTGCAGTTATGGCATATGAAAGTAAAATGGTTAAACTCGCTCTCGACAAAAAAAGTTTGCCTATAAACCTCGACTCGTCGGTCGAAAACGACCTCATATTTAAGCTCTCGAACGGCGCAAAAGCGATTTACGGCGCGATCGGAAAGCTGGAAGCAGACGTTGAAGGCGCACTCAGAGGCACCGCCTACGAAGTCGCGGAATACTATCACGACGTTGTTTTGGTCGATATGGCAATGCTCCGTTCCGCGTCCGACGCCCTCGAAGTAATAGTCGATAAATCCGACTGGCCGTTCCCGACTTACGCGGACATTCTTTACTCCGTAAAATAATGAATTTTTACGGGGATTATCACACGCACACTTTTTATTCGGACGGTGCCTCTTCGATAGAAGCAAACATCGTCGCCGCCCGCGAAAAGGGTTTGCAGGCTATTGCGATTTCCGACCACGGTTTCTTTAATCCGCCCGGGTTTTCTTTGAGATACTCGACGGCTCAAATGCAGTCCAAGCGCATTTCATTGTTACGAGATGACTTTCCCGATCTCGAGATTTACCACGCAATAGAAGCGGATATCATCTCCACGGACGGCGAAATCGACCTTAAACGCAATCAATTCGGGCTATTCGACTTTGTTACGGCGGGATTCCACTATTTTGCGCGTCCTCGCACGTTCGGCGACTTTACGAGGCTTTATCTCCCCGCATATATTTCGAGCGTTATTCGCCCTTCAAAAGACGTTATTCGACGTAATACGCGGGCCTTTACCAAGATGATAGAACGTTACCCGATTGCCATTCTCGCACACCTGAACGACGGCGTAATATGCGACGTGGGCGATATCGCAAAGTGTTGCGCCGATTACGGCACCTATCTCGAGCTTAACGCAAAACACATAGATATGACCTATAAGTCTTTTGAAAAGATACTTTCGACAGACGTTCGCCTTATCGCGAACTCCGACGCCCATTATCCCGCACGCATAGGGTGCTTCGAACAAGTCGTCGAATACCTCGCGCCTTACCCGGAAGTCGAATCGCGTATCGTCAATGCCAGATTCAAAAAAGTCGAGTTCCGCAGATGACGATTTTATAAATTTTAATATTGACATACGTCGCGCGTGGGTATATTATATTAAAGTAATATTAAAGTACTAAAACTATTAAAGAGGCCGACATGACAAGATTTATCGCACACAGAGGTTTGAGTTCAGTATATTATCAAAACAGCGAAAAGGCTTTCCGCGCCGCCGCGCACAGCCCCTTCTTTTATGGCATAGAAACGGATTTATGGTACACGTCGGATAAAAAATGGGTGTGCTGTCATGACAACAACCCGTTTGCAAACGAAACGATTTCGGTATCCAATATCACGTATGAGGAAGCCCAAAAGCTACCTATGAATCTCGGCAAGGTCGGAAGCGCACAAATAGAGGGCGACAGCTACATATGCACGGCGGAAACCTATTTGCAACTTTGTAAACTCGGCGGAAAGGTTCCGATCATAGAGCTCAAATGCATTCCTAAAAAAGATATGCTCTTGGGACTTATCGAAATGGTCGACCGTATCGTGGGTCTTGACAATGCGGTATTTATAAGCTTCCATTTTATAAACATCGCAAGGCTTCGCGCGATAAATCCCAAAATCCGTTCGCAGGTTCTGAGCAAATACCCCGTCGCCGGCAGAGCTTATATAAACAGAAATTACGACGTAGATCTCCTATTCCTGTTTACGTCGGGCGCTCTTATACGTAAAGCCCATAGGCTCGGCAGAGAAGTCAATGTTTGGACGGTAAACAAACTCGGTGCCGTTCGCCACTTTATGTTGCTCGGCGTGGATTACATCACAACCGATTGCGATTTTTCCGGCAAAGTATAACCCGTTAACTTGTTATTTACATTTAACAAAATGCGCAACCCTACGGGTTGCGCATTTTGTTAAAGCTAAAGCAAAGATAACTACTACTATTTTTTTACAAGTTTGGTGGCGTCGGAAATCTTCTTTTCGTATGCTTCCATACCGTATTTATCGACTTCCGATTTATTCTTTTCGCCGTGAGTAAGGCATCCCGCACCGCCTATACAACCGCCTACGCACGCCATACCTTCGATAAAGTTGGCGTTGAGGACGTTCCTGTTCTTTTTGAGAAGGGCTATACGGCATTGCTCGATTCCGTCGCAAGCGCACGGCTTCAAGTCGAAATCTATCCCCTGTTCCGCCATAGCTTCTTTTACGGCGTCGGTAAGTCCTCCGCTACGGGCAAAGATTCTTCCGAAATACGACGCGTTGTCGAGTACGTCTTCTTTTAGAGTGGTTATGTCGAGGTCCTTACTGTCGAACAGCGCTTGCAATTCTTCAAACGTCAATACTACGTCGACATACTTTTTGACGCTTTCCTTTTGGAATTCGGCTTTCTTTGCGGTGCACGGTCCGATGAATATTACCTTGCATTCGGGCTCGTTGTCTTTAAGATACTTGGCAATCGTGCCCATAGGGGAAAGATTATGGGATATGTGTTTTACCAAAGCCGGGAATTCCTTTTCGATATACGCGACGAAAGCCGGGCAACAAGAGCTCGTCAAAAAGCCTTTTTCGGCAAGTTCTCTCGATTCGGATTCCGCCACCATATCTGCTCCGAGTGCCGTTTCGATGACGGTAAAGAACCCGAGTTCTTTAAGTCCCGTAATCACCTGCCCGAGTTTTGCGTAGGTGAACTGGCTGGAAATGCTCGGCGCGACGATTGCGTAAGTTTTATACTTCTTATTGCCGTCGCTTCCTTTGAGAATATCTACCGCGTCGAGGATATACGACTTATCGGTTATCGCTCCGAACGGGCATTGATATACGCACGCTCCGCAAGATATGCACTTGGAATTATCTATGCAGGCTTCCTTATCGGCTCCCATATATATAGCGTTGACTTTGCAGGATACTTCGCACGGGCGCTTATAATTCTGTATCGCGTTATAGGGGCAAACCTTTGCGCACATTCCGCACTCTTTGCACTTGCTCTTATCTATATGCGCAACGTGATTTTGGTCAAACGTTATGGCACCAAACTTACACGCCGACTCACAACGGTGTGCAATACAACCTCTGCACGCTCCGGTCACTTCGTATCCGCCTATCGGACACTCGTCACAAGCTATATCTATTACCTGTATGGGGTTGGGGTTGTTTTTGTCACCTCCCATAGCCATTTTGATACGCTCGCTCACTATGGCGCGCTCTTTATACACACAACAACGTACCATCGGTACTTTGCCGGGCACGATTTTATTAGGGATGTCCATGAGGTTTTCGGTAAGGTTGCCCGCCCATGCGTGGCGAGCGACTTCACGCAAGACCTTATACTTCAAATGTTGTACTTCAGTATCGAATATTGGCATTTCTGTCTCCTAAAAGTAACTTACCTTAATACGCTTGCCCATCTGTTTCAGGCATTTGGTGAGTTCCTCGACGAGGTTCATTTTTATGTTGAAGTTTATCGGCAAATCCGGATTCTGGTGCGCGGGATTTACCGCCCTTCCTACGAAGAAGTTGATGTCCGTGGCTTCTTCGAACAATAGTCTGCATATAAGCGACGCGCCGTCGTGCCCGTAGCCCCATTTTTCGTACATCGTGTTGGCGCCGAGAGCGTCTTTGGCGTACTCCAAAACCTTGTTTATGGTGATAACGCCTTCGGTAACGAGGTCTACGCCCTCAATTTCCGCCGTCGGAGGCACGTCTTTTGCCGTAAAGTTCAAACTCGCTTTAATGGGCTTACCGAGGTACTTCGACGCGATTGACGAGGTAGTTCCTCCGCATACGATGTGTTTACCCTCTTTTGAGAAGAAGAGCGCCATCATCCTATTGCAATCGTCGCGATTGGACGGAGGTCCGAACAGAATGTTCATCGGCTCGCGCTTACGGACTTTGACGACACACGCGGTAGCATCATCGCCGGGCTTTTGTCCGTACAGCTCGAAACACTTGTCTACGAGTATGGTCGAGAGCGTCTTTGCGGTATATCCCGCCGCCGCCACCGCTTCCATAAATTCAATAATGTCAGCGCGCTTCCAGCCGAAATTATAGCTTATTCCCATTCCCGCGTGCGGGCAACCGTCGCTCATCGCCACGAATACGTCGCCCTCTTTTAGGCTTATAACGGATTTGTATATACGCTTTCCGCCGATATTCATCTCCGTTTTGGGATAATCGGTATTCTTGTAGTCGCGTATGAGTATGACGTCGGGATTGTCGTACTGGATGATTTCCGCTTCCCTGTTATTGACTATATGGATTATCGTAAACGTCGAGTACGCCACTCCGCGAACCGAACATATCGGAAGAGTTGCCGCTATCGTACCGACGCAGTCTTCTATGGAAAGTCCCTCCGCCATCATCGTCGATATTATCTTTGACGTAAGAGTGGAGAGTATACTCGCCTTGACACCGCTTCCGAGTCCGTCCGCAAGTACCACAACCGTGGAGTTTTCGTCTTGCTCTACGACGTCTACGTGGTCCCCGCAAAGCTGTTCGCCGTAATGGTTTACGCTTTTATATCCGATATCGACGCATAAATCATTCATCGGCTATGGACTCCTTGAGCTTGGTAAGCGCTATCTTGGTTTCCGCGGCGGTTTCGCCGAGTAAAGACGCGATTTCCTGTACTATACGCATCTGCTTTTCGACTACGTTATCCGCAATCTCTATCGTCTGACGGCTGATACTTTCTTTCTTGTCGCGTTCATTCTGTTCATCGGTAACGTCGCGCATTATGCAAACCAACAACTGATACGTCGGGTCGTATACGACAGTCTGCTCGACATACTTTTTGTATTCGGCAAGATATACTTTCTGGTCCCTGACACTGCGCTTGGAATTCAAAACACGTAGGAATATGCCGGGGTCGAGTATCCTTACCACGGGTTCGCCCATGACGTCGGATGCCGAACGCACGTTCATTATCTTGCGCGCGGCGGAGTTTATCTGCTGAACTTCGAGATTTTCGTTTAACACGATAAGCCCGTTGGGGGTATTGTTTACTATGCAATCCGAGAAACTTTCCGCCTTGTCTTTAAGGTACGGAAGACACATCGAAATTTCGGCTTTTCCGCGAAGTACGGCAATCGCCTTTTCGCGACAAGTGTTGTATCCGCACGATCCGCAGTTCAACTCGTCCTCGGGTTTAACTTTTCCCATTTTTTTAAGGACTTCCGCTATCTCGTATTCGAGAGGCTCGGTTCCGCGACGCTCTATACGTCCGAAATTCTTGCGGATTTCCACTATGTCGGGTTGCTCGACTTCGAAGTCTTCCTTCCCTGCATAACGCACGACGGACATATAATCGTTGACCGGCGAACGATGGAATTTTTCCATAACCGGACCGCCTATACAGCTACCGACGCAAGCAGACATCTCTATAAAGCACTTGTGCGTTTTGCCGTTCTCGATATCCCTAAGAGCGGATATGCAGTTCTCGATACCGTCGATTGCGAGATACGCGTAATCGGGGTTTTGCTCCATGGTTTTGAGTATACCGCCGGTGGTCGGGAAAAATCTTGCTTTCGACTTTTGGGTTACGTCGGGGTCGGCTTCGAGTTTAACGTTCTTTTCTTTTAACCAATGGGTAAGTTCTTCAAACGTAAGTACCGCGTCCACTATGTCGGTATAGTGTGTCGCCTCGTCCTTTTTGGAAAGACAGGGTCCTATAAATACGACTTTGGCACCCTTAACACGCCTTTTGATGTCCTCGGCGTGCGCCTGCATCGGAGAAAGCACGTCCGCAAGCATCGGGAGTTCCTTGGGGAAATATTTTTGTATTAAGAGGTTTACGGTGTGGCAACAGGAAGATATGATAATATCTCTGTGCTCCTCCGTCATAAGTCTTTCGTACTCGCGCTTGACTATCGTCGCGCCGATTGCGGTTTCTTCGACTCCCGCAAACCCGAGAGCTTCGAGAGCCTTGCGCATACCGTTGATTCCGACTCCGTCATAGTTTGCGATAAACGACGGCGCCAAACTGACATATACGGGTTCTCCGCTTTGCAAAAGAACCTTGACCTTTTCGAGTTCGCTGGTTATCTCTTTTGCGTTTTGAGGACAAACGACAAAACATTGTCCGCAGAGTATGCACTCGTCGCCTATAATGTGCGCCTGATTGCCGGAAAATCTTATTGATTTTACCGGGCAATGTCTGATACATTTATAGCAATTCTTGCAATTCGATTTTTTAAGAGTCAGACAGTCCGACATTTTATTCTCCTCTGTTTGCCTTTACTTTGGGCATAACGGTATTGTTCCAAAATTCTCTGAAATTCTCGCGCGTAATGCCCGTGTAAATATCGTCGTCGACGGTGACGGTTACGCCCGTACGGTTACATTTGCCCGTACAGAACGAACCCGTCAACACGATTTCCGATTCGAGTGCGTTGTCTTCTATATACTTTTGGAAAAGCTCGACAATATCTTGCGAGCCTTTCAAATGGCAGGAACTGCCTACGCATATCTGTATAATAAGCATTGCGCTATACCCTCTTTAAGACTTCCTTGGTAAAGAATTCTTCAACGGTTTCCGGCGAAACGGAATAGAAATCTCCGTCGACCGTTACGCATACGCCTTCTTGGCATCTGCCCATGCAGAACGTTCCGCCGAGTTCGATTTGGTCTTCCGTATTGCTTTCGGCAACCAGTCTTTGGAGCTCTTCGACTACTTGACGAGAACCTTTGATATGGCAGGAACTGCCGATACATACAACTACTTTTACCATTTGTTTTCTCCGAATTTTATTGATATTCTACTACGTCTACCCACGAAAGCAGGAATTCACGTTCGTCTTTATTGCCTTTGACCGATTGGGAAGCCGCAACTATAGGCATCCACTTTTGGACATACTGTCTTGCGGTGTCGGTCTTTTTGCAGAACATATTGAGGTACGCGTCGGCTGTTTCGGTGTCGCCCGCAAGGCAGAACAAAAGATATGTGCGCGCTACGTCGGCGGACGCATTGCCCTGCGTTGCATGGGACCAGTCGATGATGTAAGGAGTGCCGTCCTCAGCGATTATTATATTGGAAGGGTTAAAATCGCCGTGGCAAAGCTTTTTGTGCTTGGGCATACCCTCGAGCCTTGTATGAAGATCGTAACGAGTGGTTGCGTCGAGATCGGCTTCGCTAATCTTACGGTTCATCTTATCTCTGAGCTTGGTGAGGAGCGGGCAGGTCTTAGACTGCACTTCGATTTGAAGATTTACGAACATCTCCAAATACTCAGCCTTTTTGTCGGGGTCTTCGGCGACTTCCGCCATAAGTCTATCGAGAGTTTTTCCTTTGATATATTCGGAAACTATCGCCCATTTTCCGTCAAAAGTGGTAACCTCGCGGATTTTGGGAATGTTAAGACCGGTACCCTCTACGCGTGCTTGATTGAGAGCTTCGTTCAAAACGTCGGCTTTAGAAAAATCGGCGTCGAAAACTTTTATGCAATTATCGCCGTCACGATATATGGTTTTGTTGTTTCTTACAGCAATTACTCTGTCGAGTTTCATATTGGCCTCCTCTATTTCTTGTTGATGCCGGTTTCGCCGTGGGTATAAATCTTTTTGAAGTTACGTGCGGATTCGACGTCGCTTTCTTTTGCGAGAATCGGAACTGCGTTTTCTACAAATTGATTACCGTAGTATGCGTTAAGGTACATTTGCTTGATTTCGCTCATAAGCGGATATCTCGGGTTTGCGCCGGTGCACTGATCGTCGAACGCTTGCTCTACCATGTCGTCAAGACGTGCGAGGAAGTCGGCTTCGTCGGGAACATATTCCTTGATGGTTTGCTTGATACCGACTCTTTCCTTGAGAGCGTCGATTGCGAGAATGAGGTGCTCGACCTTTTCTTCTTCGTTCTTACCGTCGATACCGAGGTAATCGGCAACTTCGGCGTATCTTGCGCGAGTATGTGGATGGTCGTATTGCGGGAAGGTACCCATCTTGGCGGGAACTTCGGACGCGTTAAAGCGGATTACTTCGTCAATCATCAACGCGTTTGCCACACCGTGCGGGAGGTGATGGAACGCGCCGAGTTTATGCGCCATCGAGTGGCATACTCCGAGGAATGCGTTTGCGAATGCCATACCTGCCATAGTGGCGGCGTTTGCCATCTTCTCTCTTGCGACGACGTCGGTTCTGCCGTTGTCGTAAGCTCTCGGGAGATATTCGAATATCGTTTTGAGCGCTTTGAGAGCAAGACCGTCGGTGTAATCGGTTGCCATCATCGAAGCGATTGCTTCGAGAGCGTGGGTTACGGCGTCGATACCGGAAGCCGCGGTAAGTCCGCGAGGTGCGCTCATATGGAAGTCGGTGTCGACTATTGCCATCTTGGGCATAAGTTCGTAATCGGCAAGAGGATATTTGATACCCGTCGTTTCGTCGGTGATGACGGCAAACGGGGTAACTTCGGAACCGGTACCTGCGGAAGTCGGTATTGCGATAAAGTATGCCTTTTCGCCCATTTTGGGGAACGTATATACACGCTTACGGATATCCATAAAGCGCATTGCCATATCCATAAAGTCAACTTCGGGGTGCTCGTACATTACCCACATTATCTTTGCCGCGTCCATTGCGGAACCACCGCCGAGAGCTATGATGCAGTCGGGAGCGAATGCACGCATTTGTTCGGTACCCGCTTTTGCGCAAGCAAGCGTGGGATCCGGAGCGACGTCGAAGAACGTCGTATGCGCCATACCCATTTCGTCGAGTTTGTCGGTGATGGGTTTGGTGTAACCGTTATGATATAAGAAGCTGTCCGTTACGATGAACGCTCTCTTTTTGCCCATTACCGTCTTGAGCTCGTCGAGAGCTACGGGCAAACAACCTTTCTTGATATATACTTTTTCGGGAGCTCTGAACCAAAGCATGTTTTCTCTCCTTTCCGCGACCGTTTTGATGTTGATTAAGTGTTTTACGCCTACGTTTTCCGATACCGAGTTACCGCCCCAAGAACCGCAACCCAAAGTGAGCGACGGGGTAAGTTTGAAGTTGTAAATATCGCCGATACCGCCTTGCGACGACGGGGTGTTTACAAGGACTCTGCAAGTCTTCATACGATGAGCGAACTCTTCGAGTTTGGCTTGCTCGGTGGAAACGTTAAGGTAAATGGAAGAAGTGTGGCCGTAACCGCCGTCGGCTATAAGTTGCTCGGCTTTTGCGAACGCGTCCTGAATATCCTTTGCGCGGTACATCGCGAGTACGGGAGAGAGTTTTTCGTGTGCGAACTCTTCCGAAATGTCGACGGATTCTACTTCGCCTATCAAAATCTTGGTGCCGACGGGAACGTCGAATCCCGCAAGCTTAGCAATGGTAACGGGCTTTTGTCCGACTATCTTGGCATTGAGAGCGCCGTTGATGAGAATGGTCTTGCGAACTTTTTGGGTTTCTTCGGGGTCGAGGAAGTAGCAACCTCTTGCCATAAATTCGGACTTAGCTTCTTCGTAAACGTCGTCGAGAACGATAACAGACTGTTCGCTTGCGCAAATCATACCGTTATCGAACGTCTTGGAATGAATTATGGAGTTGACTGCAAGCGTTACGTCCGCGGTGCTGTCGATAATGGCGGGAGTGTTGCCGGCTCCTACGCCGAGTGCGGGTTTACCGCTACTGTATGCGGCTCTGACCATACCGGGACCGCCGGTCGCGAGAATGATGTCGGCTTCTTTCATGAGCATATTGGTCATCTCGAGGCTCGGAATATCTATCCAACCGATGATACCTTCGGGAGCGCCCGCCTTAACTGCCGCTTCGAGAACAACTTTCGCCGCCGCGATTGTGGATTTCTTAGCTCTCGGGTGGGGGCTGATGATTATGCCGTTACGGGTTTTAAGACAAATAAGCGTCTTGAATATCGCGGTCGAGGTGGGGTTCGTCGTGGGGATTACCGCACCGACAAGTCCGATAGGCTCGGCTATCTTCTTTATGCCATACGCTTTGTCTTCTTCGATGACACCGCAGGTCTTGACATCTCTGTACTTGTTATAGATATACTCGGAAGCATAGTGGTTTTTGATGACCTTGTCTTCCACGATACCCATACCCGTTTCTTCGACTGCCATTTTGGCAAGCGGTATGCGCATTTTGTTTGCGGCTACGGACGCGGCAAAAAAGATTTTGTCAACTTGTTCTTCCGTGTACTCGGAAAAAGCTTTTTGCGCTTCCTTGACTCTTGCGATAGCTTTCTTTAAAGCTTCTACTCCGTCTACTATTGCATAATCCTTTTGTTCCATTATTCACTCCTAAGTTAGTATTACCGTTTTTATGCGGTCGGGGTTAATTCTCCGAAATTATACCATTTACAATTAAATAAATATAATACATTTATCGTAACGGGGTATATCAAAAAATATATGTCTATCCGATGACCTCTCTTTTGGCTCGACATAACGCGGTTATGAAGTTTTTGTCAAGGTTTGTAAGCTTGTAATCTTTACGGTAAACAAGCATATCTTTGTATGTTTTTGTGTTGTCCGGACAGTCCCTTTCGGTTATACCGAAACGCTCGAGAGTATCTTGAGGTATAGGAGATACCCACATATACGTTTCGGGATTAGAGGAAAGAAGATCAAACTGACCGCCTCTTTCGAATACGAATATGCGCTTGACTCCGCTTTCGGGAAGCTCCATCTTACGAACGTCGGCAAGTCCGAGCGTCGGAACGTACGGATCGGCGTGGGCGATTTCTATGAAATCGGCAAGGTCGGCATAACCTATTACGTCAAGCTCCGCAAGCGGACAATCCGTCGACATCGCAAGTCGATACTTGAACTCGGTTACGAGTTCGTAAGCAAGTCCCTTTTGCTCGAACATCTCTTTGAAGTACTTGTCGTACTGCTCCGCATAACGAACGATACCTAATTTATAATCGGAATCGGTTATGTTTTTGATGACGTTCATCGCGTTGGTTTCCTGATAGAAAACTTCGCAACGCTCTTCGTCATCGAGGCATTTGCTGAACTCGACAAAAGCTTTGGATATATAACTCGCTCTCGGAACCGATATGGAAAAATGAGCCTTCTTCTTGTCTTCGGCTTTGAACATATGCTCGATTTCGTCCATTTCGCGCAAAAGTTTCTTGGCATAAGAAACCAGCCTCGCTCCGTCCGGAGTCAGGCTCATACCCGTCGCGCAACGCTCGAACAAGGTGATTCCGAGCTCGTTTTCAAGCTCTTTTACGGCTCTGCTTAGGTTGGGTTGTGCTACGCACAAAGTTTCGGACGCCTTACTGAGAGAACCCGCTTTTGCGACTTCTACGGCGTATTTTAAGTATTGTATATTCATCTTAATAATAAGAAACGCCGTAAAAACGGCGTTATTTTGCTATGTTATTTCCTCTTGAAGGGAACTTCTTGACCGTTGATTACGGGTACGGGGTTCGGTTTGATTCTAAGTACCAATTCGCCGTCCTCGGTATCGAACGACATCGTCGGATTGAGGTTGTACGTCGGCATAGGAATTTGCACGGGGTATATTACGGTGTTGTTGGCGGAAAGTTTGTACTTTTTGCCGTTGCACTCGATGACTTGTCCGTCAAGAGAATGATGTTCCGGAGCTTTATAATTCATATCCTACCTCTCTATATTAGTCGTTATATTATATTTTATCACATCGCGACGATTTTTACAATATTTAAATATCATTTTTTAAGTTATTTTAGGTTATTTTAGGTTTTAGTCCGTGGCGGAAAGATCGCCGACGTACGGAACCAACGCGACTTTTTTAAGCCCGTTCTTAGCCATATAGAAACGGAACAGACGTTTGGGGTTAAGGTACCATCTGTTCATATGCTCCTTGGACGTGCACAGTACAACGCGATCGGCTCCGAGCGACTTTATTATCGGCACGGAAAACTCGGCGTTCTGTTTGGTCGTAAGGCTCTTGTCCTCTTCGATTATTATCTCTTCCGGCACTCCGCGCGCAACGAGTTCACGCTTCATCACGGGCGCTTCGGGCGTGCCCGCTACGGGATTTGCAAGACCTCCGGTTACTATTATTTTATCCGGCTTACGCGCAAAATAGTAGTCTTTTGCGATTTCAAGACGACCTTTGAGTATCTCCGATATGCTTCCGTCGTCGTTCATTCTGTTACCGAGTAATACAAATACTTCCATATTAAAACCTCATTAGATTAAGTCCTGTTTCGTCGTCTTTGAAACGATTTATTTCGCCGTCGAAAACGTCGATGAATATTTCCGCCGTCGCGCTGACGTATGCGTAATCGAGATGTCCCGCGTATACGCCGTCCAAACCTCCGAACACCGCGTGTAAATGAAGATATACGCCACCGTCTTCCGCTACGGAAACGTTCCCCGTGAGAGAGGCTATTTCCATATCTCCCGTAAGCGGTTTTTTGACGTATACCTTGCTCGCCGTTTCGAGTACGCCGATTTCCGCGTTGTTCGACGCGCCTATTCCGCTAACCGAACCCGCTTTAATGCCGAGTTCCGCGCAAAGAGCTTTTATGCTCGATACGACTTCTTCGCCTTTTACGAGGCGCAGAGCGATTCTGCTTCCTGAAACCGAATATTCCATATGCCCTCCGTTATACTTAAATTATACCATACCTCGGACGAATGCGCAATACGCGTTTTGGTCCGAAGACGTCTACTTTTTGTCGGTTTGCTTTTTCCCGTTCCTTTTGGCAACTGCCTTTTTGGTTACCGTCTTTTTGCGGAGCATATAAATATAACCGTTGCTGTTATTGGGAATGGGCTCCTTGTATTCCTCGTATCCCTTTAAGAACGGTAGGAGCTTGCCCATAAGCTGACTGACGTTCCGACACTCGTAGTTTGCGGGGATGAAGTCAGAAAACTTCCTCTTCATTTTAGATGCTATCGCACTGTAATAAGCAACGCTTTCTTCCGACTCCTCTATCGTATCCGCGACTATCGTCCTTAACGCGTCCATCTTCTCGGAATCGAGTATACATTTAGGTTCGGCGCTACGTTCTTTCTTATGCTTTTCGGGCTTGCGATTTGACTTGTCATCGTTTCCGTTTTCTTGCTTATGGGATACCGTTTTTGCGCTTTCGGTTTCCTCTTGCTTGGGTTTTTCGGGAACGTCTTCGTCTATACTTTCTCCGAGATAAATAAATTCGGAAAAGGCGTTCACGAACTCTTTTATGGCTTTATCCCTTTCTCCCATTCCGATTACTTCTTTGTTCTGCTCTCTGAGTTCTTGGGCAAGACGGGTAAAATCGGAATCGTTTGACACAAGGCAAAACGTCGTAATGTACGGCTTTTCGTAAAGAATTTTCATCGCCTGTATGGTCATTGCTATATCCGACGTGTTCTTGCCCGAAACGTAACTAAACTGCTGTACGGCGGTCATCGAGTGCTTGCTCGCCTCGTTGCGCCAGCCGTCTATCTGCATAGAACGATACACGTATTTGCCGTTGGAGCGCGTTTGCGCGCCGGTTATTCTCGTCCAGTCCGCCACGACGACCTTTACGAGTATCTTGCCTTTGTTCTCCATAGTTTCTATTATCTGCGCCGTGTTTTTGTAAGACACGTTTTCGGCGTCGATAAGTATGGCTATCTTTGATTGATTTTGATTTGCTTCCATATTCCTCCCGGTCCGAGCTACCTTAGCCCGAGGACCTTATTTTATTTATCGGTTATTTCTTTTTTCTGTCGAACAGGTTCGAAAAAGATGATTTGGCGGGCTCTTCCCGAACGACGTCGACCTTGGTTATAAGCTCGTCGCCGGTAATTTCGTAACCCGTAAGATGTCCCTCTCTGACCATTCCGCCGAGAGTGCGAACGAAATCCTGTTTCTTTTTTAATTTGAGTTCCGTCATCAATGCCGAAACGGTATTGCATTTGCCTGACTCGAGCAGAGCATTGACTTTACGACACATAAAAATATGCCTTATTAGCGCGAACGCGGTAAGTACGCCCATCAGCGCGACGATAATGCCAACCGTTTTATATGCTTCGAATTTGAGTCCGACTATTATTCCCGCGGGACACAATGCAAGAGCCAGCACCGTCATCAATATCTCTTTTTTGAAATCTCTGACCTTGCCGGTCGCCTCTATTTTGGGCGCGTTGGGATTGTATCCTGGAACTTCCGAGTGCTCGTTCTTTTGCGTTTGAGCTTCATCGGTCGACACTATGACGTCTACGGGCGCGACCACCGATCCTTGCTCCGATTTTTCGCCGTTTTCTTCGACGGGGACTACGGAATAACTGCACTCCTTATCGACGTTTTCTTTTTCGACTTCTTCGATTTTGAAGGTAACTTTATCGTTTTCCATCAGCACTCCTCGTTTCCGCTTTTGAGTTTTACGGCGTATTCGTCAAGATAATCGGCGATGACACCCATGGCTTTATCGTAATCTTCCTGCGTGGGGGCAAGGAACGGGTCGGGAATTGCCTTATATACGCCTTCCGCCGCCTCCGAAAGGTTGACGTACTTTTTCCTAAGCGACGGCGGTAATACCCATCCGTGCATACGCGTCATGCCGATGATGACGTCCGCTTCCCTAAACATTTTGGGGTGGAAAATTATATGCTTCGATCTGTGCGCGTCAAGCCACTCTTTGGGAAAACCTTGTCGCGTCATACAGTCGTATGCCTTTTTGTCGAGTTTTCGTCCGAGATTTATGACGGCACCGCTCTTAACGTCGTCGACGATTTCATTAAGCTCCGGGTCGCGCTCGACAAGCCTTTTGAAATACATCTCGCAATAAGGGCTCCTACATATATTGGTACTGCAAATAAATAGTATCTTCATTATGCCTCCAAACACTTTTTAAGATGAGCAATGTATGCGCTACGTACCTTGGCAGGCGTCGCAATCTTTATCTTCCCGCCGGAAGTCGCGCACCAACCGAAAAACGTCGGGCTTACCTGCACCTTGACTTTGACTCTGAACGAATTCCCCTCGTCTATCATCTCAACGCCCTCTCCGAACTTATCCGTTACGATATCCGTCATGGACTTGTCGCATACGAGGGTTACCTCTCTGAGAGCGCCGTTGAACATCGAAAACGCCTGCTTACGGTACTTGGCAAGATCATAATTTTTGAGCCATCTCGCGGTTTTTTCGGTTTTGCCCTCCGCTGAAACTTTATCCATACGGTCAACGCGATAGGTCGCGACGTTATCGTGTTTATCGCTGTACGCAAGCATATAATAATTGTTTTCGTTAAAGACAAGCGCAACGGGATTGACAAGATATCGCGCCCCCTCTTTACGATACACGCGTTGTCCGTCGCAATCGAGATCGAAATAGACGAAACTGCATTGTTTGCTTTCGAGTATGCACTCTCCGATAGTATCGACGGCGTAAAAAATCCCCTCGTTGGAGTGCTTGACCGAAGCAATACACACGATGTCCGTTTTGAGCACTTCCGCTTGATGTGAGCCCGCAAGAGCCGCAAGCTTGTTTACGAGAAACTCGGTTTTGCTTTCCGTAATGAAACTCGACGCCTTGACCGCGTCCATAAGAATCTTTATCTCGGCACAATCGAAACTGCGATCCACCACGTAATATTGATTGCTCCTACCGCGTACCGTCAAGACTTCGAATCCGAATTTGTTAAGACTTTTGATGTCCTCGTAAATCGCTTTGCGCTCGGCGGAAATGCCGAGAGAAGATAGCCTCGCGACTAAATCGCTCGTCGTCATAGGGTGATTTTCGTCCGTTTCGCGCTTAAGTATTTCGTATATCAAAAGCGGTTTCATTTTTTGGTCAATGCCTTTCATCTCGTTTTCTCCTTTAAGTATTCGAGAGCCTCTCCGTATCCCTTAAAACCCTTGCCCGCAATAAGTTTTTCTGCGTACATTCCGACGTAACTCACTCTTCTGAAATCTTCGCGCTCGCGTATATCGGTGATGTGGATTTCGACGGTCGGAAGCCCTACCGCTTTTAAAGCGTCGAGAATCGCGACACTCGTATGAGTATATCCGCCCGCGTTGATTACTATGCCGTCATACGCGCCGTATGCCGATTGTATAAGATCTATTATAACTCCCTCGTGGTTACTTTGGGTTACCTTAACTTCGATTTCGAGTTCCCGTGCACGCGTTTCGATATAATCCACCAGTTCCGAATAAGTATGCCTTCCGTATAGCTCCGGCTCTCTTATCCCGAGCATATTGAGGTTGGGTCCGTTTATTACAAGCACTTTCATACAAGATACTCCTTCAATTCTTTTTTGGAAACGTATTTTACGTAACAATCTCCGAATCCGCGCATTAAGACAAGTCTTACTCCGTCGCCGTCAGATTTTTTGTCGAGTTCGACGGCGCGTATTATTTCTTCCGTCGAATAAGGAACGCTTAAATCTATTCCGTAACGCGCCGACATTTTCTCGAGTCTAACGAGATCCGATACCGCAAGTTCGCCTCGTCTGTTTGCGGATTTAGCTATCGCGTATAACCCTTTGGCAACGCCCGCGCCGTGCAATACTGTGTATCCCGAAAGAGTTTCTATCGCGTGCCCGACGGTGTGTCCGAGATTCAGGAGTCTACGCGCGCCGTTCTCATACTCGTCTTCGTCAACGATTCGCGCCTTGCTTTTAACCGATAACGTTATAAGTTCCGATATGTTTTCGTCCGTTACTCCGCTCTCGACGATTTCCGCTATTCTTCCGCCGTCAAGGCAGGCGTATTTGATTATTTCGCCCATACCGCTGACGAATTGTTCGCGCGGAAGAGTTTTGAGAACGTCGGTGTCCGCCACGACGGCTATAGGTCTATAAAAGGCTCCGACAAGATTTTTTCCGCACTCTAAATCTATTCCCGTTTTTCCGCCGACACTGCTGTCGGTCATCGCAAGAAGGGTCGTGGGCACTTGAACGTATCCGATACCTCGCATATACGTCGATGCGGTAAATCCCGCAAGGTCGCCCACTACCCCACCGCCGAGAGCAACTACCAAATCCGAACGCGTAAACTTGTTTTTTGCCAAAAATTCGAGGGCTTCGGTATACGTCCCGATGTTTTTGGAGCTCTCTCCCGGCTCGAAAGAAAAACGGAATACCTTAAATCCCGCCTCCATAAGCGACGTTTCGACCCGATCCGCATAAAGGTTTTCGACGTTATAATCGGTGATAATCACAACTTTTACGCGTCTTACCACATCGCTCGGAATGAACTCCGCTACCCGCGTTATCAGTCCGCTACCCGCGTAAAAGGTATATCCGCTTGCGTTCGCGGAGCCTATTTTGACGGTATTTATCGTATCCATATGCGCCTCCGATAGTGTTGTACGAATAAATGTACACTATAATTATTATTTAATTCGGAGCGTTTGTCAATTCATTTTTACATATTCCTAATAAACGCACGCGCGCGTTTCTCGCTTGACAAGAACGATTTGCAGGTCTATTATATAGTTGAAAGTTTGCTTTGTCGCGAACTAATCATAATTCCTTAGAGGAAACGAATATGAACGTAATTATCGTCGGCATAGGTAACGTTGGCGAAGAAATCGTCGAACGGTTGGCAAAAGAAGGACACGACGTCACGGTCGTCGACAATAACCCGGAAATCGTTAAATCCGCGGTGGAAAACTACGACGTCAAAGGCGTTTACGGCAACGGCGCAAGCTATGAGGTTTTGCGCGAAGCCGGCGTAAGCACCGCCGACTTACTCGTCGCCTGCACACAGTACGACGAAATGAATATCCTCTCCTGCCTTGTCGCAAAAAAACTCGGCGCGTCCGAAACCATAGCGCGTATACGTAACTCCGAGTACTTCACTCTGTTTATGAGCGCCGAACTCGGCATAAATATGATGGTAAGCCCCGAATACGAGGTCGCAAAAGAAATAGCGCGTATATTACGCTTCCCGTCCGCAATCAAAATCGAACCTTTCGCAAACGGCAAAGTCGATCTCGTCGAACTCAAAATAGACGCGGGCTCCGTTCTCGCAGGACTCAAGCTCAGCGAACTCCACTCCAAACTCGACGTCGACGTTCTCGTATGCGCGGTCCTCCGCCAAAACGATGTCTTTATCCCCTCGGGCGACTTTACTCTTGCCGAAGGCGACAGAATTTACGTAACCGCTTCCGACAAAACACTTTTTAGATTTTTCCGCACTCTCGGGCTCGTAAAAGGCTCCAAAAACGTCATTATAATCGGCGGAAGTCGAACCGCGCTTTTCCTCGCAACCGAACTCGAAAAACTCGGAATGCGGGTTAAAATAATAGAAAAAGACGCTCAGAAATGCGCAAAACTCAACGACTCTCTCGATAAAACCGAAGTTATTCTCGGCGACGGCACCGATTGGTCCGTCCTCGAAGACGAAGGCGTCGCCTCTTCCGACGCGCTTGTGTGCCTATGCGGAATCGACGAACAAAACGTCATCCTCTCTATGCTTGCAGTCTCCGAGAAAGTTAAAAAAGTCGTAGCAAAAGTGGAAAAGGACGCCTACTACGGCATGCTCACGACAAGCGGTGTGGACTCCGTAGTTTCTACAAAAAACTCGACTGCCGACCAAATCGTCAGGTATGTTCGTAATATGAACGGAGCGCGTTTCGGTGGCTCCGTAAACAAGCTCTACAAGATAGTAAACAACAGCGCGGAAGCGTTGGAATTTACCGTTCACGACACTTTCAAAGCACTCGACAAACCGCTTAAAGACATTCGCTTTGCAAGCGACACCCTCATAGGCGGTATCATACGCGACGGCGCGTTTATAACGCCTCGCGGTAACGACACGATTCGCGCAAACGACGGACTTATCGTCATAACAAAAAACGAGGCGTTACGCGAACTCAACGATATTTTGGAGTAAACGATGAACTATAGAATGAGCGCGTATATGCTCGCGCAAATAGCGTTGATAACCGCGGGACTTATGATTATTCCGTTTGCGATGTCGTTCGCTTACGGCGAAGTCGGCACGCCCCTCGGGTTCGGCGTAACTATTGCGATGTTATTGGTTTTAGGTATCCCTTTTGTCATTAAAAAGCCCCGAAACACCGAGTTTCGCGCAAGAGGCGGTTTTATTCTGGTGGCAATCGCCTGGATATTTTTATCCGTTTTCGGCGCCGTTCCTTTTACCATTAGCGGTTACGTTCCGAATTACATCGACGCTTTGTTCGAAACCGTTTCCGGCTTTACTACCACCGGTTCTACCGTTATCCCCGACATCGAAGCTCTACCCAAAAGCTTGCTTTTCTGGCGCGCATTTACTCACTGGATCGGCGGTATGGGCGTACTCGTTTTTGTCGTGGCAATTTTACCAAAAAGCAACAACTCCACGTTACACCTGTTAAAAGCCGAGATGACCGGACCTCAATTCGGTAAGCTCGTAAGCAAAATGCGCTTTACCGCACGGATACTTTACGCCATTTACGTGGTTCTCACATTACTTATGGCGTTTATTTTGATGATAGGAAAAATCCCCGCTTTCGACGCGTTCACGTTGGCGTTCGCGACAGCCGGAACGGGCGGATTCGCTAACTACGCTACGAGTATCGCTCATTACAACAGCCTATTTGCCGAAATTACCATTACCGTGTTTATGATGGTGTTTTCGATAAACTTCAATATGTTCTATTTTCTTCTCATCGGACACGCAAAAGACGTCATCCGCAACGAAGAATTGAGGACAATGTTTATCATTTACGCATTCTCGGTCTGCGCGATTACCGTTTCACTTATGATAGGTAAGACTTACTCGTCAATAGCGGAAGCCCTGCGCTACTCGACTTTCCAAACAGCTTCTATAATGAGTACGACGGGATTCGCTACCGCCGACTTTACTAAATGGCCGGTATTTGCACAATCGGTACTCGTCCTATTGATGTTCGTCGGAGGTTCCGCCGGGAGTACCGCAGGCGGATTGAAAGTTTCTCGCGTAATCATTATGTGTAAGTCCGGAGTAAAAGAAATTCGCCACGCTTTCTCTCCGCGCTCGGTGGTTCAAGTCAAACTCGACAAGAAAACCCTCGACGACGAAACCGTAAGATCGGTAAACTCTTATCTCGTGCTGTACGTAATAATATTCGCAATATCTTTCTTCCTGTTGATGCTTGACCCCTGCTTACAATCTGAAGACGGATTGATAACGGGATTTTCGACAATCGCCTCTTGCATAAATAACGTAGGTCCCGCACTCGACGAGTTCGGTCCGCTTGCGAACTTTGCGTCTCTTACGGTGTTTTCTAAGATACTTTTGTGCATAGATATGCTTATCGGACGACTTGAAATAATGCCGATGCTCCTACTGTTCTATCCCCCCGCCTGGAGAAAATCATAAAACCCGAAAAATAGGCGAGAATGATTAGTACTATAACAGGTTGACGATAGCTCGTTGACCTATTTTTCTTTAATGGAGAACTTTAGCGGATGCCTATTTTTAGAATTTTTCGGGTTTTATGATAACACGCTCTCGACGGGCACAAGCCTCGCTTGCGCCCGTTATACAATCCTTACGGATTGATGATATACACGCTATCGCGTGATGAGATACACACTCCGTGTGATGATATACAACGGCTGTGCCGTTGATAAAGGTATTTAAAAGCAGAAAGTCAATCCCTCCGTCACGGCTACGCCGTGCCACCTCCCTTTACACAAGGCAGGCTAAAAACGTACGCAAATCTACTGTTTTTCTTCTAAAATCACCGATTTTCTCGATGTTAATACATTCGCCGTGTAGCGAAATACCGCCGTCAAGATGTTAATACTACCGCTGTATAGCGAAAAAAAGTCGTGAAGATGAACAATACTGAAGTGTATCATAGGCGCATTGTGGAGCTCTCGGTTTGATATTTGGAGCTAAAAGGCGAGAAAATCGGAATGGAAGCAATACAGGCGTATGCGTATGCAGATTTGGGCGCAAGCCCCGTAGCGTGGGCACAAAAGTCTTATTAAAATAATCCTTTGCCCACGCCCGGAGCGTGGAGGACGGAGGAATTTTCGCCCAAAACGGAGCGTAGGCGTACTGACGTACGGTAGTCGACGTTTTGGGCGAGCCGTTAAAAGCCTTTTATTTATCCTATTGGTGTTAAACGCTCTATCGCTTATACTAAGGCACCTTTATACATTCTTGCTTTTAACGGCGGTAAAATTACCCGTCAATACTCGCTCCGGAAGCCTCGCCTTTTAGACCAAAGAGCAAAGCGAGAGCGTGTAAAAAAATAAATCCCGAAAAATTTAAAATAGGCTATCCGCTACATTTGCTTATATCATAAAAATAAGCTGTCCGAACTT
>CAYZOJ010000010.1:0-33581 GCA_964480195.1 uncultured Christensenellaceae bacterium | reverse complement strand
GAGGCACTCAAAAACGGCAAAATGGGAGTTATGGATTATTACAATATGCTCAATCTTCAAGCCGACACCTCAATGCGTAAGGCGATAGGCGGAGAAACGGACGGCGAAGGAAATAACGCCTAATGGACACGCACGAGCATAAGGTATCGGAAGGTTCCTTGACGCGGACGGAGTACGTAGACGTAGCGGAAGCCGGAAGCGAAGGTTGTGTCGAGCATTATAACGAAAGAGTTATAGTAACCGACGTCAACTATTTGGCGCGAAGCAAAAGCGAGCGTTTTAAGCATTTGACGGTAATGCAAAAAGCCGTGTTGCTCGGTGAAACGCTAAGCACTCCGCGTGCGAAAAAGCCTTTCGGTAAGAGGTAAAAGCGAGTTATAATTTAATGCAAAACAGCGGGCTTTCGTCCTTGTCGGAATAGAGCGCGAGGACGTAGCCGGGAATAAAGTCATAAATTGTCGCGTGAGGTATGATCTCCGCGACTTTTTTTAACGAGAAAAACAAGTTTTCGCCGGTTGCTTTGGAGTAAGCTTCCGACATGCAAAACGCGCGGTAGAACTCTAAAGAGTTCGAGGCGTCCAAATCGAATCTCGAAGATATCGAC
This sequence comes from uncultured Christensenellaceae bacterium, assembly GCA_964480195.1. GTDB lineage: Bacteria > Bacillota > Clostridia > Christensenellales > DTU072 > Stercoripulliclostridium_A. The sequence goes on along the minus strand of CAYZOJ010000010.1, from coordinate 32,977 downwards.
TTGTAATCGACGGGGCGGATTTCTTGAACGTCGATTCCGATATCGTGATCTCCGACCACCGCCACAACATATTTTCCGCTGTGGCTCAAGGATACGCAAACGTCGTCGCACCCATCAAAATAGGGCTTGCCGTTATCTTCGTGAGCGTATTTAACGTCGGACGGCGCGGACAAACCGCGCATACGGAAGTATTCGTTTAGAGCGTATAGAGCGGTAGCTTCGCTTGTATCGTTTTCGGAAATAGCAATAAGTATCATAATTTAATTATATCATTGCAATCGGCGTTAGGCAAACGATTGTAGCGTTTATCGTGTTTAGAGGGTGCCGTTCGGCGTAAAGCGGTATCGCGCCACAAATACTTGACTTAATTTATATGCAAATGTATAATTTACACATCTTATATTATAAATCGGTGTTATATGAAGAAGAAATCCATCGCATTAACCCTTGTGCTGTGCATTTTAATACTTTCGGCGACGCTTGTCGCGTGCAATGACGACGGCGGTTCGAAAGAAACTCCCAAAGATTATCTTATAACCTCGTTACCGACGGCAACGGTACCCGAGAACGTTCCCGATTATTCGCTTACGATAGAGTGGATAGACGCGAACGGCGCTTCGACGACTTTTGTAAAAGACAAACCCGTCGCGATACTTTTCCACGGTAAAACGAGTTACGACGTAAAAGAATACGTCGACGTAGACGCCGATTATTATAACGATAAATACACGAGCAGTACTTCTAAACTTACGATAGACAGTACCGCGCAAAAATGGGCGTCGATGGGATTCAATCTCGGTGTGTTCCATTACGAAGCGTTCGCCGACGATACCGAAGAGAACATAAACGCAAAAATATACAATGCGTCGTCGATGACGTACGTAAACGGTGACGGTATCACAGTAGTGAATACGCCCGCATACAATCTTACGGAAGCTTTCGTTTCCGCGTGGACGAAGATTCAAGACGACGTGCTTTCGTCCGATCTCGGTCTCAGACTCAAAGAGGTCCGTTTTATGGGTAACGGAGTAGGCGCATGCCTTGCGTTGTCGGCGGCGGATTATCTCGAAGAAGCGTATAACGCGGGACTCATTTCCGACGCGTATCTTCCCGCACGTATCGACCTTATCGACCCGTATCTTTCCAACGACGGTACGGCGACGGTTATAGGCTATCGCAATCAAAAAACACTCGGTTCGGCACTCGAATACAATAAAGACCTCATTTTCAAACTTACCGACGTAGGTACCGTCGTCAATATAATAGAATCCGACGAAGAATTTTACAATTCTTACAACACGCGTTATACCGGCGTCGAGGTTACCGAACCCGCGGAAGAGGGCGGGGAAGCCGAAGTCGTATTTACGGATACCGGCGATTACGCGATATATAAGCAAATTCTTACCCGCGTAGCGTATCTCGAGTTCCGCGAAACTTACTCCAAGAATTTTGACGATTATCACAAGAGCCGTGCGACTCAGGACTGGTATCTCTACACCGTCCGCGGTTCCGACGATACGAGCATTTCTTCCGTAACGAACACCAACATAAGACCGATGATAGACGGTTACAATCTGACGGGAACGTCGGTTACGTCGTCGGTAAAATACGCATTGACGGCGTGGACTTCGACGGTATATCTCCGTACCGTACGCGGACACAAGTACGTAATGCAAAAGAACTCCAATTACTCGGGAACGGTAAAAAAGACCGAATACGTAATGTCTAAGTTCGCAGCCGAAAGCTACCAAACGTCGGACATAACGCTTGACGAGATGTACGCGATAGCGGGTTACGTAACGCTTGCGGGAAGTGATCCCTCGTACGTAAACCTTAACAGAAGCGCGAGAATCAGCGGGGTTACCGTACAAATCGAAGCGAGCAAGGTAGGCGAAAACACCGAGTACTATACCGTTGTAACGGACAAAACGGGATATTATTTCTTGAACCTCGGTGAAGATAAGCTCGGCTATTCCGTACAGATAAAAGTAATCGTACCGTCGCGCCAATACGGATACGCACAAAGCGGAGTAACGTCTTCCGAAAACTATCTTATATACGAAAAGAACAAGGTTTCTTCGGCTTCGGGCGCGAACCTCACGATGACTTCGACGGAAAACCAGAATTTCTTTATCTATTTTGTCAACTGCGGACTTAAAAAGGCATAGGAAAGGGCGGTAATAAATCTTCCTAAATTTCCTATTGCATAATTCGTCGCGATATAGTATAATGATATCGAGGACGTCGGTCGTGCGATGCGGAACCCCGACAATCAAAAAGGGCTTACGCGTCCGACTCATAATGTCAAGCCCCCCGAGTAATCTCGACGCTAGGGGAAGACAAAAGGGAGTGGCAGTTCGCCCACCCTGCACTTATGCGGGTTTGTCAATCCGCGGTCGATGTCTTCGGGCCGTTCGTCAGGACGGCTCGTTTATTTAGCGGTATTAATGTTACTTTAAGTCTAATCGTGTACTATATAAACGTAAAATTTCGGAGGTACGGTATGCGTTTATTACTTGTAGAAGACGAAAGAGCTCTGTCTTACGCTCTTGTAAATATGTTCCGCAAGGAGCATTACGAAGTCGACGCCGTGTATAACGGTGCGGACGGTTTGGAATACGGTAGGACGGGAGCTTACGATTTGATAATACTCGACGTTCTTATGCCCAAGATGAACGGATTCGAGGTGCTCAAAGCTTTACGAAAAGAAAAAATCGAAACACCCGTTTTATTGCTCACCGCGCTTGCTGACGAAAAAAACAAGGTCAGCGGACTCGATTTCGGAGCTGACGATTATCTTGCAAAGCCGTTCAGTATGGCTGAGCTTATGGCGAGAGTGCGTGCTCTTACCAGAAGAGGACAGGGGAAACTCACCATAAACAACTGTCTTGAATACGGCAACACCGTTTTGGACTTGTCGGCGTCGGCGATAAGAACGGATACGAAAGAAATCCAGCTTTCGGCAAAAGAACTCGGCATACTCAAATTTTTATTCGAGCGTAGCAAATTCGTTTCGGAAAAAGAGGACATCATCACCAGAGTTTGGGGACTCGATAACGATTTCAGTTCAAACAATCTCGAAGTATATTTATCTTTCATACGTAAAAAACTCGCGCATATCGGTGCCGATTTTACCGTCGAAGCCGTCCGCGGAGTGGGTTACAGACTAAAAAAGAACAGCGATGACTAAAAAAAGGGAACCGCGCGAAAAACGTTCGCTCAGATCGTACGCCGGTCAAAAAGTTAAATTATCCGAGGATCCGATATCCGAAATGCGCGCCAAGTTTGTCTTGGCGTGTCATCATATAGCGGCGATTTTGCTACTCGTAATGTTCGTAATGATATGGAGTATCTCTTATCGTACGACGATGAGCAAGATTAATATAGCCATCAAATACGTCGCGTCGAGCGTAGACGGTAACGGAAAGACGCATTTACCTCTTCAAAACACCGAAGACGGAGATTTTCGAGCGTCGACCGTCGGTTGTGCGGTATTTTCGGTAAATAGGGACGGAGTTATAGATTATTTTAAGCTTTATGAGAATTTCCCGTTCCTTCACGATTACGACGACGTCGAAGAAGTCGCCGAAAAAACCGTCGAAACGGTAGATAAGGGCAAAGACAGTTTCAAGTTGAACGGCAGACGATACCGTGTATACGGGAGAGAGGACGTCGGCATAAAGTATTACGCTTTTTACGATTACAGCACAGAGTACGTTATGCTCAGGAACAGCGCGATAGGCTACGGCGTGGCATATGTATGTTCGATAATAGCCGTCGTATTGATAGCGTATCTTTTGTCGGACGGCATAATCGAGCCGGTCAAGAGAAGTATGGAGAACGAGCGTACCTTAACCGCGAACGCTTCCCACGAACTCAAAACCCCGCTTACGATAATTTCGGCAAATTTGAGCGTAATACAGTCGGAACCCGACTCCACGGTTGCGGAAAACGCCAAGTGGCTTGACTCTATCGAAGATCAGGTCAAACGTATGAACGGGCTAATTATGGATATGCTCGAACTATCCAGACTCGAGCAGGCGGAAACGCCCGCACTTACAGAAGTCGATTTAAGCGAAATCGTTTCGGGCGGAATACTCTCTTGCGAAGCGTTGTGTTTTGAAAAGAATATCGAGATAGAAGATTTCGTTTCGGATGGGCTAACGGTAAACGGCGACAGAAGTATGCTCGAAAGACTGACGCTCATACTTCTCGACAATGCCGTAAAGTACACCCCGAGCAGAGGTCGTATAACGGTCGAATTAAAAGAAATAGCCAAAAAGAAGATAAAACTCTCCGTCGTAAACAGCGGGCAGGGAATGTCTGCCGATGCCGTCGCGCACGCGTTCGACCGTTTCTATAAAGGGGACACCGCGAGAACGCAGTCCGCGAATTCGTCGAGTTTCGGTCTGGGACTCAGCATTGCCAAGGCGATATGCGATAAGCACGGCGCGGAAATAACCTGTGTCGGAGTCGAGGGCGAATATACCGAGTTCGACGTATTCTTCGATATGGTCAAAAACAAAACGGAGGAACGTAAATGAAAGCGGTAATTCAAAGAGTGGAGTCCGCCGTCTTATCGGTAGACGGAGTTGTTGTTTCCGAAATAGGCGCAGGGCTTGTGGTATATTTCGGAGTAGACGCCGGGGACAAAGACGAACAAGTTACAAAATACGCGAAAAAGATATCCAAAATGCGCATTTTCGAAGACGAAAACGGCAAAATGAACTATTCCGTACTCGATAAAGGATACGAGTGCTTGGCTGTTTCGCAGTTTACGTTATGCGCAAGTTGTTCGCACGGCAACCGTCCGGACTTTACGGGCGCGGAAAAACCGGAGCGCGCCAAACTCCTGTACGAGGAGTTCGGAAAAGCACTTGAAGCGGAAGGAGTTCCCGTCAAGTACGGTGTATTCGGAGCGGATATGCGCATAGAGCAAGTCAATGCGGGACCTGTTACGATTATTTTAGAGATATAGGTATAAACGGAGGAAGTTTACGCAAGATAAGAGCATAAGGAGGTTCGATTATGAAGAACTGTAATTGCATAGTAAAGACCGGCGAAAAACCCGGGAGAGGCAGTTATGAATGCACCAACTGCCACACCACCGTCACTTTGGACGAAGGCGACAAATGCCCTCCGTGCCCCAAGTGCAACAACGATAAATTCTGCAAAGAATAATCGGAAAAAGACGCCAACGCGTCTTTTTTCTTTACGATTTTCACGGACACATCCTTACTTACATATATGTTTCGACAATAATTCATAAATTCTGCAAGGATAACTATTGACAAAAAGACAATCATAATATATAATTAACTTCAAAGTTAATTACTTCAAAGTTAATTAACTCAAATCACATACGGAGTTGGTGTTATGCGCGAAGCTTTTATCGGAAGAGAAAAAGAACTTGACGATTTGAACGAACTTTATTCACAGGATAAGTTTCAACTTTTTGTCCTATACGGACGCAGACGCGTGGGCAAGACGACGTTGCTTAATGAATTCTGTAAGGGTAAGGATGCGATTTTTTATTCGGCTGAACAGAGTAACGATAAGCTCAATCTCGAAAAATTTTCCACACTCGTTTTTAGCTTTTACGGCGAAAATAATTTAGAGCCGTTTTCGTCATGGGTAAATGCGTTGTCTTACATAGACGAACGGCAAAAGGACAAAAAACTCGTATTGGTAATAGACGAATTTCCGTATCTTGTCAGAAAAAACAAGGCATTACTTTCAGAGTTTCAGCATTTGATTGACCATAAGCTTAAAAACGGCAAACTTTTTATGATACTCTGCGGAAGTTATATGGGCTTTATGGAAAAGGAAGTTCTCGGGTCAAAGAGTCCTCTTTTTGGTAGAAGAACGGCGCAACTTCATATGAAGCCGTTCGATTATTGTACAAGCGCAAAATTCCTCGATGGTTTTTCTAACGTAGAGAAACTCGAATTGTACGGTGCTTTCGGCGGAACTCCGTTGTATTTACAACAAATAAATACAAACGAAAGTTTTGAAGAGAACATCAAACGAGCGTATCTTAAAGTAACCTCGTATCTTTACGAAGAAGCGTTACTGCTTTTGCGTCAGGAAGTGCAGGAGCCGAGCGTATATAGTGCGATTATAGAAGCGATTGCAAGCGGATACACCAAGTCGAATGAGATTTCCACTAAAATAGGCGAGGAACCCGCAAAATGCCTGAAATACATCAAGACGTTATGTGAACTCGGAATACTCCAAAAGCAAACACCTTTTGAAGAAAAGGAGTCTTCACGCAAAACGATATTCGGCATTTCCGATTTTATGTTTAGGTTCTGGTATCGTTATGTTTTCGCAAACAGAACGCTAATCGAAACGGGCGCACGTCAAGCAGTATGGTCAAAACGCATAGAACCCGATTACAATAATTATATGGGACTGGTGTTCGAAAGGGTTTGCGCAGAATACTTGAGTTTGAAAAACGCAAAAGGAGAATTGCCCATACTATTTACCTCAATCGGAAGGTGGTGGGGGACCGATCCCGCCACCCACGCGCAGACTGAAATAGATTTAATCGCAAGCGATGGCGAAGATTATATTTTCGGCGAGTGCAAATGGCGCAACGATAAACTTGACATTAACGTACTCCGCGAACTCGAAGCCAAAGCAGATATATTCCGTAAAAACAGAAATCGCACGTACTATATTTTGTTTTCGAAATCGGGATTTACGGAAGCGGTCGTAAACGAAGCCGAGTCAAACGACAATATCAAGCTTGTCGATTTGGTTGATCTAATGAACGTTCGATAAAAACGCGAGACGGTAAAAAAGTCCCGAAAACCGAATCTGTTTTCGGGACTTTGAGCGTTGTTTACCTAATAAAGTAAGACGATACGCATTGACTTTTTATGCGCGCGCGTTTATAATTAAAGGGCAAAATTTGAAGAGATTGTGACTCGGAAAAATAATCGAATAATAGGAAGTGCACATATGAACGACGGAAAAGAACTGGTTATAAGGAACAGCACTGCAGAATTTTTAATTTTTGAAAAACAAGCGCATGCAGATTCGATAGAAGTTCGATATGAAGACGAAACATTGTGGCTTACGCAAAAAATGATGTCCAATCTTTTTGACGTTTCTACCAAAACGATAAGCGAACATCTTGCTAACATATACGAATCGGGAGAACTTGATAGGATTCCAACTATCCGGAAATTCCGGATAGTTCAAACCGAAGGAACTCGACAAGTTAGTCGAGAAGTCGATCACTATAATCTTGACGCGGTTATTTCTGTCGGATACCGTGTGAATTCCATTCGTGCGACGCAGTTTAGGCGTTGGGCAACGCAGGTATTAAAACAGTATGCGATTACCGGTTATGTAATCGACCGCAAACGTATGGAAAACGGCGCATTTCTCGGTGAAGACTATTTCGAACGCTTGTTGGAAGAAATTCGCGAGATTCGTTTGAGCGAAAGGAGATTTTATCAAAAGATTACGGACATCTATGCAACGAGCGTGGATTACGATAAAAACGCGCCCGCGACCAAACTGTTTTTTGCCACCGTCCAAAACAAAATGCACTATGCAATTACGGGGAGTACCGCGCCTGAATTAATTGTTGCCCGTGCCGATAGCGACAAGGAACATATGGGACTTACTTCATGGGAGCGTTCGCCCGACGGTAAAATACTTAAATCCGACGTTTCAGTTGCCAAAAATTATCTTTCCAAGGATGAACTCGAATCGTTAGGTAGGATTGTCAACGCATTCCTTGATGTTGCCGAGGATTTCGCAAGGCGCAAGATTCCGATGACTATGGAAGATTGGGCTAAGCGTTTAGATATGTTTTTGGAGTTTACCGGACGCGGTATATTGACCGACGCGGGTACGATTTCGACCATTACGGCAAAAGCGTATGCGGAGAGCGAATTTGAAAAATATCGCGTGACACAGGATAGGCTTTACCAAAGTGATTTTGACAAGCTTGTGGAAAAGGCTAAAAATAACAAGTAGCGTTTAGGTGTCGGGATTTTTGACCGATTTCAAGCCGATTTCATCTTAAAAAGAATTTTTTTCGGGAAGTCGGGCGTTGTTTACCTAATAAAGTAAGACGATACGCATTGACTTTTTATGCGCGCGCGTTTATAATTGAATGAGGGATACCGAGGATATAGGAGTACTATGCGTAAGAGAACCAAAGCGCTTTCGATATTTGTTGCGGTCGTATTGATTTTGACCGCAGTGATTTTATGCGCCTGTAACGGCGATAACAAATACACCGTAAAATTTATGGTTGACGGGCAGGTCTATCATTCCGCGTCGGTTTCGAGGGGCGGAAAGACGTCAATGCCGGAAGAACCCAAAAAATCGGGATACAGATTCGACGGCTGGTATCTTGACGACGGCGTATGGACACAGCCTTTTAATTCAACGACATCGGTCATTGCCGACATATCGGTGCACGCGCATTGGTTAGAGATAATCAACCCGGAGCCCGAAACGTACGTAATAACGTTCGATTCGCAAGGAGGGAGCGCGGTATCCGCGTTGAGAGTAAGAGAGGGCAACGCTTTCACTTTCCCGAGTGACCCGGAACGCGCCGATTACACATTCGGAGGTTGGTATCTCGATTCCGCATGCACGGCGGAATTTACTACGAGTTATACCGTAACCAAGGACATGACGGTATACGCAAAGTGGACGCTCAAAAACTCGGAAACGTATTTTGTTGTCGAAAAAGGCGTTCTCGTAAGTCTTACCGAGGACGGTAAAAACACCAAAGAACTTGCCCTTCCCGAGAGCGTAAACGGAATGACGATAACGGCAATAGGCGACGGATTGTTCGAAAATTGCACTAATCTCCAAAGCGTAACGTTTCCCAAGAACTCGTCGTATGTAAAGATAGGCGAAAGAGCTTTTGCGGGTTGCACTTCCCTTAAATCTTTCAAATTTTCAAATTCGGTAACCGAAATAGGCAAAGAGGCGTTCGAGGGCTGTACGTCGCTAACTTCCGCACAGCTTTCGTCCGAAACCCAGACGATAGGCGACGGCGCATTCAAGAATTGCGAAAAACTCTCGAGTGTAGTCGCGTTGCGCGTCGAATATATAGGTAAGGAAGCGTTTTACGGTTGTCGTTCGCTTGTTTCTTTTGCCGTGCCGTCCACGGTCGAAGAGATCGGCGAAAAAGCTTTCTACAACTGTTACGGGATGAGTTCTCTCGCTTTTAGAACCGAAGAGAGCGACAATACCGTTAAAGGCGTAAAGAAGATAGGAGCTCAAGCATTTTGCAATTGTAAAAAGCTGACGACAGTGGTAATCCCGTCGACGGTAACCGAACTTGGCGAAAACGTGTTCTGCGGTTGTACGACGGTTACGTCGTTGACGGTAGGCGCGGGAATAACCGAAATCCCGCTCGGTGCGTTCTCTGGAATGAGTGCGCTTACGGACATAAAAATCGAAGGCAATGTTACCAAGATAGGAAAACAAGCGTTTTCGGGCGATAAATCGTTAAAAACACTCGGACTTCCCGAAACGGTCACCGAACTCGGCGTAGGATTTATGTATAACGCGACCGCTCTCGAAACGTTTACCGTTCCCGCCGGCGTTACGGAGATCCCCGAATCGGCTTTTGAGAATTGTACGGCTCTCGTATCCGTTTCGATACACGATAGAGTAACGAGTATCGGTGCGCGCGCATTCCGTTCGTGCGTAAAACTCGGAGCAAACGGAATCGTTCTTTCCTCTGCGATTACGGAAATCGGACAGAGCGCATACCGCGATTGTACCAGTCTTACGAGTATCGTTTTACCCGACAATTTGGCGAGCGTATCCGACGGCACGTTCTTAGGGTGCAAAGCTCTTTCCGAAGTAACTTACGGTAACGCGATAAAAAAGATAGGAGCGAGCGCGTTTAAGGATTGCACGTCATTGACGAGCGTCGTTTTATCCGACAGCGTAACCGAAGTATGCGGTAGCGCGTACGAAAACTGTACGGCGATAACAAGAGTTGTCCTCGGTAAAGACACTGCAACCGTAGGCGACAAGGCATTCGGCAATTGCACGCTTCTTTCGGAAGTTTCGTATTCCGCGAGTACCCAAAAGACGTCGGGCACTGCGTTTTACGGCTGTACCGCGCTAACGTCGGTTACGGTTCCGTCGGACAACCCTTATTTTAAGTCGGTAGACGGCGTATTGCTTGCGGAATCGGGCGAAGAACTTGCGCTTTACCCCGTTGCTCTTACGAGGACGACGTATACCGTTCCCGACGGCGTCAAGAAAATCAACGACGGCGTATTCGAGAATAACAAGTATCTCGTTTCGGTTACGCTTCCCGAAGGTCTTAAAGAGATAGGAGATTCGGCGTTTAAGGGTTGTGAAAACCTTTCCGCGATAAACTATCCGTCCACACTCGAAAAGATAGGCGACTCGGCATTTGCGAATTGTACGTCGTTAACGAACGCGAAATTAAATCAAGGCTTGCACACACTCGGCACCAAAGCTTTTTATAAGGCTTACGCGCTGACGACGGCGGAACTTCCCGCGACACTCGTATCTGTCGGCAGGAACGTATTCGAGGGACTGAGCGAGTCTTTCAGTATAGTTCTGGACGCGCCGGAAGGAAAAGATCTTCCTTGCGGATGGAACGAATTATGGTCGAATTCGGGATCTAAGAGCAAATATACGATTACTCGTGGTTCGGCTGTAACTTACGACGATTACGAATATGTCGTAAGGGACGGTAAAGCCGTACTTACGGGTTATCTCGGCGATAAAGAGGAAGTAACCGTACCGTCCGAAATTAACGGATACGCGGTAATCGGACTGTACGGCACGTTCGACGGAAACGCCAAGATAAAGAAGCTGACGCTCCCCGATTCTCTCCGTGTCGTAACGAATATGACTCTCAGAGGTTGCGAGGCACTCGAAACGCTCGTAACCCCGTTTGTCGGCGCATACCGCGGAGCGATAGGCGTAGGTGGGCTCATAGGCTATATGTTCGACTACTCCGAAACCGCCCAAACGGGTTGGACCAAGCAACCGGCGTCGGGCGGTAACTATAACTATTATTATACCGACGTTCCGGCGTCGCTAACGAGCGTAGAGCTTACCGATTGCGTAACGATAGCACACGGCGCGTTCGGCGAATGTAATAATATAAGGAATATAGTATTACCCGAAGGACTCGAAAAAATAGGCGCGTGGGCGTTCAATAACGTATCGGTACGCGCGCTTAAGCTTCCGTCGAGCGTAAAAGAGGTCGGAGAAAACGCGTTCACGCGTAGTTATCTCGATTATTACAAGCCCGAGGACGACGTCGAACCCACGCTCGAGATTAGAGTTTCGTTTGTAGAAGAAGAAATTCCCGAGGGCTTCAAGTCCAACGAGTGCTTCACTCTCACGGAAGAAAAGAACTATTACGGCAAAGAGGGCGTGCGCGTAAAATTCGCGGATTAGATAATCTCTCTCGAATATTCCACTCTGCACCAACGGCGCCCCGCAGGAAAGGCTCCTTTGTGTAAAGGGAGCTGTCACCGCGATTTTAATCACGGTGACTGAGGGATTGTTGTACCAGTGATAGTACAATCGTATATCATAGGTGTGATGTATATAGAACGCTTCAAATTTACGGAGCGGGGTTATTGACAAAAGAGCAGGCGCTTGAAGCATTGAAAATCAAAAAGTTATTCAATCAATACGTTTTTGCGACAGAAGAAGCATTGGCGTGCCTAAAGTTCATAAGCGCGAAAGAGGTATAGTATGAACGAAAAATTCAATTCCGTATTAAGTATAGCGCTGATACCCGAGACCATAGCGTTGATAGTGGAAAAAGAGGGACTGGACGATATCACCGCCATAAACGAGTTTTACCGGTCCCGAGTTTACGATTTACTGTCGAACGAGGAAACAAAGATATGGCATTTCAGCCCGATGACCGTTTATAATATGTGGAAACACGAAAAAGAAACCGGCGAAGTCGTTTTTTCGGAGGAATAAAATGAGTAAAGAATTACCGTTTATCGTACTTTGCGTAGAAGAATACAAAAATCATAAAGGAATGACCGGGAAAGAGGTCATAGACCTTTTTAATAAGTATTCCGTATGCGAATATATCAGATCGTTTTATGATGTGTTGCACACGACAGGAACGAGGTATATTATAGAAGACATAGATTTATATATTGATTCTCGGATGTAACAAAACCCGCAGATAAATCAACCGATAGAAAAGACCGTACGCAAGAGGTTCGGTCTTTTTTTGAGACACGATTTAGAGATGAAACTTCCCGAAAAAATTTTTAGAAGTTGCCTCAAAACGGTTGCAACCTAAATCGCGCCGTGCTATAATGAGGAAAATTTACGGAGGATAGAAACATGCTCAACACCGTCTTCAAAGTTGAATCGCTTGGATCGGCAGAGTGTTTTTCTTTTTCTCGTAATACCGCGTTAATTGCAGTCGGTAGCATAGTAGACGTATTATTATTTTAAGTCCGTGTATCGGACTTATTTTTTTGCGTCGGACAGTTCGGAAAGACGAACCTGAAACCAAAAGTTATACGAACGTATAATAAACAATCCAGGAGGACGTAACAAATGAAACTCATCTACGATGTAGAACAAAGACCGCCGTTTGGAAAGATGCTCGTATTCGCATTCCAACAAGTACTTGCCATCATGGCGGCGACAATCGCGGTTCCGAGCATTATCGGCTTGCCCACCCAAATCCCTTCGGCTATACTCGGCGCAGGTATCGGAACAATCGTTTACTTACTCTTTACCAGATCTAAGAGCCCGGTAATCATCTCCAGCTCGTTCGCATTTATAAGCTCCCTTATTTCGGCGCTTTCGTTCGGTTACCTCGGCGTAATCTTCGGCGGTATCCTCGCGGGTCTTGTTTACGTAGTAATCGCACTCGTAATTAAGTTCGCGGGCACCAAATGGGTTTCCAAGCTCATGCCTCCCGTTGTTATCGGACCTACCGTCGCAATCATCGGTTTGGGCCTTGCAAGTGCTGCAATGACCGATATCGTAAAGGCAAACGGTGACGTCGTAAACGGCGCATACAACCTTGTAGGTCTTCTCTGCGGTGTTATCACCCTCGTAACCATCATCATCTGCTCCACCCAAAAGAAGTTCCAAATGGGACGCCTTATACCGTTCATCCTCGGTATCGCGGCAGGTTACGTATCCGCTTCGATTTTCTCCATCTTCGGATACACTCTCGACATCGATTACCTCAAAATAGTCGACTGGAGCCCGCTCGTCGATAACTTCGCGGCTCTCGGCAGTGAAACCGCAACTATCGGTCAAAAGATCCAATGCTTCATCACTTACCCCGACTTCGCTCTTATCGAAGGTATTAAAGAAATCATAAACGGCAAAGCTCAAATAGACGGAGCAACGTACTTCTTCGAGAGTGCGGCAGGCTTCGGCGAAGTAGCGCTTGCCTTCATCCCCGTAGCATTCGTAGTATTCGCAGAGCACATCGCAGACCATAAGAACCTCGGTTCCATCATCGACAGAGACCTCGTCGAAGGCGAACCCGGACTCGAAAAGACCCTTCTCGGCGACGGCGTAGGCTCCATAGCCGGTACCGTATTCGGAATCTGCCCCAACACCACTTACGGCGAGAGCGTAGGTTGCGTAGCAATCACCAAGAACGCTTCCATCGCGACCATCTGGACGGCAGCAATTATGTGCATAGTATTGAGCTTCATCAGCCCGCTTATGGCTCTCCTCAGAACCATACCGAGTTGCGCAATGGGCGGTGTATGCTTGACCCTCTACGGATTCATCGCAGTATCCGGACTTAAGATGTTCAAAGACATCGACCTCGGCGACAACAAGAACCTCTTCACGGTATCTACCATCCTCATCGCGGGTATCGGCGGACTCTCCATCCAAATCCCTTACCAAATCAGCGCTGACGGCATAGTATCCAAGGCAATCACCATCACTTCCGTAGCAACCGCGCTTATCCTCGGCATCATCGTATACACCATCGCCACCGCAATCGAAAAGAAGCAAGGCGCCGACGTCGAAGACAGCGACGAACACGACAGCCTTATCGCAGGCGCAGTAGCTCCCGACGCAAAATTCGACCTCAACCAAAAAGACGACGCAAAAGACGCCGAATAATCAAAAAAAACAAAAAAACTTGTCGGAGCCTCAGGGTTCCGACAAGCCTTAAATAGGAGAAATCATGGAAAACAATCCCAACGTAACTGTATTCGATCATCCCCTTATTCAACATAAAGTAGCAATTCTTCGCGACGAAAAGACCAGCATGAAACTCTTCCGCGAACTCGTAGAAGAAATCACCACCCTTATGGTATACGAAGCGTTCAAAGACGTTCCCACCAAAAAGGTTATGGTACAAACGCCCCTCGAGCTTACCGAGCAGACAATGGTAGCGGACGGCGCGGTAACCATCGTACCGATTCTCCGCGCGGGTCTCGGAATGGTAAACGGCGTACACACGCTCTTCCCCAATGCAAGAGTAGGACACATCGGACTTTACCGTGACGAAGAAACTCTCGAACCCCACGAATATTATTGCAAACTTCCCCAAGGCGTCGAGAACAGCATAGCAATCCTTCTCGATCCCATGCTCGCAACCGGCGGAAGCGCGGTAGGAGCTATTGACCTTCTCAAAAAGCGTGGTTGCAAAGAAATTCGCCTTATGAACATCATCGGTGTACCGGAAGGCGTAGAAGCTGTAGCAAAGGCTCATCCGGACGTCAAGATTTACGTATCCACCATGGACCGTCAACTTAACAACGTAGGATACATTCTTCCGGGTCTCGGCGACGCCGGCGACAGACTTTTCGGCACGAAATAGGTAGAATACTTTTCCCGACAACAGAATAATGGAACCCACTAAAAAGAAAGTTCTCAAATACACGGCACGCTATCTTTTGATAGTCGTGCTTGCGTTTTTAAGGGCGATAAGCACATATGTGTTTATCGTCCCCAACGCATTTGCCCCCGGCGGAGTCGGAGGTTTAGCTTCTCTTATATACAATATAGTATTAAAGTATAACGCGGAGCTTGCTTCCACATGGTTCAACCCGGCTGTTACGATGTATATAATGAATGTGCCTCTTGTCATAATGGCGTTTATCAAGCTCAACAAGCAGTACGCGTTCAATACGGCGTTTTTCGTAACTTTCTATGCGGGCTTCATGGGACTCTTCAGTCTTGTCGATTTCCCCGTATTCCGCGGAGCGGGTATGGAGTCGAGTATATGCATACTTGCGGCTCTCGCGGGCGGTGTCATTGCCGGAATATCTCTTTCCGGAACGCTTCTTACCAATTCGAGCGCGGGAGGCACGGACATTATAGGCAAGCTCTCTTATAACCATAATCCCGACTTGAATATACAGTGGCACATATTCGCGTTTGACGGTGTAATAGTGCTTCTTTCGGGCGTAATAGGCTTGATAGGCGCAAAAGGACAGGAACCCGACGTTGTATTCGTCAACGTTGCGTCCCCGATACTTTATTCGTTTATTTCGATGTTGGTTTGCAGTGAACTTTCCGAAATTCTCACAAACGGCGTAAGCTCGAGCGTGGTATTCCACATCGTAACCGATAAGTCGGACGAAATCGACAAACTCATACTCGAAAAAGTCCACCGCGGAGTAACCATACTTCACGCAGAAGGCGGTTACACCCACTCGAATAAAGATATCGTCATATGCGTAGTCCGTCGCAGACAGGCGTTATACGTCAAAAAGTTTATTAAGGAAGCGGACCCCTCGGCTTTCGTATATATAACTAAGGCAAAAGAAGTAAACGGGAACGGATTCGGCAGTTCCAATTAGGAGAAGCAATGCTCAAATTCATCAATTACGTTATAAACGAAACCAAGTTCAAACTCAATATGATACCGCAAGGCGTGGTTAATTTTCAGGTCAATCCCAACGTCAGGATGGACATAAAAAAGGACGCCACCAATTTTAGTCTTGCCGTTACGGTTACTATCAGCGCGACGGAAGAGCGTCCGACTCCCTTCGATCTCGAAGTCAAAGCGACCGCGAACTTCCTTATAAACGGCGCAAGCGACGTCACCGAAATGAGGATAGAGGCATCGAGGCTCTTTTATCCCTACATCAGAGCGTATATATCGACTTTGACGGCAAGTTCCAACGTACCCGCGTACACTTTACCGGTAATCGACTTTGCGCAAGCGATTCCGACAAGCAAAAAGGTGGGCGCGCAACAGCCAAGATCCCCGTTGGATTCGATAAAGATTAGACCTATCGACGAAGTTTAGCATACCAAGAGGCGAAAGCCTCTTTTTTAATACATCAATAAAAGGTGTTTACATTCTCAGAACAATAGTGTATAATTAGATATATAAACAGATTATATATTAGGAGAACGCAATGGCTTCGAGTGGAGATATGCTTCGCGGGCATACGGAAACGATAATTTTACGTATACTCGGCGAGGGCGACAGCTACGGATACGAAATTGCAAAAAAGATAATTGACGGCGGAGAGGGCGTTATAGACGTCAAGGATGCCACGATTTACACGGCTTTCAGGAGAATGGAAGACGAGGGTCTTCTTGCGACTTATTGGGGCGAGGGAATAGGAGGCGCAAGACGTCGTTACTATGCGATAACCCAAAAAGGGAGAGAGCGTTATAAAGAGAAATTAGAAGAGTGGAGGACTGTAAACAGAATCCTCGACAACTTAATTACAGGAGGCGACAAATGAGCTTATATGAAAGGTTCAAAGCGTTTTTGAACAAAGCGTTTAAACTTGTGCCACGTAGCGACGAAGCGCAGGCTTTACGCGACGAGATGTTAGACAGTCTTATGTCCAAGGCTAACGAGTATGCGGGAATGGGGGTGGACGACGACATCGTTTTCGAGCGTTGCGTAGAAGCTCTCGGCGATTATACTTCCGCCATAAATTCGTTAAAAAGGCACCCGATTAACGTAATAAGGGACCCCAGATTCCAACGTAGAGTATTGTTAAAGATTTCCGTCGCGTTGTTTGCCGTAACCGTATATCTCATTTTCTCGGCAGTATTCAATCTTTGGGGAACGCTTGCTCTCATCATATTCCCGACCCTTGTGGCAGGCTTATACATATGGAGTACGGCGGAAGTTTTACATCGTAACTTCAAGTTAAAACGCCACTCGACAACGGCTCTCATCTTATGCGGATACGCGGTTATAGTTATAACGGCACTCTTCTTTATAATTTGGGTACCGTGCGGAGTTCCCGCAAAATTTGCGTGGGTAGTATTCCCGTATATTCCGGTGCTGTGCTCTGTGATAGCCATAGTCGTAAGGCGCGTTTTACGCAAGAAAAAGATATATTTCTTCAGCTGGTGCTTGCTTATTATGAGTTTGTGTGTAGCCGTTTTCCTTACGGCGGGTATGCTTACGGGGATGTGGCATCCGCTTTGGATAATAACCGTCTTGGGGTTGGTTATATGCGGATTTATGGAAGTTTGGAAGCTTAGCGGAAAAATTCGCACCGAAGACAACAACGTGAGATAATATCGTTTAGGAGAGGCAAACGCAAATGCGTTTGCCTCTTGCATTATACGCGCGCACGTGTTACAATAGTTACGGAGCGATTGGAAGGAAGTAACATGATTACTCCGAAAACTTGTAAAGCGAATTTAACTATAGTTGTAAGGGCGCAAGCGCGCCCGTTAAGGTATATAACTCTTCCCGTCGGAGGGGGATTTTTTGTATTTTGAGAGAGGACGATATGAAAAAGAAATTATTCGTCGGTATTTTTGTGTTGTTGCTTGCCGTAATGGCTACCGCAAGCTGTATTACTTTTACGCGCGCGCAGGAAGCGTACGCGGTAACCGAAACGGTTTATATCGAGTCGGAAGCCGATTTTTTAAGTTTTGTAAGCGACTGCAAACAGGACGCAACCAAGTTACAACGCATAACATACGGCAAGCGCTATGTTTTGTGCACCGACATATATCTTACGAGGTATAACGACCTTAACGGAGTCGGTAGCGTCGAACTTTACTTTAACGGCGAGTTTGACGGTAACGGACACGCAATAGTCGGTTATAAAGGAAGTCGCGCGTTTTTTGCGCGTATTACGCCTTCCGCGACGGTCACAAACGTCAGCTTTATCGGTGCCGAAATTACCGTAACACAAGAAGACGCTATCATCGCAACCGAAAATCTCGGTACGATATCCGGGATAACCGTAACGGGTAAAGCCGTCGGCAACGCCGTTTCCGGCATATGCGCGTACAATTACGGTGCGATTTGCGATTCCGTTGTTATGGTTGAGCTTGTTGACGAAGAGGGAAGCACTCCCGAATATGCTTCGGCGATAGCGCTTAGTAATACAGCGAACGCCGTCAAACGCATAGAAGACGATTATTCGAGTTACGTCGGCGCGTATTCGATAGTAAATACTCGTCATCCGTCGTCGGACGGTTACGTAGCCGTCCTTGAAAAAGACGAAGACTATGTAGAGCCTGCGGAAGACCTTATAGCGGACGGAAAAATCGAAAATTATACCGAACTTTTGTGGTATATGTACGCCTACGCATATGCGCAAACGAACCAAACGACTCTTCCTACCGCAAGCCAGATGTGCTATATAAATCTGTATAACGCGGAAATCGGCGCGCTCGAATCGACTTTTAACGCAGTTATCGCGGACAACAAAAACTATAACAAGAATTATTGCGGATACTATAACGCGACGGCGGTTCTTGACGACGATTACATTGCAAATTACTCAAATTGTCAATTAACTACCGTACCGACCGCATCTTCTGATCTCGAAGGTAGCGGAACAAAAGCTCAACCGTATCTCGTGTACGGTATAGGCGATCTTGTCGCGCTTGCGGATAAGACCGAGTTTTCTTATGTCAGCTTGATGTGCGATATCGACCTTGCCGTCAGCGGGGACGATTTTTATAAACCGAGTGATGAAGTAGCGTTTTTACCCGCGTTTAACGGCGTTTTCGACGGTAACGGACACTCGATAAGCGGAATAGTGAATTCTTCGTTGTTTGGTACGATTTCTACAACTTCTACCGTAAAAAATCTTACCGTGATAGGTAAATCCGCGGGCGCGCTTGTTGCAAATACCCTTCTCGGAACGGCGCAAAGCATAGCTACTTACGGCACAGCCCCGTACGCTTTCGGTAGCGCAAGCGGAACGATAACGAGGTGCGATATATCGGTAGGCGGAGCCGTTGCGGGCGAGCTTTTGAAGGGTGCTAACGTAACTTATACGAGAAACAAGGGCGAAGAGTTCGTTTTATCTTCGGAAGAGAACGTAACTCTTAAAAACGTGCAGAACGTATCGAGTACCTCAAAGTCCGTATTTAACGCGAGTGCCCAAAACTCCGTATCGTACGATTCGACGGGTAACCCGACTTATACCGCCGACACCGACTCGTATTCGCTGGTTAAAGCCGAAGCAATAGGCGCCACGCACACCGTGTCGGACGGCTGGAAGTTCGGTCAAGAAACGAGCTGGGGATTTATAAAGAACGGGGAAGCGGACGATCTCCCCGTACTCGTATTCCCTTACGACAACGTAAGCTACAAAAAAATTTCCGTTTTCGATGACGGCGCGGACGCGGAAGGCACATACGGCGCGATACAATCGAGTAACTCGTTTACGGTTAGTTCGGGATCGGGCGAAGCCGTAAGCAAAGACTATGTCGAGAGCCTCATCATCGATGGCGCCGACGATTTGAACGGAAGTTACATAGACAGTCTTCCGTTGTCCGTCAAAAAAGCACTGATTGCCGATAACGTCGAAATCGGTTGGCTACTGTCGAGCGGTAAAGCGCATACGGCAGGCAGTTTCGATTACGGCAAGGGCGATCGAGAGATAGAGATATATCTCGAAACGTCGTATTATTATATCGGCGGAAAACTCGTCGTCGACAGCGACAATACCTGCACCGTAACTTACGATTGCATAAGATACGGAGTTGACAGCGCATATTTAGTCGGAAAGTTCGGTTTTGACGGCTTAAAGGCGGTTTTTGCCGATGTTTACGGATTCAAACTTAACGAAAACTATACGCACGCAATAGATTTCGACGGCGTGTCGATAGAGTTATTCAAAGAGGGCGAAGCGTATTCGGGCACGTTCGTAACCACTCCCGATACGTACGTAATGCGCGTTACGGTATCGCCGACCGCAGAATACACAGGAGCCGTTTTCGAGGGCAAATACGTGGTTACCAAAGGGGAAGCGAATTTCGACGAATACGAAATAAGCAGTACCCTCGGCGGTGTGACCGCGGAAGACGCGCCGATTTATAGCGGGAACGCAATAAAACCATCGTTTACGCTTTCGGGACTCAGACGCGCGGGAGTTTCTTACGAATACAGTATCAAATCGTTTGCGCGCACTCTCGGCGGGCAAACCGAGATTATGGATATGATTACGGACGCCGGCGTTTACACGTTGACGTTGACCGTAAGACTTACGGGATACGAAGCGTATACGCGTACTTTCGACTTTTATGTCGGGCGTAAAGAAGCGGTGGTAACGCCGTCGGTTAAGAGTTTAGAGGTTGCTTTCGGGAGCGAACACCCCGATGTCGTCTTCAATTCTGAAACTCTGAAAGATTTTTCCGGCATAAGTTATTCTTCTGACTATACTCGGTTTTCCGAGCCCGGGAGATATAACGTAAGTTTAAGAGTCGACGAAAGCAAAGTAAATCCCAACTATGTCGTAGTAAACGGTAAAGACGCGACGTTTACGGTAGTCCAAGCGGAAATGGATTATAAGAATTGTGGTTTCGATAACGTCGAAGCCGTGTACGACGGCACAGCGCACAGTGCAGAACTCGATGTTAAGGGACTCAAAATGCTTTCGGGAGATACCCAAACTTATACTTATACCGTTGTTTATAAGTACGGCGAAAACAGCTCGTCGGAGCCTTTCGGGTTTACGAACGTCGGCGAGTACACGAGCCTTTCCGTAACCGTTACGGCGGAACCTCAAAACTATAAGCCGTTCACCATGAGCGGTGTAAAAATCAAAATCACACCTCTTGAACTCGTTGTCAGCGCAAACAACGTTTACGTCAACTATAACGCCGAACCCGTTTATACGATATCGGTAGCGCGTGCGGACGGCGGTGATGACCTCAAAGAAAATTATACCGACAATCTAACACTCGGCGTGGATTACAACGTCGGCTCGTCTTATCAAAAGGGACAAACGCAGGCGGGCGCACAAATAACCGTTACTGCCGAAATAATCAAAGAATACGTCGGGAACTATCGACTCGTACGCGCCGAAAACGCAACGTTGACGGTAGGCAAGCGCAGATACGTGCTAAACGTTAAGACCGAGTATGAGTACACCGGGCTCCCCGTCGTCCTCGATTATAACGGCGAAGAAGTGCTTGCATTTGAAGAAGGCTACCCCAAGTATTATTACGTCAGAGGCGGTGTTGTCAATCCGATGGACGGAGCTCCGCAAAACGCGAACGACTCAACGCTCATATATCGCGTGGAAATCGTTACCAAAGAAACGAGCGAATACTATTCGTGCTCCAAAACCGTCGACTTTTCGATAAATTCCGCAAGCGTAACGGTAGGTAGCCTTATGCTGTATGACGGTTCGAGCGTTACCGAATTTACGGGCGCCGAAGTCGTGTACAATAAAACGGGCTACCGCGTCGATATAGACAAGAGCGCTTTACCGTCGGGCGCGAGCTTTATTTGGAAGTATACGTACGAAGTTTACGATGAAATTTCGCTCACGTGGAAAGCGGAAATCGTCGACAATATCGCGCCGACTTTTGTTACTCCCATAAAGGCGCGTAACTTCACCGTAACCGCAACCGATAACGACGGTAACTATAACGATTTATATATCGAATTGCCGAATGCCACCCTTACCGTCAATCCTAAACAACTTGTTTTGACGGCGCCTATGGACCTTGTTTACAGAGGCGCGGACGGGTTCGATAAAGAAGCGATTGCGGAGATAGTCGACGGACTCGATTTTATGTCGGAGTACGCTCCCGTCAGAGGCGACAATGTGTCTTACGAGATAGAATGCGCGGATAGAATAGTGCTTCCCGGCGAATATACCGTCAAGGTTGTTTCGAAGGGACCTGAATACGAGATCGAAGACTTGAAAGTCAAAATCGTTTGCGCGGACATCACGATCGAGTTCGAGGGCGTTCGCACGTTCGAGTACGGCACGCTGTTCAATTCGAGCGAGGGTTTGCCGTCCTTCACGTATACGTTTAGGAACTCGTCGATTGGAGAAGGCGACCATACGATAACAATGCGCGTGGGTTGTGCCTCTCACCAGACCTCATATATTGCTCCCGGCGAGTACTCGGTGGTTTCGGCGGATTCAATCGTCAAAGAGGGCGTCGAGTGCGTCAGATTTACGGTGACCCGAGGCGAACAAAAAGTTAAAGTCTACCCGAAGACGGTTACCTTCAACCGTTACAATATTTCGCCAAGTAGTTTAACAAAAGACGGAATTGCCGACGAGTACGTATACGGCGAGATTGGCACGATTTATAATTCTGTTCCGCGTTTCAAGGTTACCGGCATTATGGGTAACGACGATCCCGAAATAAAGATAGTGCCCGATAGAGAAGTTAAGCACGTCGGCACATACACGTTTACCGCCGTGGCGAATATGGAAATTCCCGGAGAGGAACTCGACGCGAACGGCAACCCCGTCGGAGTAAAGTGCTACCGCGTTAAAGAAGATATCGCGTCCTTTACGACGGTAGTTAAACCCAAAGAGATTTTGTATTCGATAGCCGAATGCAGATTGTATGCGGATGAAGATTTGCCGTCCGTATTTACTGCAGAGTACGAGGGCGCCGACGGCGCTAAGGAAGAATTTACCGTTGTCGATTACGTCAAAGGCGCAGAGGGCGCGTTCAAAATCACATTGAACCTTTATAACGTCGAAAACGGTATCAAATACAACGATTATACGGTGATTAAGAGGAATGCGGATGTCGAAGAACTCGTTGTTGTTCTACGCGAATTTAGTCAAGATTTGGTAGCTTTAGATACCGAAGCAACGTATAGCGGGCATCCTGTCGAAGTGAGTGTCGCGGGACTTCCCGAGGGTGCCGAAGTATCCCAAAACATCTATCCCGTAAACGCGGGCAGGTATTCCGTAACCGTAACGGTTGCAAAGTCCGGATTTAAGACCGTAACTTTCGACGTAACCGTTATCATAAGTCGCGCGACGCCTTACATAACGCAAGACGAAGTTAACGTCGAATATGTGTCCAAGCACGTTTTGGGCGAAAACGACGTAGTATACGCGCGAGCCGAGTTTAATGGTGTCGCGGTTGTCGGCAAGTTTACGTATACCGAAACTTTCCCTAAGCAAACTCAAATGTACGGCACGTACACCTATAAGATTGACTTTACGCCTAACGATACGGTGAACTTCAATTCCGTCAAAAACATAGGCTACACGATGACGTCTTACGTCAATAAGGAAGAAGTTTCGATAGATGTCGGAGATACGCTTGGCGACGTACTGACAGGTGTCGGCGAAGTCAAAGTCGGTTCGCTTATTCCCGAAAAGTATCGCGGTGCGGTTCAACTCTATGTCAACGGCGACTTGGTCGGCGAAGAGTACACGTTCACCGAAACCGAAGAGAACGTACTCTTGGAGCTTAGGCTCGATAACGAGGTCTTGTATTCGCAAGTGATTAACGTCAAAATCACCACGGGCGGTACCGTTGTAAGACCGTCCGAGCCGACCATAGACAATCGTCCGTCAGCAACCGACACGAATTTTTCGGTCGTCGACGAGGAAAAAACTCGTATGTGGATTATCATAGGTTCGGTTACCGGCGGTGTAGTCGTTGTAGGCGGAGTGATTGCAATCGTGATAGTCGTATTAAAACGCAAAGGCAAACTCGGAGGTAATAAATAGATGAACAAGACGGCAGTAAAACGCATATTACCGTTTTTGCTCGTTGCCTGTATGTTGGTAACCGCATTCGTCTTAAGCGCTTGTTCAACGGGCGGAGGAAGCACGCAGGGGGATAAAAAGGACGGCATTCTACCTACCGCGACGATAAAACTCGTTCCCGAGGTAAACGGTTTGACGGAAGAGGGTAATCTCGTTTGCCTTTCGGCATCGAACGGGGACGTCGAGCGACTCGACGTAGTAATCAATCTTGCGAACCCCGATAAGTACGAAATTTTATCGGTCGAGTATTACACGGAGGTCGTCGAAAACGGCGAAACGGTGCATACCGACTTCAAAGTCGAATCCGAAAATTTCGGCTATGATTCCGATACTTCCGTGGTGTATTTAAGGAACGTTTCGGTAGGCAAGCGCGCGGGTAGCGTAAAGCTCGGATTTAACACTATTCGTTATAAATACAAAACCGAAAGGCGTGCGATTGCCGGAATTTCGGGAACGGAATTTACGGTGCTTATCGCGCCCGAATTCGAGCTTACGATGGACATATCCGAGTGCAAACCGAGAAAGGACGGATCCACTCAAATTAAGGTTAAAAACGATTTTGCGAGCGGGATTTCGGTTAAAAGCGATTACGATATGAACCTTACGAACTCGGACGAAGCGTACGGCGTAGACGGCTTTATTTTTGCGGGTTGGTATACCGAACCGAACGGCGCGGGTACCCGTTATTCGAATAAGGATACATATCTTTTCTATTCCGACATCACTCTTTACGCGCATTACGAACGTGCCGTAACCTATTCGGTAGCGACTTCCGACGACGGCGAGGAGTACGCGGTAGTTACGGGCTTGAGCTTGGCGGGCAAAGCCTCTTCGTTTACGATAGACATCCCCGAAGAGCTTGACGGATACGTCGTCAGAGAGATAGGCTATATGGCTTTTTCTGGTGTCGGAGCGGGCAGACAGTTCATACTTCCAGATACGCTTTATAAGATAGGCGATTACGCTTTCAATGCGTGCACGGGACTTCAAATTCATTTGGCGTCGGTGCGTCAGATAGGCAATTTTGCATTTGCCGATTGCGGAAAAATCATTCTCGGCAAGGCGAGCTCGTTTGCTTACGAACGTGAATCGGGACTTCCGACGTCGCTTACTAAAATAGGCAATTACGCTTTCCGCGGTACGGGCTGGGACGCGTCCGTGATAAATCCTTATAGGGACGGAGGCTACTATAAAAGCGACCTTACGCTGATTTTGCCCGCGTCGTTGAAGACTATCGGCGACGGCGCGTTTACGTCGAGTTTGTTTAAGACGGTCTACTTCCGCACAGGTATCGACGTAGTTTCGCTCGGAGATTCTGTATTCGAGGGCTCAACGGCTCTCGAAAACGTGTATACGTCGTTCGATTTTAAGTCGACGGGAGCGGGACACATCGACGTTTCGACCGGCGACGGCTTGGAAAAGATTTCGGATAGAATGTTTTATAATTGCACGTCGCTTTCGTCCAAGGTAGGCTCCGAAAACGTCAAGCTTGCCGAGGGCTTAAAGACGATAGGAGATCTTGCTTTTGCCTCGTCGGGTAAGGGAATGACCAAGCTCGAATACATCAAATTCCCCGATTCTTTGGAGAGCCTCGGTACGGAGTCGTTTGCGAATACCAACCTTACGAAAGTCGAGTTCGGTACGGGTAGTAAACTTAAAGTTCTCGGCAAATGGTGTTTTGAAAATTCCAAGTTTACCGAGATAACCTTATATAGTCTTACGCAATATAAAGAAGCTCCGTTCTGGGGAAATACCAACCTCGAACGCATAAACATTTTAACGGATAACGTGCCGACCTATTCGACTCCCGACTCTGTCGGTCTTGGCAGAAACTCGAAATACTTTGTTAAGGCAAGTATGCTAAACGGGTTCCGTAACAGCTCGTCTTGGAACCCCACAAGCGGATATTTTGAAGAATACAGCTATAAGCCGTCCGACTACGTGTTTGCATACGATTACATAGTCGAAAACGACGATTTAAGCTTTTGCTATGAGCCGATATCGTCAAGCGGAGATTACGACGCGGATTCCAAAGAGGTTCGTATCGTATGCGTGTTCGGGACGAAAAAGGATATTGCCGTACCACAAACGTTTGTAATAGACGCAGAGAGTTATAAAGTCGTATCCGTCGGCAGATATTTCGTACACGAAGGTGTAACCAAGATAAAGTTGCCGTCGACCTTAAAGAGTATCGAAAAGTACGCTTTTTACGCAACGGCTCTCTACGACGTCAAGTGGACCGTGGACGGCTCCGTCAAAGCGCTTGACGCGGTTTCCGCCGACGAATTAAGCCTCGAAACAATAGGCGAATGGGCGTTCTATGCAACTTCGATAAGCAAGTTTTATTCCAATACCGCCTTGCGTTCTATCGGTAAAGAGGCTTTCAAATACTGTCTGAACTTATCTAAAATAGTTTTGAATAAGGGCACGTCGCTTGTCGTCGAGGGCGGTGCGTTCAGCACGTGCGGAGGGAACGTAACCTCGGGCACGGCTCTTGCGATAAGCCGTAACGTCGTCGCGATAGGTAGGAGCGCGTTCCAAGATAACGCCAATCTCCGAGTCGTATATATGGAGCCCGCCACTGTGCCGGAAGCTCCCGGGGGCGGATATCCCGCGATAAGTCCTTTTACCGGATGCAATGCGCTCGAAGCCGTGTATGTGTTCAATAAAGACGCATTAGACTCGACTATTGTCGGATCTTTCACGAGTACGGCTAAGCTTAACGGCTACGCGAACGTGTATAGCGGTCTTAAAAAGGCTGACGGAATAACTTCCGCATACGTGTTAGCCGATATATCGTGGACGGACGCCGTAAAGAAAGTAGCATAAATAAACAAAAAAACTTTATAAAGGCAAAATAAAACGGCGTAACGATTTCGTTACGCCGTTTTTACTAAATTATTTTAGTACATATCGGGATTTGTCGGAGCTACGGGCGCCGGAGGTTCGGGAATGTCCGCAACAAGGCTTTCGGTCGTAAGCAAGGTGGAAGCTACGCTGGAAGCGTTTTGGAGAGCGGTACGCGTAACCTTGGTCGGGTCGATAATGCCTGCTTTAAGCATATCGCAATATTCGTCGCGGAGAGCGTCGTAACCGTAAGAGGCAGACTTGTTTCTGCGGATGTTGTTGATGATAACACCGCCGTCCACACCGCAGTTATCGGCTATCTGACGGATAGGAGCTTCGAGGGCTTTGATGACGATATCGGCACCGGTCTTATAGTCGCCCGTGAGTTTTGCGGTAGCCTTTTTAACCTTGTCGATAACGCCGAGGAGAGCGATACCGCCACCGGGGACGATACCTTCTTCGACAGCGGCGCGAGTTGCCGCGAGTGCGTCCTCGATACGCATTTTGCTTTCTTTCATTTCGATTTCGGTAGCTGCTCCGACGTTGATGACCGCAACACCGCCGGCAAGTTTTGCAAGACGCTCGTGGAGCTTTTCTTTGTCGTAGTCGGAAGTGGATTCCGCGATTTGCGCTTTTATGATGTTTATGCGCGCGGAAATGGCACTTTGGGAACCGTAACCGCCGACAATCGTCGTATTGTCCTTGGTGGACTTAACGAGTTTCGCTCTGCCGAGTTGGGCAAGAGTTGCGTCTTTGAGTTCCATTCCGAGGTCTCCCGAAATGACTTGTCCGCCGGTAAGGATAGCGATATCTTCAAGCATTGCCTTACGTCTGTCGCCGAATCCCGGGGCTTTGAGAGCAAGACAGCTGAATACGCCTTTGAGCTTGTTGAGGACGAGGGTTGCGAGGGCTTCGCCTTCGATGTCGTCCGCGATGATGACGAGCTTCAAACCGCTTTTGAGAACTTGTTCCAAGAGGGGAAGGAGTTCTTGGAGATTGGAAATTTTCTTATCGGTGATGAGGATGACGGGATCGTCTACGACGGCTTCCATCTTATCGTTGGTAGCCATATAAGCGGAAGCGTAACCGCGGTCGAATTGCATACCTTCCACAAGTGTGAGTTCGGTAGTCATGGATTTACCTTCGTCAACGGTGATAACGCCGTCTTTACCTACCTTGTCCATAGCGTCGGAGATGAGCTTACCGACGTTTTCGTCGCCTGCGGAGATAGAAGCGACGGATGCGATTTCGCTTTTATCTTGTACGGGCTTGCTGATTTCTTTAAGAGCTTCCGCCGCGGAATCGGTAGCGAGAGCGATACCTTTACGGAGAACCATCGGGTTTGCGCCTGCCGCCACGTTTTTAAGACCTTCGCGAATGATAGCCTGAGCGAGTACCGCCGCAGTGGTGGTGCCGTCGCCCGCGACGTCGTTGGTCTTGACGCTGACTTCTTTTATAAGTTGCGCGCCCATATTTTCAAAGGGGTCTTTGAGTTCTATTTCTTTTGCGATGGTAACGCCGTCATTGGTGATGAGCGGGGAACCGTATTTGCGATCGAGAACGACGTTGCGACCTTTGGGTCCGAGCGTCAATTTAACGGTATTAGCAAGGGTATTTACGCCTGTTTCGAGGGCTTTGCGGGCTTCTTCGCCGTATTTGAATTGTTTTGCCATATAAAAGCCTCCTGATTATTTTTCGACTATAGCGAGGATATCGCTTTGACGTATGACGACGTAGTTTTCGCCGTCGATTTTGAATTCGGAACCCGCATACTTACTGTAAAGAACGGTATCTCCGACGTTTACGACCATTTTGATTTCTTTTCCGTCGATGATTCCGCCCTCGCCGACGGCTATGATTTTAGCCATTTGGGGTTTTTCTTGAGCGGAACTCGGTAAAAGTATTCCGCAAGCGGTAGTTTCTTCCGCTTCTATGTGCTGTACAACGACTTTGTCAAACAGCGGAACGAGTTTCATATATGATGCCTCCTGAACTTTTAAGGTTTTTAGCACTCTTGCATTAAGATTGCTAACGATTGCATTATATCATAGGAAAATGCGGATTGCAAGCGGTAGAGAGAGATAATTCAATATTTTTTTTGTTGAAAAACGTCGTTACATATGTTATCCTTATTAAAAGCGAATTTTCGGAGGCTATTATGGATAAATGGGACTTGCGATTCATGGAGATGACCAGACTCGTATCGGGTTGGAGCAGTTGCTATAAACCCAACAGACAGGTCGGCGCCATTATCGTGCGCGACAAGCGCATATTGACAACAGGTTACAACGGCGCACCTCAAGGCATACCGAGCTGTAAAGACAGAGCGGAATGTATTAGGGAAAAGCGCGGTATCGCGTCGGGCACTTGTCAGGAAATTTGCTATGCCGTGCACGCGGAGCAGAATGCGATAATACAAGCCGCCAAACTCGGGATACCCCTACAAGGCGCGACTTTATATTGTACGCACCAGCCGTGTAGCATATGTACCCGCCTTATAATTAACGCGGGTATCAAGAGGGTAGTTTACGAACAAGGATACCCCGACGAATTCAGCTTGCAGTTATTTGCGGAAGCCGGCGTCGAGCTTGTGCGGTTCGGCGATTTATAACATAAACCGAGGCAGGGCGCATAATCTTTAATATGGATTATTCGCCCTTTTATTTTAAGTATAACCATAAGACGGAAGATAACGGGGAACGGTCTTTTTACGATTACGAGTGTACGCCCGAACCAAGACGTAACGGTAAGCGCGGGCGAGATTATTTCGGCGCGATAGTCGTTACTTTAATAATAGTACCGATAATAGCGGTTTTGATTTTTGCAGACGTTCGCACGGGCGGTAGCATAAAGACTGCGGTAAGCAGATTGTTAAACGGCAACACATATGTTTTTTATATGGTAGTTCGCGGAGGATACGATTCCGAAAGGGACGCGGTGGCGCACGCGAGCGTTACTCGCGGTGCGGGCGGAGCCGGATACATATATACCGAAGACGGACAGTATTTTGTAGCCTTAGCAACATATTTAACAAAAAAAGAGGCAAAGTCGGTTGTCGATAAAAACGACGGAACCATAGTTAAGGAATTTAAGTTAAAAGCGGGAGAACTGTATGGTGGCACGTACGGCGACTTGTATAAACGTACCGTCGAGTGTATGTACGAGTCCGTTTCGGAGCTGTACGAAGCAAGCGAAAAACTTGACGCACATTCGCTATCGACGGAGGATGCTCTTGCCGTTTGCGCAAAAATCAGAGATAAATCATACGACCTTAAAAGCGAGATACTCGATCTGCCGAGCGGTACGGACAAAGAATGTTTACTCGAGATGATAGAGCCTCTTTTCGGCGGAACGGAAGCCATCACAACCATAGCCGACGAATCCACCTTAACTCCCGCGATACGCTACGTCATATGTAGTACGGTAAGTAAATCCCGAAAAATAGGCGAAAATGATTAGTAATGTAATAGGCTGACGATAACACGTTCCGAGAGCTACACAATGCGCTTATGATTAGCGACTGTATTGTTCATCTAAACGGCTGTATTTTTCTGTTAGACTGTAGTATTTACATCGTTAAATCGGTTTATTTAGAAGTGAAAAAGCGCGACTATGGTAAGGCTCCTTTGTGTAAAGGGAGCTGTCTACGGCACCGCCGTAGACTGAGGGATTGTTATATTATTCGCGCCAACGGCGCCCCGCAACTTTCGCAACGCGAAAATTTCATCTGCGGTAGGCAGATTTCATCCGCGAATGCGGATTTCATCTTGCACAGCAAGATTTCATGGCGTAAGCTCCGCTTCGCGCCAACGGCGCACCTCAACTTTCGCGTAAGCGAAAACATCACTTTGCGTAGCAAAATATCACTTGCCGTCAGGCAAATATCACTGCGCAAGCAATATCACTGCGCAAGCCTCATTGCCGTAAGGCAAACAACATTGCGCAAGTCGGAAGTATTGAGATATTATTTTCTTTTTCCAAATTGCAAAATTCGGTTGCATATTTAATTGGGATTTATTATAATTTTAGATATTCTAATTTTAGACTAATTCGAGGTGTAATGTTATGTCGGCACTCAAGATGATCGAAACGGGAAAAAAGCTCAATAACGTATATGCCGAGCTATGTTCACCGATACTCCGTAAATACGGTATCAATCAAACGTGTTTAGATGTATTGATGTTTTGCGCGAACAATCCTGAAATCAACACCGCACGAGATATATGCGAGGTCAGGGGAATAAAAAGCGGTATCGCGTCGGTCGCGGTCGAAACGCTCATTCAAAGCGGACTGCTCAAACGCGAACGCGACTTGTTCGATAGACGCAAGTATAGACTTATCCCGACGGAGGAGGCGAATCCGATAATCGAAGACGGGCACGCCGTGCAAAAGCATTTTGCCGACACTCTCAAAACGGGTGTAACCGACGCGGAATTCGAGGCGTTAAACAGTCTTATTCAAAAAATAGAAAACAACATTTCGCTATTCGGAATTAAAGGAAATTAATATGGAATTCGATGTCATAAAAGTAATAGTATGTATATTTGCAGGCATCGGCGCGGGACTCGGAACGGGTTTTGCCGGAATGAGTGCCGCCGCGGTAATCAGCCCGATGCTTATAACGTTTCTCGATATGGACCCGTATATGGCTGTCGGCATTGCGCTTGCGAGCGACGTTTTGGCAAGCGCGGTTTCTGCGTTGACGTATTGGAAGAACAAAAACATCGACGTCAAAAACGGTGCCGTGATGATGGTTGCGGTGTTGTTGTTTACTATGCTCGGAAGTTATATTGCAAGCATAGTGCCTCAAACGACGATGGGAAATCTCTCGGTAATTATGACGTTGATACTTGGCGTAAAGTTTATCGTAAAGCCTGTTACGGAACCCAAAAAGCGACTTACGGAAGCCACAAACACGCAAAAGATAGTACGCTCGATAATATGCGGAGCGGTAGTGGGATTTATATGCGGGTTCGTCGGCGCGGGAGGCGGAATGATGATGCTATTGGCTTTGACGGCGATACTCGGTTATGAGCTTAAAACCGCAGTCGGCACAAGCGTTTTCATAATGAGCGTAACGGCATTGACGGGTTCGGTAAGCCACTTTGTAATAGGCGGTGTGCCCGATTTGGCGGCGCTAATCGTATGTATAATCAGTACGCTCGTGTTCGCACAGGTTGCGGCACTTATAGCAAATAAAGCAAAGCCCAAAACACTTAACAGAATCACCGGCGCGATATTAGTAATCCTCGGGATAGTAATACTCGTCGTTTCGTACGTTTAAGTAAATCCCGAAAACAAGCAGAAATGGTTAGAACTTTAATAGGTTATCGTTAGCTCGGTAACCTATTTTTCTTTGATGAACAACGTTAGCGGATTGCTTGTTTTATAGTTTTCGGGATTTACTTAAACTACACGCTCTCGACGGGCTCTTCAGCACTCTAACGCGAAACTCAGAGCGCGGAAAAAGATAATAAATCTCTTGAAACAAAAAAGTACCCCCGCGCTCTTCGGGACTTGCGCCAAATCTCCGCACGCGTACCTTTGTACAGCTTCCGCTCCGATTTTTTCGCGTTATAGCACTAAATATCCCGCCGAGAGCTACCTACTACTCCTACAACGGCGATAGTACTAACATCTGGACGGCTGTATTTCGCCACACGGCGATTGTATTAACATCGAGAAATAAGGTAATTAAGAAGAAAAACAGTAAATTTACGCAAGTTTTTAGCCTGCCTTGTGTAAAGGGAGGTGGCACGGCAAAGCCGTGACGGAGGGATTGCCTTTCCGCTTCGCGAGATAAAAGAGAAAAGAGAAGTAGAGAAGAGAAAAGGATAGATAGAGATAATCCTATATTCGCGCCAACGGCGCCCCACAACATTCGCGAAGCGAATATTTCACCTGCCATAGGCAGATTTCACCCGCGAAGCGGATTTCACCTTGCGGGCAAGATTTCACTGGCGAAAGTCTCTTTCGCCTTTGCGACGAGCACGTCGCCTATACTATCCCTTAATAGATTACGTGCCACAGTGATAATACTTTCGCCCTGTGGCGCATTGTATAGCTCTCGGTTTGATATTTGGAGCTAAAAGGCGAGGAAATCGGAACGGAAACAATACAGGCGTATGTGTGTGCAGATTTGGGCGCAAGCCCCGTAGCGCGGGCTCAATAAACTCTATTAAAACATCCTTAGCCCG
>CAYZOJ010000009.1:27280-36489 GCA_964480195.1 uncultured Christensenellaceae bacterium | reverse complement strand
CGGAAGAGGAAGAATACCGTCGAGGCAAGCGCGAGCGTCAGCAAGCCTATACCTACATATATCAGCCACTCGAAATTGTCTTCGTCCTTAATCGTAAGGGTGGCGGTGTAGACGGTTTCGTCGTAATACTCGTTTCCGCCGTAAGTTACGATGACGGTATATTGTCCGACGTCCTTAGGCATTTGAGCGTAACGAGTTCCGTCCGCGCCGACATACTCTACAACGATGTTGTCGTACTCTTCCTGACTCAAATCGTTGATGTAGGCAATAAGCGTCTTGCGGTTGCTCTCGGTCTGGACGAGGTTATCGTTGATGACTATCTTCGCCTTGGCTTTTTGGACATACAACTCGATCGTGCCCTTTATGACGTTGCCGTTTTCCGCATTGCCTTCGTAGAAGGTATAGAAGTCGGTGTCGTTGGGAACGAACGTCCAAGTGTAAGTCGTAATCGACGGATCGAGAATCTGACCTGCGTCGAGTTGGATTCTTCCGAGCGTGGTATCTGCCGTAAGTGTGGGAAGCGGGTCCCCGTAAGTGAGGGTTCCGGGAACCTCATCGGGCTGAATGTCGAACGGGCACTTGTTGATGGTAAGGCTGAGTTCGACTTCGGTATCCTTATAATTAGCTCTCGAAACCACTGCGGTAACGACGTACGTGCCGGGATTTACGAACGACGGAGCAGTTTCGTTGCCGTCATAAGTAACGGTAACTCCGCTCGGCAAATCGGTGAGCGCGAGTTTATGCGCCTTGCCGTCGTATACGACTCCCGTAGCGGGAACGAAAACTATTTCAGACATTTGTGCGGGCTCAATCAAGCACCACTCCGATTCACCGTTTATGAGGACGTAATTTGCGGAATCTATCTCTATTCTAAGTTGATATCCGTCCTCGGTAACGTCGCGTCTTTCGCCATGGTATTGTGCGTTGACGGATACGTCGTCATAGCCTATCAGACCCTTAATGTCGTAGTAGATGAACTTCTCTTCGCCGTTATAGACGTTGTTATCGTCGTATGTGAACTCGACGGTGAGGCTTGCTTTATCAATATAGTATTGAATTCCGCCTTTCGAGAACACTATGTCGTAGTTGGAGCCTGCGGTGAGCGTGCCCAACGCGACGTCGTATTCGCCCGCATCAGACGCGTTAATCGAAAGCGAACCGCTCCACTCGTTGCCCTTTATGAGTTCGGGTGCCGTTACGGTGCAGTCGGCGTCGAACAGCTTGATAACGTCGGCTTTGACTTCGCCCGACCTTACGGTATGCATACGATTGTATACAAACTCGGCTTTGTCGACGTCGCCAATGACTACCGTCGCGCCGTTTTCGGTACGGGTAATCGTCTTTGCGAACGTGTCGAACTCCGCCTTGTTCTCGGACTTACGTGCGATAATGCCGTCATCGGTGAATTCGATATAGAATACCCCGTAGCCCATATCCAACTTGTAAACATCCTTTCTGTCTGCCGACTCGAGGTCACCGATAGCGAACATCAAGTCTTC
Source organism: uncultured Christensenellaceae bacterium (assembly GCA_964480195.1). Taxonomy (GTDB): domain Bacteria; phylum Bacillota; class Clostridia; order Christensenellales; family DTU072; genus Stercoripulliclostridium_A. The sequence goes on along the minus strand of CAYZOJ010000009.1, from coordinate 34,990 downwards.
TTTAACCATCAAGTACGTGTCGTTTTCTTCGTTGTACTCAACGGTATCGGTAAGTCTTATGCGCGCATTGCGATTTACCATATCGACGGTAACGGAATGTTCGGAATTCTCTCCTAAAACGATGTCGCCGATATAAGCGTTGGCGTAATACTCGCCGGTTGCAATATCCGAGGGGGAGAACTCGTAACTCACGTCGTTATAAGTAATTTTCGCGTTCTTGACGGTGATTTCGTAAGCGTCTTGCGCCACATACGTATCGAGGTCGATTAAGAAGCTCTTGCCCGTAGATGTCTTGTAGTATGCGCGTTGCGGATTCGAAGACTTAATGAGGTGCGACGGATCGACATCGTAGTAAGCCGAAACACCGCTATCCGTTTTACACTCGATTTGATAAGCAAACTTGTATATCTTAAAGCTTTCGCCGTTCGCGGTTGCCTTGAGCGTCGCGAGGTTTATGCTATAAGCGGTGGTGGTCGAACCGACGATATCGTTTATACTGCCTTTGCCTACGTTGTTGAGTTTGCTCTCGTCGATCTTTATAACTCTTACTCTGCCGTACGCGTCTACAACACTAAAGAAGTATCCGCTTTGCTCGGAAACGCTATAACTCGTATCCGCCTTGCGTCTATACGCAAAGTCGTTGTCGAGGTCAATGATGTATGCGGAACCTTCATTCATTATGACGGCTTCGCCCTCGGTTTCCCCTATCGCCTCGTAATTGACGTTGACGACGTGTCCGTCTGCTTCGAATTCGCCGGTTATAAATTCTACCGCGACTTCGATGTAATCTCTCCACGCAACGAACTTGCTGTCGGTATCCGTCCAGACGGTATACACTTCGCCGTTTGTCGCAACGTACGTCGCGCGGGAAACGTCTATTCTGTCGCCCGTGGCGTTATCGACTACGTCAGAGTATACATACTCGATGTTGCCGTCCGCCGTTTTGTAGGAATAGACATACGCAAGATCGCTTCCGACGGTTGCTTTGCCGTCGTAAATCTTGCCCTGTCCGTAAACGGGAGCGACGTTAATTACGAGTTTGTTTATTGTCAATCCGCCGGCAACGATAACGGACGTAGACGTGAATATGTCCTTGGAAGCATTCTCGTTATACTTAACGCGAACATCGTATACACCTGCGTTTTGGGGTGCCGAACTCGTCCATACGGTAGTCCCGGACTTGCGATACTCGTAACTTACGGTACCGTAATATCCGTACATCTTGTCTTCCGCTTCGGCATAAGGCAGATAGACCGTTTGACCGTTCAATACTTCGGCGGGGTCTATTTGATGACGATTGCCGTCGTAATCGACTTCTTTCTTATCGACCAAAAGCGTAGGCGCTACGTTCGATATGATAACACAGTCATATTGCGTTGCGATGACTTCGAGATAGTTTGAACCCGTACCCGGCGTAAACGTAATTCTTACGGAATACTTGCCGGAATCGGAAGGTGCGCCCTCTTGCCAATCGTAATACGTCGAACCGTTTTCGGACGTCAAACGCTTGCTGTATTGTATCTGCAAACTTGCGCTTCCTGCTTCTTGCTCGTTCATCGGTCCGTTCGGATCGAATTGTGCTCCTTTTATTACGTACGACGCGCCTATATTCGAGTCGCCGTAATCGAATCTGACACTCGATATGGTAATAATCGGCTGAACGGCGTTTATGGTAATTGCCGTCTTAAATTCATCGCTTGTCGTTTTGATGTAGTTATCGCCCGTAACGGGATTGTAGATAACGCGAGCGTCGTATACGCCCGCTTTTACGGGAGCATCGCTCGTCCAGTTATAGCCGTCCGTTGAATACTCGTAAGTGAGAGTACCCGTGGGCTCCTCGGTAATGCCGTCTACGGTAACGCCCGAGCAAATCGCGCCGAACGTATAGCTCTTGCCGGTATAATCGTAAAAACTGCTTTCGCTGAGTGCGGTTATATCGACAAATGCTCCGTATATCTGAATTATGCGTTCAAACGTAACCGTACCCGAGCACGTATAGTTGTCCGCGCCGTAGGAGTTGTACGATACGACGGCGCTGTATTGACCGACATTGACGGGAGAATTGAACTTATTGCCGTTCTCATCTACGTATATGACGCCGAGCACTCCCGTAGGCGTCGATCCTTCTTCGATACCCTTAACGGTTATTTCGTCCGCATCGAGAGCGCGTCCGTATCCGTTATAAGTGTAACTATGGAATAATTCACCTTTACTGAGATTTAATGTAATGTGGTCGCGTTTACTGTTGGTTTTTTTGTCCCACGTCAAATCGTATTGTTCGATTGTGATTGCGTTTGCGAATATGACCTCGGTACGTGCGACTTCTTCGGTCGGCGCGGGTTCGTACGTTACGCGAATCTGATACGTTCCCGCGTTTACGGGAGCTTCCTTAGTGAATGCGCCGTCGACATAGTACTCTATGAATGCGCGCGACGGATCAAGGGTATATGTTTGTTTAGTACCCGGATCCGTAAACGTAAGGTTAAAGTCTGTTGCAAGACTTAACTCAACGGGATTTCCGTTGTACTCCTCGGTTATGCCGTTCGGATTGGTCATCGTGATTTTGGCAAGTCCCGAAGTTATTTCGATTACGCCGTCGAATCTCTTTGTGCAACCCGTATAGTTATCGCTTCCGTTAGCGACGTAAACAACAATTATATCGTACAGACCCTTGCTCAATACGTTGTAATTTGTAGACGACAATTCCGTAAAGTACTTTTCATAGGTTTTGTCTTCGATACAACCCTCGGGTGCCTCGCCGTTTTTAGCGATAAGGTATTTTTCGGCGCTTCTGTTCATCGGGCTGGAGCCGTTGGGAACGCCGGAAATAACTGCCATCAATTCCGAAAGCGGTACGCCTTGTTCGCTGTACTCAATCTGACGCTTGGTGTACGTAATAATCGGTTCGACTGCGGTTATCACTATTGCTTCGTTTATGGTAACTGTCGTCGTCTTATAGTTATCGTTGTTTGCCGCCTTGAACTTAATTCTTACGTTATATGTGCCTGCCGCGGCGGGGGCGCCGGGTAACGCTTGCGTGCTACCGGGTTGGTAGTAACTGATTTCGAGATTGCTCTCGTCGTCGGCGCCCACAGGTATCGTGCAATCCTTGGCAACGCAACCGGAGATTACCGGCGTGTTTATGGTAAAGTTCGCACCGGTATATGCCACTTTTTTATGATCTACTGTTATAGTTACGTACGCTTTTTGTACAAGTAACGTCGGCGTTTTGTAAACAAACGTATAGTTGTCGGCAGTTGCACCGTAAATTCTAACGTTGTAACTTCCTTGAGTCGAGCTCTCCGTTACCTTGTCGTAGCCATCTACCTCCCCGCTATAATCAATTGTCGGTTTACGCGTTATTACGGTATCGTTTTCGCCGTACTTGAATCCGCTATACGAGAACTTGTAGTCGGTGGGGTTCGGGTCGCCGTAAGTTTTGACCAACTGACCTACTTGATTGCCGTTGGTTGCGTTGACCGTCAAAGTCGCGGGGATGACCGTCAATGTGCTCTCGCCGTAGGATATGTCGTAATTATCGTACTTACTTCCTGTCGTCGGAGTCGACGAAACTTGTACCGACAAACTATAAGTTTTATTTGCCGCTTTATGTTCGTTTGCGTTGTATGTAACGGAAAGACCCGACTTGATAATATCTGCGGGCTCGTCCGTCCTGTTGGCATATTGAAGACCCTTATAACTGTCGCCGTCGCCTTCGGTAGTATAAGTAAACGTAAACAAATACTCTTCTCCGACGGGGTTGACGCCGTACTCTATCGTAAGCGGTTCGAACCCTATCGTGAGTTTACGTTTATTGACAATGATTTCGCGCGTTTCGGTAAATGCGACGTACGCGTCCGCTTCGTTGGATTTATTGACAAAACCGTTATGGCTTATCGTCATAGTCGTTGTGCCTGCGCCGTTTATTCTTAACGTCGCAAACGAACCGTTGAACGACTCGGCTATGCCTACAACTTTTTCGTCCTTAATCTCGCAAGAGCCTATAAACGCCTTGTTGTTGGCGTAAGAATCCAACTTGGGCGAGAACTTAACGTCGTTGTTGCCGTAGGTAAATTCGAGAGAGTCTTTATTGCCCATCGAATCGGTTTTCTTTGCGTATACGGAGTATGCGCTGTCGGAGTCCTCGGTGTAATTGTAGTTTGCGTAGTTACCTAAATGGTAGTAAGCTTCGTCGCCGACTTTATAGATATCTTCAGCTTTATTCGCGCCTGCGGAGAGGTTAGAATCGTACTGCTCTACATAAATACGGATAATACCGTAACTGCTTGCATTGACGGTAAGCCAAGCAACCGTCTTGCTAACGCTGTGCGCGCCCGTTGCGTCGGGGACGATTTCGCAAGACTCATAGGAGATACTGCAAATCGCGGACGTATTCCCGTTTGTCGCAAGTGCTACGAACGTAACGCGACGTGCGGTGGGGTAAATAGCGTCTGTAGTTGCTTCGAGGCGAATTCTGGTTTGTCCTTTACCGTCGCAAGCTATCTCGTAATCGGCATAGAATCCGTAACCCGCGTCTTTTGTCGCTATCGTTTCGAGTTTGAGCGTAGAGTTCGCGGTATCGGTTTCCGGGTCCTTAAACTCGATAGTTTGGGATATCGGAATGATATTAAACGCGCATTTATAAGTACCCTCGTAGTTGCCCTTGCCTACAATATTGATTACACCGCCTGTCGTTACGTAGTAGTTCGACGATGTGTCATCGTCGCTACCGCCGTAAACTATTTCAAAATCGGTGCCTTCCTTGAGGGTCGGGCTAACGCCTTCTTTCAAACCGTCATCGGTTACACCTTTGACAGTCGGCATTATTCGGCTACCCGTAAACTTGTAGCCTTGTCCCTCGGTGTCGTACTCCGCGGTATTATTGCCCGAATGCGTTACGGTAATAAATACATTGTCGGTTAAATCCCTTGCGTAAATATCAAAGTGAATTGTAAGGGTTCCCTTATAGTTGTTGACGCCGGTAACGGTCAAGCTTCCCGAGCCTATACCCGCATTGATATTCTCGCCGTAAGACGCGCCGTCAAATGTGTAGTCGGCGCCCTCTACGCTTGCGCCTTCGCCGTAACGGAGTATTCTGGTTTTCGCGCCCGATTCGGTTTGGATAGAATCCTGTATATATAATGTGTTGCTCTCTTTCTTACTTTGGTTTGCGACTATCGGAAGTCCCGTTTTAGCGGTGCCGTCATAGGTTACGGAGCTCCTGTATTGTGCGTCGGACCAGCTTGCAAAGTATTCGACGCCGGTAGTATCTTTGATACTTCCTATATCGCGCGGAACGATTGTAAAGTACGCCTTGAGCGCCTCGCTCGTATAGAAGTTGCCTAACGAGCCGTACCTTTCGTCAATCTTGCCTTTGTTGTCCGACTTCGGGCTGTAACCTGCGAACATTACGGAGATGTAGTTGTCTTCGCCGACGTCGATATTGGTTCCGCTACCCTGAACGACGCTAAAATCTCTTCCCGCTTTGAGGGTATATTCTTTCCCGTTTACGGTCAAGACTATTTCGGAAGGGCTCGGGTTGATTTGATTGCCGAGAGCATATTCTTGGTCAGCGAGTCTTGTTATCTTCGCCTTGCTTGCCTCTATCGCGGTAATGTAGAATTGACCGCCCGTCGTCGCAAAATCGGAAAAGTTATCTATTTCGCCCGTATAGTTGCCGATACCCTTTACGTATATCTTTCCGCCCGTCGTCGCGTCGACGTTATCGCCGAACGTTACTTCGAAGTCTTTGCCGAGGGTAAGAGAGAACTGCGTGCCCAAAGGACTGACCTGAACTACAACGCTGCTCGACGGCTCGATGGGGTTACCGGTATACGTTTCTACTATCGTCTTTCCGAATTTCGCATTGGCTTCTTTGAGGTCCTTGGGCATAATCGCATATGCGGTTTCGAGGGTACCTACTATGTTACTGCCCTGAGCGTTGACTATCGCTATCGCGTTTTTGAGAATGTTATTCTGCTCGTCGCGCGCGACGTTAATATTATCCCTATATTTCGTAATCGAATAAGTCGATCCGCTGTCCGTTGCCCCGAACGAATCCAATATCTCATCGCTTAAAGCAACGGTTCCGTCGCGTCGCAAGTAGAATGTAAGCGTCTGCACGTCGGTATTATACACCTTAGTACCATAATTGTATACAAGGCACGTAAGGTTCTCGACCGTAACCAAAACGTAATCGAACGTGAGTTCGCGTTCCGTTGTGTCGTACACGAGAGTGCCGTCTTGAGGAGCTACCGTGTAACCCGTAAATATCTCCGTGCGTTTTTCGTTGCCGTTGGAGTCTTTTTCGGGAGCCATATCGTAAAAGTACCTATCCTCTCCCGTCAAATCGAGGTTAAGAGCTCCTATGTCGAACTCGACAACCTTGCTACCGGAGAAGTTACCGCCGTCGCCGTTCATGGATATGACAAAGCTCGCGCGCGAAGTGTCGGTAGTCGCGTTTATATTGTTCACGTACGCGTTTCGGACATCCTTCGTCCCGTCTTCTTGCGCTTTATCCAAATTTACGATACCGTATAATGATAATCCCGATTCGGGAAGCGCTTCATAGCCCTTGGAAGCATAGCCGTTGGTGTATGTAGAGCCTACGCCGTAATAGAGTGTGAACGTTTCGATGACTTCGTTTCCTTTGTCGTTTGTTACGGTTGCTTTTACGCGAACCTGAAGTACGAGAGGACGTTGCTCGTGTCCGTTATAGTATAAGCTGTACCTCTCCTGTATCTCCGCCGCCATTTCGGGAACTACTTCCACCGTGTCAAGGCTACGTTTGGTAATGTTATAATAAACAATGGTATTTCCGATGAAGTTACTCGTATCGCTCGCTTGAAGCTGTACGTTCGCTTGTCCGGCATTTATGTTGGCGTCATATGTCGGGTCTTGGAAATCGCTCCACTTAATACGATAGATCAAACCGTTCGAGTTGTCCTTTATGTCTACATATTCTGCAGTGGGAGTATAAGCGTACCCCATGTATACGCGCTCGGGAAGCTTGGTGAGCACAGTAAAGCCTTCCGTCGAAACGGACTTCTTGGCTATACGGAAAGGTACGCTGATATAACCGAGACAATCCGAACTTTTACTCGAGGTGAAAACACCTATCGCATACGTATAACTTCCCGCTTCCGTCGGCGGAACGCCCGCTTTATACGACGCATCTCCCGTATAAGATATTTCTCCGTTCTGATCATTTACGGTAAAGTTATTGTTCGCAACCGTTCCGCTCCTTAATGTAAACGCATACGAGTCACTCGTTGCAGAACCCGTAACCGAACTGTCTATTACGATAGGTCCCTGCCTTACGCCGGCATACGTACCGTCCTGCACCTGCTTATACGTATACGAGATCGTATTTATGTTTCCGTTTTCGTCATAACTGAATACTATTTTCGTTCCTGTTTCGTATTCCTTGCATTCTATTTTTTTGAAGTGCGCGGTTACAACGACATCTCCGCTGAGTGCATACCCTCCGGGCAAACTCAGCGTTCGCTTTAGCGGGTCCTGCTCGGTTATATCCGTTGATCCCGACCTATAATACTCAATCTTCCCCGACAATATCTCCCAGCCGGAAAAATAGTACCCCGGGTTTGCCGTTGCCACGATGTTGCCTATCGTTACGCCGTCGCCGGAATTCTTATAATTCGCCGAATACTTCGTGCCTACCGCAAACTTATTATTATATCCGCTCGATGC
>CAYZOJ010000009.1:0-27180 GCA_964480195.1 uncultured Christensenellaceae bacterium | reverse complement strand
AAGCATAGGCGACGGCGGAAGTGCGAGTTTTGAACTCGGGGGCGACCGACGAACCTATTTTGCCGAGTAGCGTTTCTCCGCTACCGAATACGGCGAACAAGCACAATGCCGCCACAAAAACCATTGCCACGATTAACACCTTAAGCAATACCCTCTTGACGGTCGAAATGCGCTCTGACTTCTCAAAGTTTACGGATTCGTTTACGATAATTGCGTTATCCATATTTACCTCGCTTTGCTCCAATTACTTCTCATATCCCACGTAGACGGTGCCGATGTCGGTACCGTTTACAACTATATTCGTATCCGCCGCGTATGCCGGGGCGTATTCGTGAATTACTTTCACCGCGCCGACGTATACGCCTGCGTGAACGGTGCTTCCGCCGACGTCGATTTCGTCAACAATAACGGTGTTTGTTTCTATCATTTTGAGTGCTTCTGCGGAACCCGACACCACGCCGACTACTCCGCCTACGTCCGTATACGAAGCGCGTACGCACATCTCCGCACTCATGGTGCAACCTGCGATACTTCCGCCGAAATCGGCTCCCACCAAACCGCCTATCGTGGCTTTGGCTTTGCCCGATACTTTGACGAATATCTCGCCCGTAACGCCTACTCGTTTTATATCTCCCGTATCCCTGTTGACGCGAGCTACAGCTCCGAACACAACGTCTTCGCCGGGTTTAGCAACCTTGGCTTTCAGAACGGTGTTGCCTTCGGCGTCTATGAACTTATCGGCGTCTTGGATGTCCTCTTCGTTAGCATAGACTTTGTAACTTACGTTGAGCGTCAATCCGCTTACCGTTCCCGCGTTAATCGCGAACAACGAATCGGTGAGCCCGAAAATCGTGTGTCCCTTGCCGTTAAGCTCGCCGGTAAACGCCGCGCCGTTGCCTATGGGCGAGTAGTCATAACCGTAATCCTCGTCCACCGCGCCATCCGCGTCGTAATCGCCTATCCATATATCCTCGGTCAATACAAAACTCGCGTACATATAGTTACCTATTTGTAAGAGGTCTTTGTATGTCGAAACCTTGAACGGATCGGCTTCAGTTCCCTTTCCGTCGAAAGGATACAGACCGATAATCGTTTGGTATACCGCGTTGCCGTTTACGGTAACGTTCGCGCCGACTCCCGCAAGGTCGTTATAGGAGTAAGCCCTTGCGCCTACCGAAATTCCGCCGTTTACGCCGACAGCAGATTCAAGCACTTTACCGCCCACGTAGCAGGACGAAACGAGATATCCGACGTTCGTTACGCTCGAACTCGTTCCCGCTACCGCGCCGATTACCGCACCGGTATCCGCACGACGCTCCGATTTTACGCTTACGGAGGATATTGCAACCGCGTCGTCCATTGCGGACGCGCCTTTGATAAGTCCCGCGATTCCGCCTGTTACCGCATAATCGGAATCGACTTCTACGCCGACAAGAGTTATGACGGAAATTATTTTCGCGTCATATCCGAGACCGACGACTCCGCCAGCGAATACCGCGGAATCACCGCCTTTAACGTTCAACGATCCCGTAATGACGACGTTTTCGATAACAGAGCCTTCCTTGGCGTATCCCACAAGACCGCCCGCGTAAATCGTGCCGTTTACCGAGTAATCGTAGTCAACGTCGAGCACGGTAAGATTCTTTATCGTACCGCCGTTTACGCCGAACAGTCCGCCGTAACAAACGGTGCTGTCGGAATGCTCTTCCGAGATTATAACGTTCTTCAAACTATAACCGTTGCCGTCGTATACGCCGACGAAAGGAACGGTATGCGCGTAACCCGAAGTAACGCCGACTTCCATATCCGCGGTCTGCATAAAGTACGCCCACGGGAATATTTCGATTAGTCCGAGTTTGGATACCTCATCTACTATAAACGGGTCATCGGAAGTGCCGTTTCCGTCAACGTCGTTGCCTTCCTTTTCGCGCTCTATACGCATATAAGTCAGCTCTTTTACGGTGAGCGTATAACCTCTTTCGGTGACGTTCTGAACAAGCGTCGTCGCGGTGTTTTTGCCACCGTACGTGAACGACTCCGAAGCGAACGCGTCTATGCCCGTACCTACGTGACGGAGGGCGTTGTACTCGCTCAAAGAGTGCGCGTTGCCGACCGAAAGTCCCGTTTCGATACTGCCGTCGTAAGAGATGTTTTTATCGAGGTAGTAGCTGTTTGTCTGAGGCTTGGACGCAACGTCCCCGAACATCTCGACGGAACCTATGACTGCGCCTGCGTAAAGGAACTTGGTGCCCGCTTCAGCGACGGAATCGTATTTTGGGGAATCGGTTACCGTGATTGCGGAAACGGTAAACGAGTCGGACGTAAAGCACTTGATTGCGCGACCGATTATACCGCCGACGTATCCGTACGAACGCTCGACCTCTATGCGGACGTCCGCAAACGATAAGGATACCAACGTCGTGTCCGCTTCGCCTACGATACCGCCGACGCAAAGACCGTTGCCTTTTACTTCGATATCGCCGACAACGTAACAAGATCTTATTCCGCTGTCTTTTGCAAACGCCGTTATCAATCCGAGAGTGCCTACTCCGCTTCCCTTGACGTCGAATTCGACGCCGAGGTTCATTATGCTCGCACCGTTTATCGTACGGAACAAACCGAAGTCGCCGTCTTTTACGTTAAACGTCTGTTCGCCTATTACGCGATATCCGTTGCCGTCGTAAACGCCCTTGAATCCGTCTCCGTCCGCGCCCATAGGTTTGAAGCTCGCGCTTACGTATATATCCGCGGTCTGTTTGAAATATCCCGTCGTTCTGTTTTCGCCGAGATAATCGTAATCGCCCGCGCTTCCGTATATATCTATATACTCGAAGTCCGCTTGGTCTTTGACGAGATACGGGTCAACCGACGTGCCGTCCCCCGTAAAGTAAACTACCGTGAGGGAGGTTTGTACGCTGTCGCTCGATATAAAGTAATCCGACGAGTATCCTTCCGATACAGATACGGTTACCGTATACTCGCCTATCGCTTGCGCGGGAGTGTTTTCGATATAACCGTCGCCGTAATACTCCGCAACGAGTTCGGGTGCCCCCGTCGAACCGAATCCCGGTGTTCCGAAAAGCTCGGTAAAGCCCGCTTCCGTCGCCACGACTCCTACGTGGGATATCTCACCGCTTTGCAGATATTGCTTATTTAAGGAATACTCGAGTTTAACCTCTTTGTACAGTTGAATCTTGAAGTCAACGTCCCCGCCACCGATGTATACGTTTACGCTGACGATAGCGTAATCGTTATCCGCTTTGTTCTGCACTCCGACGCTCAACGAGTTGAAAGATTTGTCGGACGGTACCGTAAGTCCCGTTATGCTTGCGGACTTAAAGCGATACGTGCCCGTCGGAATGTAGCCGATATTTACGAGATCTCCGCGTCTGTACGTTTCGCCCGCGCCTCTGACGGTCGCGCATTCGACAGAAGAGGGTATTACGATATCTCCTACTCTGCTCTCGAAACGCAAATAGTAAGTGTGAAGGTCTATGGGAAGATATACCCATTCGTCGCCCTCGTTTGCGTAAACGAGTTCTTTTCCCGCACCCGTTACCGTCTTGAAACCGTAGCGTCTGTCCAAACCGCCTACTCTATCGTCGGGAGTGCCGTCTTCTTTATAACCTATCGCGAAGTGCGAATCGACTTCCGTCCATACGCCCGAAGATACCCAACCGCCGTTGCCGTCGGACTCTTGATATGTGTAATACGTCTTGTAACCGGACGCGTTTTCTTTATCGGGATTCAACGCGATACTTACGGTCGTAAGATACCAATCGGTAAATACGCCCGCGTAATTAGCAACCTTGGTGCCCGCATATTCGGGAGCAAGAGTAATCACCGCGTTATCGGTACCTACCGAGTACGTATCCGTTTCCGCTTCCTTGCCGGATACGCTTATCGCCTTGAATTTGTAACCGCGATACGCCGATCCCTCCGCGCTTTCCGCCGAGAATTTGACCTTGTATTCGCCGTCCGTCGGATTTACGAGTTCGTATGCTCCGAACTCGCCGTCGCTTGCGTAACTTACGTAAACCGCGCTTATTCCGCTCGCGCCCGTCGTAACGTTCGCCTTGATCGTCAACTCGCCGTAAGACCAGCTTCCGTTTTCGACCGACACGCCGTTCGCGCCTAAAACTTCAATGCTTGCCTCGACTTCCGCATTGTCGAGTTTGATTTGCGTTCCCGACGTTTCCGCCGAAACGGGCGTGCCGTTTTCGACCTTGCCGGATACGTAACGGAAATATACGCTTCCGTTATACGAATAATCTATCGTATATGTATGCTTGTCCGCAGTATCTCCCGTCGCAACGGTATTGATATTTGCGGAAGCAATTTCTTGCCATGTGCCGTTTTCGCCCAAACGAGCTTCCAGCACGCCACCGCTTACGCCGTGCTCCGTAGTAACGACTATGGCAATGTCGGATTTGGTCCATTCGCCGTTATATTCGCCCTCTTCGCCGTCCGCCTTTGCAAAAGCGGTTACCGTAGGAGTTACGCCGTCGCGTTTGACGGAGTATTCGCCTTCGCACGCGTAATACGCGCCCGCGCCCGTTATTAGACGGAATTTATATGTCAAAACTTGGTCACCCGAAGTTGCGAAAATATAGCTTCCGTTATCTTTGTCATAAACGACTGTCGACGTTACACCGCCTACCGTTACGCTATCCGACCAGCTCGCTCCGCCGTCCACGCTGAACTGCATTTGCGCTCCGCTCGGTCCGAATGCCTTGTACTCGCCGTTGAACTTGGGTACGCCCGTAAACTCGACGTATCCGTCGTTTGCAAGCCACGCGTCGCCCGCGTAGTCATAGGAACCCGTTCCGCCCTCCGTGCGTATCACCGCGCCGAGTTCAAGCTCAAAATCGCTCGTCAGGTCGACTTTGGGAGAGAAGGGACTTCCTGCATAAACGTTGCCCGCGTAGTCTTCAAACGCCAACAGATACTTCTTATATTCGGTAAATTCGTAAACGAAATACGATCCGGAAAGCGTCATCGTATGCTTGGTTGCGCTGTCGACGTTGCTTAAAACGACTTCCTCGTCGGGAGTGTCGATATCGAACTCGTAAAGAGCTATCGTATCATGATTTACGCCCGAACCGCCCGCCGTGTCGCCCGGGAGAATTCTCCAAACAGCCACATTGGACGTCCATTGCGTTTCCGCGGGGAAGTTAAGGTCGTATCCCGAAATGTACGTGCTCGAACGAAGTACCGGCGCGGTAAAGTCGATTCTGACGTAAGCCTTGCCGTCGGCTACGGGGTCGAAAGCGACTTTGCGTCCCGAACCAGTCGAAAGACGGAATTTGTAGCTCTTGTTTTGTTCTTGAGTTATATATGTACGCGTCGAAACGGTTCCCGTAACGGCGTTGCCTTCGGGACGATACGTTTCCGTAATCGCGCGCCAAGTCGCGCCGTCGTCTTCCGAAATTTCGAGAGCGCTACCGCTTGCAGTAAGGTTGATGGTAAACTCGAGTCTTATCCAAGGCTCGGGCTCCGACGCCGTTATCCAAGAAGCGAAATCGTATTCTTTATAATCTCCGCTCGGAACGACGTTGATATCGCCGGGATCTCCGCCACCGACGTACGCGCTTATGTCGAGAGTGGGCTCGACCGTATCGACGTTCGCCTTGAAGACGTATTCTGCGGAGTTACCCGCCTTGTCCGTCGCGACTACCGTGAACGGAGTGCATTTGTCTATTGCGAGAGTGTATTTCCCGCTCGTCGCGTCGTAAATCGGCTCCCCGCCGTTATCCGACGTAACCGACTCGATACCCGAGCTTACGGGTGCCGAAGCGTCCGTCACTTTGAACTCGACGTATATCACGTTCGACGTCCAAGCCACTCCCTGATATGCCGATATATCCGTAACTTCGCCGAATTCCGGTCTTACGCTATCGAAACCGATAAAGCCGAAGTCGTATTCTTTTTGTACGCCCGCGCCGTTTTCGATACGGAAACGATATCCGTATTCGCCGTCTTCGAGGTCTATCGCATACTCGAGTTTTACCGTGCGCAAACCGACCGTTGTCGTTTCGCCCGCATAGAAGCCGAGTTCCGCGTCGCAAACACGGTACGTAGCGCCGTCATCCGTGCTATACAAAAGTCTTGCACCGCTCGCGCCTACCGTTACGTCGAAACTTACGACGGCTTCGCCGTTTACCCAGCTACCGCCCGTTACCGAACCGTCCGAAAGCGTATACTTAACGTCTTCGGTATCGACGGACGCAAAATACTCGGTATCGCTATAGTTACCTGCGTTATCCCATACCCTGACAACGTAACGCGCGCTGTCTTTAACGGTTATCGAGTAAACGCCTTCACTCTTTTTTGTTACTTCCGCATTGTCGGCGGTAACTTCTTTTATGCCCGAACCGCCCGCGTCGGTAACGCTGAACGTAATATCCGTCGCGACGCCTATCCAGCCGTTGGCGTTTACGTTTTCGCTGTTTTCGCCGAATCCGAGTACGGGACTGCTCTTATCTATATTGACAACAAAGTTGGAGCCGTCTTCCACCGTGGCGCCTACGCCGTTGCGTACGCGGAATTTGATATCGCCGGTATACTCTTTGTTTACGCTAAACGTTATTTCCTTGTTGACGTACTCGACGGACGAACCCGTAAGGAAGGATAATTCGCTGTCGAGTTTTATCCAGCTCGACGACTCGTTTACGTACATAATATCAATAACCGCACCGCTGCCGCCGTAGGATACGGACATATTATAGACGACTTCGTTTTTGGTCCATTCGCCTCTGTATTCCGTAACGAGGCTGTAGATATAAGGCGTAGTGCCGTCGATTTTGCATTCGACGCCCGCGCCCGAAGTTTCGGCAACGACCGTGCCGTTTGCGTCCACCGCTTTGAACGAGTAAACGTCGACTGTCGAAGTTTCCGTTGCGTCGGGAGTTACGAAAGTTATACGGCAACCCGAACCGCTACTTATCGTGCCTTCTATAAGAGTCCAATCGCCGTTTGCCGATTTATAGTAGTATTTGTCTACCGCGCCCGAAAGTAATCCCTTTACGGATAAGGTATAAAATTTCTTTTTAGCCCAACCCGTCGTTGCGTTGTAGTTGCCTTCGCCGACGGATCTGCTTTCGTTGAGTTCGGCTTGCACCACGCCCGCGACTATTCTATAATTGATAACTCTTTCGCCGACTTCTACGTTAAGTTCGGTATTGCGAACGGTATACTTAATCGTATAGTTGCCTATTGCGGACGGCGCGCCCGAGAGCCTCGTACCGTTTTGGTCGTAATACTCTACGTCCGTGTATCCGAAACCGTGTCCCGCGTTTTCGGGGCTGAACGACGGAAGCAACGAGCGTCCTCCGCCCGTATACGTTACGTCGAGGTCGTTGGTACCCGCGGGAGTGCTTGTATCGAGTACGAATAACGCTATAAATTCGGCGCTTGCGTACGCGTCGATATCTGCCTTGGTGTAGTATACTTTTTCTCCCGTTTCGTCGGACTCCGACTTGATATCGCCTACTCTCGGTATGTAATAGTCGTATTCGAGTCCGCTATAACCCTCTTCTCCCGCGCTTCCCGCCGTAAGATACGAGTATCCCGTATCGGGAAGATTGATACGCCAGCCGATAAAGAAATATCGTCCGCTCGTATCGGTCATCGTGGCGCGGAGCGAAACTTTGATTACTTCGTGCGTAAGAGCGGTGTTACCGAGGTTGTTGGGCACATTGCCGTCGACCTCGGTTACTATCGACTTTTGGACGGAATACGTGCGCGTCGAGTCGTCCGCATTGTACGCGCGACCCGTTATGGTATCCTCTACATTGATATGTAAAAGCAATTCGACGTACGTGTAGTTATATACGTCGTCGGGTGTAAATCTTATATAATAATCGTCTTCGCCGGGCACGAGAAGCTTGGTTAAATCCGTAACTTCGGCATAACCCGTTACTTCGTTTTGGTCGTTTTTGACAGGGCCCCAAAGACTTACGGCACCCGCACTCGTCAACTTTTCGGTTATCTTTTCGCTGTTATACGCCTTGCCGGTAAGCACGACTTCTTCGAGAGTACCGCCGTATCTGATTGTCTGCTCGGTTCTGTCGTCGTCGCGCACGAAAGTCGGCTCGTTACGGGTTATCTCGTACTCGTTAATCGTTTTGCCTACGGCGTTTGCCTCTACTCTTTCGTCCTCGGGACAGTTTTTATAGAAAATGTATCCGACGTGAGTATATTTACCCGCATACTTGGTTTTTTTTGTTTCGTTCGAGATTACATAGTCTTCTTGAATCGTCGTTTGCTGGTTGCCTTCGTCGTCGAAGGTAGTTATCGGCATTCCGTTGACAGTGCCCGAATAGAGGTTTACGACAATATAATTAAGTTCGAAAGACGTCGCTATCGCGGGACCTTGCTCCGCGGTATTGTAAGAAAACTCCGAACCGCCGTTTTGGAGCGTCAACGGTTGGAAAACCGCCGTAACGGTCAGATTTTCTTTGGGAATGTCGTAGCCGTATTCAATGGGGGCGTCGACGGAACCGAAACTTGAAATCTTGCTGTCCGAACGAACGTCCCTATCGGAGAACTTCCAACCTACGAAATAGTATCCGTTCTTGGGTTCGGCACGGAAATCGAGAGCCTCGCCGAAAGCCACATTGTGCGTGGTCGTCGAATACTCGCCCGCCAAAAGCTTTTCGCCTTTATAAATCTCTCCGCCGGTTTGGAGCACTATGGTAACACTGCCTTCTTCGAATTTGAGTTTGAGAATGAGGTTTACGTTGCAATCCGCGGAAACGGCGGCGTGAGTTCCCGACATACCGCTCGCGCGATCCTCGGCTTTGAGAGTTACGGTATAAGTGAAAGTGAGAGTTTCGAACGAACTCCCTTTATTTGTCGTGAGTTTGAGATTTTCGAACGTCGTCTTATCGCTCAAAGAACCACTGCCTACAAGAGCTCCGTCGACAACGTAATTCGCGGTGGCGACAGACTTTTTGCCCGCGGTTACGTTAAGAGCGTTACTCCCGCTTACGTAAAGTTCGGCGGTAAGTCTTCCGCTTTCGAAAGCCTTTACGAAACCTTTATCGAACGTAACGGTAGCGACTTCCGTCACGTTTACTTCAGCCGTGGAATCCAATCCGGTTTCGCGAGTCAGCTCGTCGGTAGCTTTAACGGTAACCGACGCGCCCGTGTCAACGGTTTCGGCAAAAGACGATACGACGGCGTCCGTGTGTCCTGAGCCACCGTCTGTCGACGCTTCAGCTCCCAAGCCTATCGCGGACGATACCGTCGCCACGAAGAACGCCGAGAGAGCAATGCACATCATTATTACAGCCAACGCAAATATGCGTTTTTTTGATTGGGAATTGAGTTGATAGGATTTCTTAGTCGCCATTTAATTATCCTCGAAGGCAGGTCGCCTACGTAAACTTTATATAACGCGGGCACCCGCATTTGTGCACATATTATATATTAAATTTTATTATCGCGCAAGGCGTACGCACAATTATTTACTTTTATTTAACGCGCGGGCGCCTCTTTCGACCCTCGAAAACGGCTTTCGAGAGGGTTTTTGCCCTTTCGGAAGTTCAAAGACCGCGCCGAAGAGCGTTCCGCGTTTCTACGTAAACGAGTCGGCGCCGGTTGAATAAGCCGTCCCGAAAGACCTAAAACTTTTTTGTCACAATCACGGATATCGTGTTATAATGTCAACGGAGGTACTTATGGAATTTCACAAAACACCTTTGACGGGGTTTGCAAAAAGCATAGCGACGATATCCGGCGTCGAACCGCCCGCGTTCTCTCTGAACAAACCCGACGTTCCCGAAATTACGGAACTCGTAAAAGCAAAAACGGGTAAAGATACCGTCGATCGCGTTGTCATCTATAACCCCGACGCCATCGGACAATGGTTCGCGGATAAGCATAAAGACGTACTCGCGCCCGTTACGGACGTTGCCCAACTTCGCGTCGAATACCTTACCGCCTTCCCGCCCAAAACTCCCGTATGTTTCGGGACGATGTTTACGGGCGCCACTCCCGAAGAACACGGAATACAGAGTTACGACAAACACCTGCTCGAAACAGATTCCCTTTTCGACCGCTGGCACGTCGCGGGCAAAAAAACAGCCCTCGTATCCGTTGCGGGTCAAAGCATTCCGATTTTGTTCGCGGGACGCGACATAGATTACTTTTTGACTTCATCCGATAAAACCGCGACCGACAAAGCCCTCGAACTCATAGCGAGTAAAGAATACGACGTCATCGAACTTTACAACATGGAGTACGATACCGTTATGCACGCGACCTATCCCGAATCACGACTTGCGATGAATGCTGCAAGACGACATACCGCAACTTTTGCCTCCTTATACCAAGCCGTAAAAGAGCACTACGCGGGCGAAACGACGTTTATGGCGTTTTCTCCCGATCACGGCGTACACAGGGAATGGTACGGACTCGGAAATCACGGCAAAAACATCACAAAGGATATGAACATATATCACTACTATTTGGTAGTTTAAGCAACAGAAATTACACATTTGAGGTACATATGCTGACTTCTCTCATCCAAAAATTCTGGAACGAATTCGTGCGCGACAACGACATTAAACGCATGGCGGAAATACCCTACGAAAAGGGATTGTACGAACGTACGAATATCCCCTACGTCGACGACGGACATCCCTATCATCTTGCCGACGTATACGCGCCCGACAAAGGCGGAGTATACCCTACGCTTGTAGACATACACGGTGGCGGATGGTATTACGGCGACAAAGACTTGAACAAAGCCTATTGCCTTTCGATGGCGAAGCGCGGTTTTCGCGTTATAAACTTAAGCTATCGTCTGACGCCCGAAGTAGACCTCGGCGGACAGGTAAAAGACATATTCGAGGCTCTCAACTTCTTTACGGCTCACGCGGAGGAATATAACATAGATACCGACAATATGTTCATTACGGGCGACTCGGCGGGCGGACACCTTGCGGGAGTAGTTACAAACATCATTGCGAACCCCGAGCAAGCTTTAGCGTACGGCGTCAATCCGACGTGCACGTTCCGCGCGGGAATTTATACTTGCGGAATGCACTCGATATCCAAAATATATCGCATACCGCTCGCGCACGCGTACTTTAAGCCGTTGCTCGGGCGCCTCTCGAAGGCTCCTTATGCAAAATACGTCGATTTCGCGCCGTCAATCGGTTCCAATCGCATTCCCGCGCTTTTCATAACTTGCGACGGCGACTTCTTAAAACCGTTTGTACTTAAAGCGTACAAGGCTTACAAGGCAACCGGCGCGACTGCAGAACTCTGCTACTACCCCCGCGAAAAGCAATCCAACAAGCTCACCCACGTATTTAACGTAATTCAGCCGGGCTGGAGAGAGAGTATCGAAGCCAACGACATCACTTGCGCATTCTGTTTTGACAATATGAAAAAATAATATGTTAAAACACTTGACGGCTAAATCATTTATGTATATAATCTGATTAGATAGGCAATCTGCCACAATATAACGGAGGTTTTATATGACAGAAAGATTCAAAAAGTACCTGGAAGAACAATTCCGCGCCATTCCGCCCACTCGTTCGGCAATGGAGTTCCGCAAACAAACTTTGCAACAACTCGAAGAGTACGCGCAAGACTGCCGTATCAAAGGTATGGATAACGACGAGGCAATTTACAAAGTTTGTATCGCCTCTCTCGGAGATTTCCAAAAGACGCTCGAAGAGTTCCAACTCGGACTTCAAGAAAAGCCCAAACGTTTGAGTCGCGGTTTCCGCATCCTTTCCGTTGCGGTATCGTCTGTAGCTATCGTTCTCGCGCTTTACCTTGCTCTCAGCATAACCGGAGTGGTCGCTTGGCGTACTTCGTGGCTGATATTGTTCGGCGCGGTTGTAGTCGGTGCCGTTGCGCCTCTCGCACTCTTATTCGTCAAATCGCTTAAAGACGGTAGATCCGTTACTCCAAGGCTTACGGGTAGCGCAATACTTACACTGCTTCTTGTCTTTGCCTACCTCGTCGCACATATGTGCTTTGCAAAACCCGTATACGACTGGTACTGCTTCTTGGTAATCCCCGTCGCAATCGCATGGCTTAACGTAATAGTCGCGTATATCGCCAAAAACAAGTCTGCCGTACTCGAAACCATAGCTTCGACCTTCCTTACCGCCGTAATGCTCTATGTAATGCTCGGCGTTGCTACCATAATGCCGTGGCACCCGGGTTGGTTGCTCGTCGCAGGTTCCGCAATACTCGCAATCGCCGTTGTAATAATCTACGTGGCGTCTTTACGTAAAGAAAGAGCCAAGCTCGTCCTCAAAAAGCATCTCGACGGTAACGAAACCGACGACAAATTCTATACGGAGTGGTAATTATGGCAAAACGTAAACTTAAAGCCGAACTCTGGGACAAAATGCAATACCTCTTCCGCAACTATTACGACAGAATGGTTCACGCGGTTTTGCGTTATGACGGCTTAATTGATATTCCCGCGCTCAAAACCGTACTCATCGGCACCGTCGAAAAAGTACCGGTATTGCATTCCTCGTTCCACGACAGCGCAATCAACCCCTACTGGGTGGTTGAGGATTATTCCGTAGACGATATATTGTCCGTCGTCGACGTCGAGGAAAGTCAAGCGGACGAAGAGATAAACGCGTTTATCACGAGTTCCATTCCCGTCGAATCCAACGTGCAATTCCGTATGCGCATAGTCAATGCGGGCGGTAAATCCACCCTCTGCATGATTGTCAACCATATGTGCTTCGACGGCGGGGACTTTAAGTATTTCTTAAAAAAGCTTGCTTCCAACTATAACGCCCTATTGACCGGGGACGCCGACATAGCGATCAAGACGGGCTCGCGTTCATACGACCAAGTTTACACCAAGCTCGACGATATGGACAAGGAAACCGCCAAGAACCTTTACAAAAACATTTCGTCAGTTAAGGATACCCATTACTTCCCTTTGAGTCCCCAAAGTAAGGAAGATAAGCCGACGATTAACCTCCGCAAAATCGACGCGGAAACGTTTACGGCATTCCGCGCAACCGGTAAAAAGTTCGGCGTAACCGTCAACGACCTTATGCTTGCTGTATACATCCACAGCCTTTACGAGTTCGCGGACTATCCGAGAAACGAAACTCTCACCATCCCTTGTATGGTAGACCTCAGAAGGCACATCGAAGGAGGCGCGGACGCGGGCGGTCTTACCAATCACACCGGATTTATGCAATGCTCCGTCGAAGGCGCGGGCGCCACGATTAACGACACTCTCGTCAAGGTGCTCCACTCCATTCGCAAGAGCAAGCACGATAAATTTATGGGGCTTTACAGCCTGCCTCTCCTAAACCTCGCATATACGATTTTACCGTACGCCCTCAGCGAAACGGCAATAAAAATCGGATACCTCAATCCTCTTATCGGTATGAGCAACATCGGCGTACTCGACCCCGACGCGCTCTCCTTTAACGGACTCAAATTGGAAGACGGATTTATGACGGGCGCAATCAAATACAAACCGTATATGCAACTCGCGTTGACCTCTCTCAACAACTCGTTGACGATGACAATCGCCGTCAAATGCAACGAAGAGGACCGTAAAAACATTTCGAGATTCTTCGATATCCTCGAAGGCAACATCAAAAAGTTTATCGCGGAAAACGCATAAACATTTATTCCGTAAAAAAGAGGTCCCCCGACGGGACCTCTTAATTTTTACCGCTTTTACGGTCTTTTTATAAACTCGAAGTCGGTTATCAAAACCTTACTTTCTATTTTGTATCTTGCGATTACCCTACCGAGTATCGAGTCGATTTCGCCCAAAGTTCCGCTGGTACGCGAATCGCTCGAATTGAGTCTGTTATCTCCGCAATAATAGAAGAATCCTTCCGGCACGATGACGGTTTCGTTGAGGTCGTTCTCGCGAAGCCTCGGTATATCGTCGGACAAATAGTCTTCCGTCTGTCTTTCGCCGTTGACGTAGATATAATATTTACCGTCTTCCGCCATACGCTTTTCGACGACATCACCGCCGATGGCTATGATACGTTTGACGTAAAGTCTTTCCGCTCCGCTCGCGTTAAGCTGGTGGGTATTAAATACTACAATATCTCCGCGCTTATATTCTCCGCGACGGAACATCAGCACGCTGTCGCCGTCATGTATTGTCGTTTCCATCGACTGACCGTCTATCGGAATCGACATAAACAAATAGTTCGACAGGAAAAACGCGCCGACGACAACGCAAACGACAATCAACACGTCGACAATTATTCTTACTACACTATTTTTCATATAAACAGTATGCTCCCTATTACAAGCCCTTCTCCGCGGATAGACAACGCCCTTATTCCCGACCAATCGGACGGCGCGCGCAACGTATCGTCCTTAAAGTCGCTAAGTGCGAATTTGGTATCCGAAAAGTAGCCTTTCGTGTTCCCTATTGTGATGTTTGCGGTATATATTTTTGCTCCGTCGTCGGTATCGCCTATGACGGAAACTTTAACTTCCGTATCCTTTTCGGCATAGAGGTCTATCTGCACAAGCTTATCGGAGCCTGCGTTTTCGCCCGCAAAAAAGTGATACGTTCTAAGACCTCCGCACTCGGCGACGACGCCTTCCATACCCTTGGGCGTCGCAACCGTTTTGATGTTCTTGTCCATAAGTACGGCACCGTCATAGTCCGCAACGAATCCGTTGTCCTCATCGCCCGCACGATACACCACGACTATTCCTCCGCTCTTTTTACGGTCGGAACGACGAACGTTCAAGCCTTTGAGTTCGGCGTATTCGACAAGAGAAGTGAGCGTCATGCCGTTTTCGTACTCGACCTCCGCAAACGCAAAAAGCGGAGCTTCGGCATCGTAATCTTCTATTGTGGCTATATACTCGCTGTACGACGCCGAAACGCCGTCAAGCTCGTGCCAGTCCCTTACTTCGTGGTTATATGAGCCCGTCGCGTAATAGAATGTCGTACGCTTAATCATCGAACTCGGATCGCACACCGCTTCGAGGTGCGGTCTGCCGTCTTCTTTTACGGCTATTTTGAGCTCAGGAAGCTCGGGAAGTTCGTTGACCGTCGAACCGGCAACCGACCGCAACCATAATATAAGACTTTCATATGCCTCGGGGAGCATAAAGTCGCCCGCGCGGGGGCTGATTACCGTTCTCACGCTGTCGGATCCGAGCAACGCGCATAAGTTCGAGAGTCTGTCGACGTCGCTGTTGTGAGCGTTACTGCCTATCGCTATGAACGTCGGGATTTTTACGTTTTTGGCATATGCGACGGAGGCTATTCCCGTCAGCCAGCACATGCGCTCCTCATCCATCACGAGAGATTCTTCCGATGCGGAACCGTATCTGTTACGTTTTATGTACTCTTTGTAGCCCGAGCCGTTTATGCAAGCAAGCGCGTCGGAAATTCCGCCCGAGCCCGCGACCTGCATCGCGACTTCGACGGCGTCGCCCATACCCATTAGTATGAGTTTGCCTTCTCCGATATTACGCTTTATAAAAACTTCGGTACGCTTTACGATTACGGAATAAAGATATTGACAGGTGTCCTTAGCCGTTTCCGTAATGCGATACAAGTGTTCGCCGGATTTTGCGTACTCTCCGTATGAGAGCGAGGGCGGGAACATCGTTCTTTCGCTTTTGGATACGGCGGAAATATCCGGTATGACCAAAGTATACCCGGCTTTGACAAGACTTAACGCAAAATCGGGATCCGGAGGACGATGATACTCGCCCACCAATAGAACGACGGGCGAGTTCTCTCCTTTGTTTCCGGCGCGTACGACGCGCGCTATAACCCTGACTTTGCCGTCCTCTCTTGCCATAGCGGTAAAACGCCATATCTCTTCGACGTGTCCGTCGGGAGCACGTCGAGTATATAACGTTTCCGCGTCGAGCGGATCGGCTGTGGCGTCAAAATCTTTCCAGATTGCGCCGGGCATCAAGACCTTATATTCCATTATTTATCGGCTACCTTTCTTTCGATATACTTTTGGAGTTCGACTGCGGGGACAACCATTACGGCAAATCCCATGGAAACGAGCCATTCGACCGCGTTGAGGGGTTTGGTTCCGAACATTGCTTCGCCGACGCCGGGGATTGCGACGGCAAGCACTACCAACGCAAGACCGACTATGAACGATATGTTAAGGAGCTTGTTGCCGAGCAGGTCTTTATTGAATATCGTATTGTTCTGCGATTTGAGGTTGTACGCGTGGAAGAGCTGAATTACGCAAAGCGTTACGAACGCCATCGTTTCCGATATGCTGTGGTCTGCGCCGGGGAGTTTCTCGAAGTAGAGGTATCCCGCGAGGAAGGAGCCCATAACGAGAGCTGTCTGCATCAAGCCCTGAATGATGATGTCCTTACCCGTCTTACCCGCAAACAAGCTGGAATTGGTCTTACGCGGTGCGTAATCCATAACGTCGGATTCCGCCTTTTCCATACCAAGAGCGAGAGCCGGCAAGCTGTCGGTTACGAGGTTGACCCAAAGTATCATGACGGGCGTCAAGAATACTACGGATTCGCCCGCGATTGCGGAAAGAACGATTGTTGCGATGAACAGACAGAGCACTTCCGCGATGTTTGCCGACAACAGATATTGTATTGCCTTTTTGATGTTCGAATAAACTTTTCTGCCCTCTTCGACCGCCGATACTATCGTCGCGAAGTTATCGTCAGCCAAAACCATATCGCTTGCGCCCTTGCTGACGTCGGTACCGGTTATGCCCATTCCGACGCCTATGTCGGCGGCTTTAATGCTGGGAGCGTCGTTTACGCCGTCACCGGTCATTGCGACGACCTTACTCATCGAACGGTACGCCTTAACTATACGTACTTTGTTTTCGGGGCTAACTCTTGCATATACGCGATACTTGTCGATGTTCGCCATATACTCTTCGTCGGAGAGCTTGTCAAGCTCGGCGCCGGTGATGACTTGGTGCGCATCGGAGCTGATTATGCCGACTTCTCTGGCTATGGCTTCCGCCGTGGACGCGTGATCGCCCGTTATCATTATCGCGCGCATTCCTGCCTTGTGGCAGACGGCAACGGCGTCTTTGACTTCCGCTCTCGGCGGGTCAATCATTCCGACAAGACCTACAAACGTCAAATCGCGTTCGAATTCTTCTTTGTCGGCAGTTTCGTTTCTCATTGCAACCGCAAGCACGCGCAAGGCTTTTTTTGCCATAGCGCCGTTGGCTTCGGTAATACGGGCTTTGTCGTCATCGGTTATGGGACGAACGACGTCGCCGTCCAAAATGCTTACGCACTTCTCGATAAGAATATCGGGTGCGCCCTTTACGCTTATAATGCGGGTTCCGTCCACATCGTTTAGCGTCGACATCAACTTACGTTTGCTGTCGAACGGAATTTCGTCGATTCTCACATAGCTGTCGCGCGGATCTCCGCCACCGGTCTTACGCGAATATGCGATGAGAGCGGTTTCGGTGGGGTCGCCCAAAAGCTTGTCTTCGTTCACGATAGTATCGTTACAGAGGCACATTCCTCTGCGGAGTACGGACGCGCTTCCGTCGACTTCCGCATCGGCGGAATACAAGCCTTTATCCGTCGTGTAAAGTTCTTTTACGGTCATCTGGTTGAGGGTAAGAGTTCCCGTCTTATCCGAACAGATGACTTCGCAACAACCGAGCGTTTCGACTGCGGGAAGGTTCTTGACGATGGCCTTGCGTTCGCTCATACTCTTGACGCCTATCGACAAAACTATGGTAACTACCGCGGGAAGTCCCTCGGGAATAGCCGCAACCGCTATCGCAACTGCGGTCATAAAGCCGTCTATTACAGTGTCGAGAATTTCCGCTCCCGTAATTATTCCGGTGATAAGAGATGCAACGAATATTACCGCCGCTATCGCAAGTACCGCTATACTCAATACCTTTGCGGTCTTTGCAAGCTGTTTTTGTAAAGGAGTATCGGAATCGGTATCTTCGGAAAGCATTTTGGCGATTTTACCGACTTCGGTATTCATTCCCGTTGCGACTACGACGCCTTTGCCGTGTCCGAACGTAACAGTTCCCGACGAATACGCCATACACACTCTGTCGCCGAGAGGTGCTTCCGCGTCGGAAAGCGCTTCGACCGTCTTGTCTACGGGGACGCTCTCTCCCGTCAACGCCGACTCCTCAATCTGTAAGCTTGCGGTGTGGATTAAGCGCATGTCGGCGGGTACGATGTCGCCGGCTTCGAGCAAAACAACGTCGCCGACGGTAAGCTCTTCGCTCTTAACCTTTTCGATATTGCCACTCCGCAAAACCTTTGCGTAATGCTTGTTGAGATTCTTTAGAGCTTCGAGGGATTTTTCCGCCTTGTTCTCCTGAACCAAACCGATTATCGCGTTGACTATGACTATGAGAAGAATAAGTCCCGAGTCGATAAGTTCGGAGTACTCTTTACGCACGATGGATATTATGCCCGATACCAACGCGGCTACGAGCAAAACGATTATCATTACGTCTTTGAACTGGTCGAAGAACTTTAGAATGAGCGGTCTTTTTTTACCTTCGCTCAACGCGTTCAAACCGTGTTCATCGAGCCTTTTGCGGGCTTCCGTGTCGGACAATCCCTCCGGGGACGAGTTTAACTCGCTCAAAACTTCTTCCGGAGTTTTAGTGTAAAACGAATCCATTGCTACCTCTTTTACTTTTTATATTTTTGCTTAAGCAACTTACGATTGAGATTTATCCTCTTACCGCTCTCGATAAGCGTTTTATCCAAAGCGTTAAGACCGAAACGAACATACTGCGCAAACCCCGCTATCGGCGAAGGGTCGGCTTTTTCTATTGTATCACAAACTATACCCTTTTTGTCAAACATCTTATAACATACGGACGCGCGCGCCTTAAAATCTTTGTAATCCGTATGCCACGGGCTCCACGCTCTTTCGGCTACGGCAAGAAGACGCGGGAAAATCATTTTGTAAATTTTCTCTTCCGTTTCGACGTACTCGGTCCATAAAGGCGCCTCAACGCCGAGTATACAGTCTTTACGCTCGATTCCGTCGAGTTCAGGATTTAACGCGAACGTCTTTTTGAGTGGCGTCATTCCGTGCGGATAATCGAGATAATAGGAATTGAACGGGGATATTATACCGCCCTTGCCTTTATTCATCTCTCTCACCGCCACGCGCCTGTTAATATCGGACTCCTGCCAATATTGCACGACAATACCGTCAGCCACGTTTTCGCCGACCATACCGTCGTTCCAATTTACGACGGTTTTGCCGTTTTTAACGCAGAAATCGTTGATTTTACCCATAAACCAAGCTTGAAGCTCGTCCTCGTCTTTGAGTCCGTTTTCCGCCATAACGCGTTGACAATCTTCGCACGCAAGCCAATTTATCCTTAAAGCTTCGTCCCCTCCGAGATGAACGTATTTGTAAGGGAAGATTTCAAACATCTCGGTAAGTACGTTTTCGATAAACTCGTACACCTCGGGCTTACCGGGACAGAGCACTTCGCGATGTATTCCGAAGCTCTCTTTTACCGATATCCGCTCGCCGGTGCAGGAAAGGTACGGATACGACGCTATCGCGGCGGCGGTGTGCCCCGGGATATCGACTTCCGGCATAACTTCTATATGAAGCTCCTTTGCGTAACGCACGACTTCGCGCATATCGTCCTTGGTGTAATATCCGTTTACGGGTTTTCCGTCCCCGCGAGTAGCGTAGCGCCTACTGCCTACTTCTGTAAGAAGCGGATATTTCTCGACTTGCATACGCCAGCCCTGATCGTCCGTCAAATGCCAATGGAAGACGTTGAATTTGAGTTCCGCAATTACATCGAGAATCCTTTTTATAACGTCGACGCTCCAAAAATGCCTTGCGCAGTCAAGCATAAAACCACGATGTGCATAGCGCGGATAATCGTATATTTCGACGTCTTTGAGATTGCCGTCCGCAAGCATTTGCCTTACGGTCATTTTGGCATTGAACGCGCCGTCAGAGTCCGAAGACAAGACCTTTACCCCGTCTTTTCCGACGGTAAGTTTATACCCGCCTGCGGGTATGGTCGAATCCGACGCGTAAACTATGTCGCTCTCTAAGTACCGATACTCCGACGGTCCTGTAACATCTGCCCGAACGGGCTTCGGAAGAATTTTAAGCATAGTGCCTCCTAAGAAATTGTTATGGTCGCGCCCGGCACGACATAGTCGCGTGTGCCGTCCGATATATAAATTGATTGTGCGTTAAGGGTTCCAGAGTTTGCAGATTTGGTTACCGTAACTTTGATAAGTTCGACGTTCTCGGCAAAGCTCAAATATCCGCTTACAGAGTAAATCACAACGGATACACTGCTACGCGATACGGTATGGACTTTGACGACGTAATCTTCCGTAAGCGCGGATTCAACGCTCCCGACGTTTATACCGTCGATACCCGTAAGCAAGAATTTTACGGCATAAACGCCGTTTTCTTCTTGTTCGACGCCGGTCATTTTTACGCCGACAACATAGTTTCTGCCGTCGTCCGACGTCGCGTTGAGTTTGATTCTCACCGCGGTATCGACGTTTACAACGCCCTCGACTTTATACATAAATGTGGACGTCTTTCCTTTGTAAGTCACCGTCAGTTTCGCGCCCGACACCGTACGCGCCGTCGAAAGCCCGCTGACCATATCGGCGGTAATGTTTACGTTCGCGACGGAACCGTCGGTATAGGTTACCACAAGTATTGCGGACGAGTAATCGGGGACTTCGTCCAACGCATATACCGTTTTGAACGAGCCGTCCGCTATCGCGACGGAAGAAACATTCTTTTCTCTACTACCGCAAGCGGTCATAAAAATCGCAAGCGTCAGTACCAACGCAAGCGTCGCAACGATTATCAATTTACGCTTCTTCATTGTTACTCTCCTCCTTTGATTTACGCGGTTTTGCGTCTGTTATCCAGAGTTCCGCAAGCTCCCTCACGGGTGCCGACGAAGGTCCGTCTCCCGTTTCTCTCGCCCAATTTACGAGGTCGGTAAGATTGGCTTTGCCGTCGCCGTCGTAATCGGCTATCGCCGTCACGGTGTTCCCGGAAGCCATACTCTCGGCTATTTTTTCGACATCCGACGCGTCCACAACTCCGTCGCCGTCCACGTCGCCCTTAACATATAAAGTAAGAACTACCGCGTCGACGTCTTCGAGGTTGCGGAACACAAGACGGGCTCCCGTCGAGATTATCTCGTCGCTCGCTTCCGAAACAGGCACGTAGCGTTCTCCCAAAACGCAGTACGCTTTCAAGTGTTGTCCGACGGTAAGAAGCGCGACGATATCGGAAACGCGGGTCGGCGCGGACGCCGTAATCGCACGTTTTTCGACGTCGATTTTGATTGCGTCTGTCGAAAGCCCCTTAGAGGCTTCCACCGCGGTGGAAACGCCGGCGACTTTAATCGTAAAGCTTACCGACTTTCCTCCCGCCGTTACGGTTACGTTGGCGTTACCCTCTGTCAAAGTCGAATATTCGACTTCCAAATTCTTGCGAATTTCTTCGCCGTAATAACTGACGGTGCCTCCGCTCGCATATTCTACCTTGACCACGCCTCCGGCAAGAGTAAGCGTCGCGCCGAATTTATAGCTCGTGTTGGTAGGCTTGGAAGTTATCTTAATATCGTATACCGTGTCGGTTACGCGCACGTTTTCGACGTCGACGGTGTAACTCCGTCCGTTATATACGTAAGTTATCGTTACCGTCTGAACGCCGACCTTCTTGGAATCGAAATTCGTCGTATACGCGCTTGTCGCCAACTGCGAGTTCGTTCCGTTTGCGAAAACGGCGTTTACTCTCGTTTCGAACGCGTCGCCGTACTTGTATTCGTACTTGGTGTATCCGGGGTACACGACAAGTTGTTTGACATAGTTCGGAACCACGCATTGCGCGCTCCAAACCGCGATTTTTCCGATAGGCGAATTGTAATAAATCGTTATGAGTTGCGGGTTGTCAATGCTCGTCGATACGAACTCGGGCGAGTACGAAAAGTCGGTATCGTTGTACGATACGGGGGTAGTCAATCCCGAACGCATCGTGATGAGGTACTCTGAAGTCGTATCGAACTTTTCGCCCTGCTCGTACTCCGTCTTAGGCGCGCTCGTTACGGAAATGCTATCGAACACGTCGACAACGGTAAGCTTAAAAGAGCGCGTAAACGATGCGTCTTCTTTTAGCGTAACCGTCAAATTTTGAGTGCCGAGTTTTTTTGTATCGTAACTCGAAACGGAATATTCGCTCGCGGTAAGAGCCACTCTGCCTCTATGCGCGTATGTTGCGTAAATCAAGAATGCGGGCGTTTCGCCGTAGTTTACGCTAACGTCTTTCGCCTCGAAATCCGTAACGTAATCCGTAACGGTTATGTCGAGATATAACCACGTGGACAGGTATCTTATTTCGATTGTTTGGGTGCCTATTATGCGAGTATCGTACCTTATCTCCATCGGAAGGACGTCCTTGCGGACATCGCCTTCAAGGCTCAAACGAACCGTTATATCGGGGTTACTCGCATTGGCGTTGATGTCCTCTCCGTACGCATAAGCCGTTCTTGCGCCGGGCGTTACGGCTATCGCCTCGACCTTTGCTATACCGTAAACGGACACGAGCGTTTCGTATCTCATAACAGATTCCGTCGTCGCGCTTCCGTCCGCGCCTATAATCTGGTTGTCGACGTAAACTCTTATTACTGCGGTCTTTATGCCGATTTCGGTATTGTCAAACTCGGTAACGCTTCCGTTGTCGTAGCCGTATACGACGTAATAAATGCCCGCGGACTTATCATCGGTAACGCTCGTGAACGAGCCGTTGCTTTGCGCTATGCCGACGTCCACGTAAAGATCGCCGTTGACCTCGTAATAATAAACGTACGAGCCGTCCGAAATCTGCTCTTTACCGTTGATTACGCAATCCCCGCTCAGCACGACTTCGACTACCGTATATGTCGTCTTGGTTGATTCCGATACGCTGTCGTAATATTCGATTTCGAGTTTATGCGCCCCCGTCGTCTTGCTGTAAAGAGCGTAATACTCGTCCGTTTCGTCCGTAACGGGACTGTGAACGTCATGGACCGAGCACTCTTCGAGATTGGCGTAACGCAATGCGCCGGATACCATTTTGAGTTCCACTCTGTCCATCGAATCGGGCGTTTCGCCGTAGCCGTATACAATTTTAGAGGGTTTATACGAAATTTCGCTCACGTAGTCATATACCGTAACGGCTATGCCGTCGATAGTGTACTCGGTACCCCATTCCGTATCTGTATACACGTACGTCAGATATTGAATGCCGACCGTTTTCTTGTCGTAACCTTGGAAACGAGATACGACAAACCCGATAATTTCGGTATTGCCCGTCGCGTAAGTAACCTTGTAGCTACCGCTCGGAGTCAATTCTTCGTCGTATTTGTATTCCGTTACGGGATTTTCTTCGATTTGCACACCTACCACATAGTCGCGAACGGACACTTCGAACGTTGCCGTCGCGCCGAGATACGACACCGTCAACGTTTGTTTGAGTGAAGACACGTCATAAGGATCGTATCCGCTCACCATATCCGCCGTAACATGGGCGGTTTCTTTACCGCCACCTATGATTAAGTTTATGACGTAACCGTCCGTATCCAGCTCTTCGCCATAGCGGAAAAGCGTTCTACCGTTAGAAGTATCCACTTCTGCGGAAGTGATTTCGGATACGACCGTTATCGTGCATTTTGCGCTAAATCCGCCGAGAGTTGCCGTAATAGTGCAAGTCGCTCCGTTTGTCGCTTTGCTCGAAACTGCAATGACGCCGTCTGCGTCTACCGTTGCGACGGACGTATTGTCGGAAGTATAGATTATCTCCCCTATCGCCTGCGCGTCCAGAGGCGAAAGCACCACTTTGAGAGCAACCGTGCTTCCGGGCAAAACGCTCTTGACGGGGTCCGCAAACGATATGCCCTCGAGTGCAACGTCTTTATAGACTTCTACCGTAACCGTCGTTTGTATTTTACTGCCGTTTTCGGTTATCGTAAGGGTTGTGGTTCCGACTTTCGATCCGCCGAGTTTTGCAGAAGTCGTACCCGTTGCGGTAACGTCGATGACGGTGGAATCGGCTACCGCAAATATCATTCTCGCATATGTAGCGGACAACGGCGAATAGCCTACCGATATTTCGATTTCGCCGTTCAACGGCACTCTTATGACCTTTCCGCTCTGTCCCTGTGCGGTAACCCCGACAAGCGACGAAACGGCGGTATAGCTTCCGTAAATGAGGTTTTCGAGTTTATCCGTAACGCCGTAACGGTTTTTATCGAGTCCGCAATATTCGACAACGCCGTCGCTACGCAAGAACACGCTGTGGCTCTCGCCCGCCGATATGGCGATTACGTCGTATAAATTCGAAACGTAACATTGATTGAAGGTATTGTCGCCGGTCGCAAGGACTTCACCCTCCGACGTAAGTCCCAAAAGATGATATTCTCCCGCCGATATGGCAATTACGTTTTTCCATTCGGAAGTATCTCCTTGCGCGAACGTGCCGTACGTCTTGACGGTACCGTCTCCCAAAAGCACCGCTATGAAATCATCTCCGCAAGCAACGTCGGTAACGCCCGACAAGCCGTCGAGAGACTCTTTTTCGCTCGACGTAAAGTCGCCTGCATAAAGCACCTTTCCGCTCTTGGTTACGCCCGCAACGCGCTTACCGCCCGCCGAAATGCTTATTACGTCCGTCCAGCCGTCGACGTTCAACTGCCCGTATTGCGACGCGCCCGTTCCGATAACGGTGCCGTCGGTTTTAAGTCCGTAAGAAGTGTAGTACCCGGCAGTAACCGATTTAACGTCCGTCCAAGTCGAAACGGCGGTTTCGCCGTACTTATTGCTTCCGACAGCGACAACGGTAAGGTTTTCGGTAACGACAAGCGCGTGAGAATATCCCGCCGTCGCGTATACGGCGTTGGTAATGCTTTCCAAAGTCTCCGCGCCCGCCAAAGCGCCTACGACGTCCACGCAACCGTTGCTCTTAATGCCTATTGTCGCTATCGCCGACGCCGTTACCATCGCTTTACGCTCTGTTTTTGAACTCAAAACTGTATTCCAGCCTATGTTCGACGGGTCCGTTACCGTTAGTCTGCCGAGCGTAATCGTATCTCCGTCCGCATCCGTCACGCGCACGATGAGAGTCGCCGGCTCCGCGTCGGACGCAAACGCGCCGATGGAGAATACCCCGCCGAACGTATTGCCCTTGTCCGCATAAACGAAACGTGCGTCGAACGCGCGCGTACCGCTCTTGTATTCGGATAAAAGTTTGCCGACATTTGCCGTATCAGTTGCGATTTCGTTACCGTCCTTATCGAGAAGCGTAAGCTCCAAAGCCGAAAGATAGCTGATGTTTATCGAAGAAAACTCCACTTTTGCCGAAACGCCCGCAAATTCGGTACCGTTTGTTATGCAAACGTCGGAAACCGTTATTTTGCCCTTGAAATAATCGTCGGGAATTGCCGTTTCGTCCGAAACGTGTATGCTGAATTCGATACTCGTCGCGCTTATCGACAACGTTTTTATCACTATTCCGCTGTTACTGCCGTCCGAGAAGAAAAGATTCTTCGACGAGTATTTTGTTTTGTCGTCCGTCGTACCTACCGACGAGAAATTGGGATTATTGGGAGAAAGGTATGCGTATTCGACGTCTTCTTTACTGCGATCGTAAAGCGTGCGTTCGGTGCTTACTTCGGGACGGAATACGTAAACTTCGTCTGCCGTCTTGCCCGTGCCGTGATATACGGCGTTCTGGTTGCCGTCGGAATCCGAAAAGTCCGCGGGCTCTTTAATGCGATACACTATAAGCCCGCTACCCGATATGGAGCTGTCGAAACCTCCCGACGTAACTTTACGATATTCCATCATAAAGTATTCGCCGTCGCGAGAAGTCGGAATGCGATACGCAAGAGTTTGGGATGAAGAAGTCGCCGAGCTTACGGGCGCAAGTGAATACACCCCGTTTTGCGTTACGTCGACTATTTGCGAAGCGTTTATTCCGCCGATATACTTATCGCGCATATACGTAAGCATATATTGCGGAGTATCGTTATTGAACTGCATGAGGTCCCATTGACCGACGGGAACAAAATCGTATTTGTAATGATAGAGGTCGGGAGCGCCCAAAACGTGTCCGATTTCGTGACAGACGACGCCTGTATTCAAGGCGGACGCGAAATTGAAGGAGTAATTGCCTACTTTAACGTCGCCGTTCTTGCCCTTAACGGACGAGTAACCGAGCCCGTCTATGGAATCGAGATTCCAGCTGTGAGGCCACAAAAGAGATCCCCAATTCTGAGATGAATCCCCGCCGATTATGAAAGAAAGACTGTCGAGATACCCGTCGTCGTTGACGTCGAGATCGTATGACGTGAGGTTGGAAAAATGGTCGTTCGCGGAGCTTACCGCGTTTGTCAAAAGAGTAGCTTCTTTGGACTGACGATCGGAGCCGTCCGTGTTGTAATACGAACGTGCTTTGCTGTCCTTGTAAACGTAAATCGCGGAATTTTCGGTAGGCGTAATCGACTTGATGTCTATCGTATTATTGCTCATCGCGCGGTAATACGAGTTGAGCGAATTGCTACTGCCGTTGAGCATCGAAACAATGTCCGAACCCGGCGAAAAGTTCATATCCGAAAAAGTTATGAATATGACAAGATTGACTACCGTTCCCGTCGTGCCCGAACCGAATAAAGGCTCGATGACGACTTCTTGCATATCGTCGGTTTCGTAAGAGATCAAAAGATCGGGATTGGCTTCGAGGTCCACTTCGTCCGCAACCATCTTGGGAACGGAGTTTATCTCGCGCGCGCTCGCGTTAAAAGAAACGCCGGACGAAACGGGTCTACCGTTATCGTTCACGGCATACTCGAGAGTCCCGCGCTCGTTATCGCGAATCAACAAAAAGCCGTTCGCGTCGTGACTGTACTTAAAATACTCGTCTCCGCTCTCAAAGAACTCCGCGACGGAACCATCCGAAAGAGTCATCGTCTTTTCGAACGTATACGTGCCGTTAAAACTTAACGTACTATCCGTATCTCGGGCATGCAAAGACTCCGTGACGCGCGTCCCGCCTTTATCGGGAACAAACGACACGAGCGCAATCAACGTAACAACGGCAAGCACCGCAACGACGTAACAATACAATTTTATTTTCCGTAATTTATCCATAAGCACCTTATATAGACTTTTCTACATATA
>CAYZOJ010000008.1:21122-36741 GCA_964480195.1 uncultured Christensenellaceae bacterium | reverse complement strand
GATTTCACCCGCGAAGCGGATTTCACCTTGCGTAGCAAGATTTCACTGCGCAAGCTTTGCTTGCGCCCGCGAGAGCGTGTAAGCATAATAAAGCCCGAAAAATTAAAAATAGGCATCCGATAAATTGGCTTATATAATAAAATAAGCTGTCCGAACTTCGAACAGCTTATAATCATATTATTAGTTTTCGCCTATTTTTCGGGCTTTATTATGCTTTACCCGCGCAACCGAGAACGTACTCGATCTTGTGCTTAACGATTTCTTTAACTCTTTCTCTCGCGGGTCCGAGGTATTGACGAGGATCGAAGTGAGAGGGGTTATCGTTGAAGTACTTACGTACGGTAGCGGTTACAGCCATACGGAGGTCGGAGTCGATGTTGATTTTGCAAACAGCCATACTTGCCGCTTTGCGGAGCATTTCTTCCGGAACGCCCTTAGCACCGGGCATATTACCGCCGTAACGGTTGATTTCTTCTACGAGATATTGAGGAACGGAGCTTGCGCCGTGCAAAACGATAGGGAAGCCGGGAAGACGCTTGGAAACTTCTTCGAGGATATCGAAGCGGAGAGCGGCGTCGCCCTTGAACTTATATGCGCCGTGGCTGGTGCCGATAGCGATTGCAAGGCTGTCTACGCCGGTGGCGGTGACGAACTCTTGAACCTGATCGGGATCGGTGTAGCTGGAGTCTGCGGCACTTACGTTTACTGCGTCCTCGATACCTGCGAGTCTGCCGAGCTCTGCTTCGACGACTACGCCGTGATCGTGAGCGTATTCAACGACGTTACGCGTGATTTTGATGTTATCGGAAAAAGCTTTACCGCTTGCGTCGATCATGACGGAAGTAAATCCTTTGTCAACGCAATCTTTGCAGAGTTCAAAGGAATCGCCGTGGTCAAGGTGCAAGCAGATCGGGAGGCCGGTGTCTTCAACTGCGGCGTCTACCAAGTGCTTGAGATAAACGGGGTTGGCATATTTACGTGCGCCCGCGCTAACCTGAAGAATGAGAGGTGCGTTCAATTCTTGACCGGCAGAAACGATGCCTTGGATTATCTCCATATTGTTGACGTTGAATGCGCCGATGGCGTAACCGCCTTCGTAAGCTTTTTTGAACATTTCGGTACTAGTTACTAATGGCATAGAATCCTCCGAATTACTATAACTATGTATTAACCTTTCGGTCGATAGTATTATACTACCGAACGCAAAATAAGTCCATTACTTGGAATAAGTTGGTTAAATTTTCTGTTTTTAGGTATTTGCGAGTGAGGTGATTATAAAAAATATCTCCGCCCGTTTCCGGGCGGAGAAAGAAAAGGAATACGGAAAAAATTATTCCGTTCTTAAAGCTATAACAGGTTCTTTTTTCGCAGCCATAGCTGCGGGAATCAGTCCCGACACGACGGTTATGACTATTGCTCCCGAGATTAGGACTATCGGGTGCCACCAAGCCATTTGGAGGAGTGCCGCCATATTGAGTGCTTTGGTAAAAATGAGGTTGCCCGGGAATTGCACAATATACGCGATTAGTGCCCCGATTATGCCGGAAGCGAGCCCCAAAATCATTGTTTCGACGTTGAATATATTTGAGATGTCGCGTTTTCTCGCGCCGATAGCGCGCATAATTCCGATTTCGCGAGTTCTGTCCTGAACAGATATATACATTATGATTGCGATGAGTAACATCGTAACTATTACCGATACGCAAGCGACCGCCACCAAAATATATGTAATCGTATCGACGACGGAGTTAAGTTCGCTGACGACCGAATCGAGGTTGTCTTCGTACTCAATGACGTAAGTTACGGACGAAGCCGTTTCGCCGTTTTCTTCCGCGATACGAGTTTCTTCGTCCTCGATTTGCTGTTGCGTCGTGTTGAAGTCGTTGATGAACTTTACAATCTCCTGCTTGTCGGCTATGCGGTTGGGATAGAAATAGATGTAAGAGGGGCTATCCAAATCCCTGACGTTCAGATTTTTTAGAGTGTTGCTGTAGTCGGTAATTTTTATGCCCTTGCCGGTCATCGGGCTCTTGATTCCGAATGCAACGGACATCGAAGCCTGACTTTCTTCGGGCGTCATTTCGTATTCGGGATCTTCCTCTGCTTTTTTAAGAGCGTTATTAGCTATTTCTACGTCGGCAAGATAAGCATCGTAGTTTTCGCGGAGCTTTCGGACGACTTCGCTTTCGTTTGCGTCGGAGATGATATGGCTTCCGAGTTCGGATGTATATCCTATAACTCCGTTAATGCAACCGCCGTTCACGCCTTCTTTGGGACGGATAATGCCCGAAATCTTAACGGTTATACCATTTGTTTCCAATGCGCTGTTTAACGTTCCCTTCGTTTTGACGTTATCGTATAGTCCCGTAAAGGTGTTTTGCTCGTATTCGGCGCTTAACGGTAGGATATAGAACTCTTTTCCGATAACCTCGTCGAAGTCCATATCGTACTTGCCGAGTACGGTTTCATCCCAAAACGATTGAATAAGAGCGTCGTATCCCATTTCGTTTAAGGTGAGGGCGTCGAAATCGGTAATCTGATTGTACTCATCGACGACGAGAACGACTTCGTACATATTTTCGGGCAAATGTCCTGTAAGTACGTCGTATTGAGCGTTAATCGTTTCGGTATCAGCGACGATTTCATCCCAGAACGCAAAAGAATTAAGGGCGATTTTAAGCTGATCGCGATTGCTGTCGGTGTCGGTGCCACCGGAACTTCCGCCCGACATAGCCGAGAGGAGAAACGCAAGGGTATCACTGTCCGAAAGCGGATTCAGGAGGGTGTAAGAAACTGTTTCTTCGCCTGTTTCCGAGTCTTTTTTAACTACTTTATCGTAAATCTTCATACTTATAGAGTAGTCGTATTTGACGTTTGCGAGCGAATAATCGAAATTTTCCTCGATATGTTTTTTGAATTTGCTAATTTCGGTGGTCTTGGTTATATCGCTGTTGTTGAAAAACTGAGCGAACTGCCCGTAGATGTAAACGATCTCTTCTTCGGTAAAAATCTCTCGGTCTATGGCGTCACCGGTCAGCACGTCGAGTACGGAACTTATGTTAAGCGAGTCGCCGTCGAGGTCATCGCCTCCCAAAAACTCCTCGAAAGCCGAAATTACCGAGTCTTCGCCCGAAGAAACGGTGATAGGGTACTTCGACATAGACTGTCGTTCGAAATCGCTTATATAACCTGTAAATCCGTTGTTGAGCGCAAGGATAAGCGCGATACTTATTATTCCCACGCTTCCGGCAACCGCCGTAAGTATACTGCGCCCCTTTTTATTTATGAGATTCTTCCAAGAAAGTTTGACGGACGTAAAAAACGACATTGTCGCGCCTTTTTTATGCTTAACTTTCTTTTTTGGCGTCGGCTCCGCGATACGCGGTTCTTCGCTTTCGTCGTAAGGCATGGTATCGTCGATTATTTCACCGTCCAAGAATTTTACGATTCTCGTCGAGTACGCCTCTGCAAGTTCCGCGTTATGGGTTACCATTATTACGAGGCGCGTTTTGGCAATCTCTTTTAGGATATTCATTATCTGTATCGACGTGTCGCTGTCGATTGCACCCGTCGGCTCGTCTGCAAGAAGAATTTCGGGCTCGTTGACGATTGCTCTCGCTATTGCCACGCGTTGCATTTGTCCGCCGGAAAGCTGGTTCGGACGTTTGTTCCATTTGTTTTGAAGACCGACCATCGCAAGCGCTTCTTTTGCTCGCGCCGTCCTTTCCGCGCTTTTAACGCCGGAAATCGTAAGCGCAAGTTCGACGTTGGTCAAAATATTCAAATGCGGAATAAGGTTGTAGTTTTGGAATACAAAGCCGATTTTGGAGTTGCGATAATCGTCCCAATCGTTTTGGTTAAAACCGTTTGTCGACTTGCCGTTAAGTAGGAGTTCTCCGCTTGTTGCGCGGTCCAATCCGCCGACGATGTTCAAAAGGGTTGTTTTACCGCAACCCGATTGCCCCAAAACGGAAACGAATTCGCACTTTCTGAATGAAATCGAAATTCCTTTTAATGCTTTAACCTCGTTTTCGCCCTCGCCGTAGCTTTTGGTTATGTTTTTTAACGTCAGCATATGTACCTCCGAATGTATTGAAAACCCGTCGAAACGAGATTTGCTAACACTATTAGATAGTATAAACGCTACCGCGGATTTTGTCAATACGCATTTTGATTGACGAGTTAAGCAAGTTCTTGGAATAACGCTTGAATTAACGCGCTCGGTACTGTATAATTGCAGTATGGAGCTAAAAGACGGAGAAGAGATATTCGATCTCGAATGTAAAGGGTTACGCATAATCCAAAAGCCGACCGGGTACGCGTTTACGACGGACGCGGTTTTGCTTGCGAACACAGTGCGTGCGTATAAGAACGAAAGAGTTATCGAACTCGGTACGGGTTCGGGCGTTATAAGCTTGTTGCTTGCGAGGAAGACTCCCGCCAAATCGTTTGTGGGAATCGAGCTTCAACCGCGACTTGCCGATATGGCGTCGAGATCCGTTGCTCTTAACGAGCTTGAAGATCGGGTAACGATAGTCAATACGGATATGAAAGAGGCGCATAAACTCGTGGGCGGAGGTTTTGACGTGTGTTGCGTAAATCCGCCGTATTCGGAATATAACGGCGACAAAACCACGGCAACCGAAATCGACATCTGTAAGCGCGAAGTATTCGTAACTCTCCGAGAAGTCGTCGAGAGCGCGTCGAAGCTTCTGAAATACGGCGGAAGATTTTACGTCGTAGTCAAAGCCGAGAGATTGACCGATTTAATGAGCGCGATGCGCGATTACGCGATAGAGCCCAAAATGCTTATACCGATACAGCCGACTGCCAAAAAGGACGTAGACACGGTAATAGTTGAGGGACGTCGTAACGGCAATCCAGGGATAAAAGTCAAAAAACCTCTCGTCATATGCAAGGCAAACGGCGAGTATACCAAAACCGTCAGGGAGTATTACGGCAAATGAGCGGAAAACTTTACATAGTAGGAACGCCTATAGGCAATTTGGGGGACATAACGTATAGGGCGGTCGAAGTGCTTTCGACGGTAGATCTTATTGCGTGCGAAGATACTCGGCACACCCGCGTTTTACTCGACAGATATTCTATAAAGAAACCGCTCGTCAGTTACTATAAACAAAAGGAACGCGAGGCGACGGAGAGGATACTCTGTACCTTGCAAGAGGGTAAATCCGTTGCTTTAGTTACCGACGCGGGTATGCCTTGCGTATCGGACCCGGGTGCGGTACTCGTCAAAGAAGCCCGCGAAGCGGGGCTCGAAATCGTATCGGTTCCCGGTCCTTCCGCTGTCGCCACGGCTATATCCGTAAGCGGTATTCTCAATCCGCGATTTGCGTTTATCGGATTTCTCCCCGATAAGCCCAAAGAGAGGGACGTGCTCGTTGAAGAGTTTTCCGCGTACAATGTTCCGTGCGTGCTGTATTGCGCTCCGCACGACTTAAAAAAGACGATATCGTATTTATACGGTAAACTCGGTGCGCGCCGTCTGACCGTCGTCAAAGAACTTACCAAGATGTTTGAATCCGTTTATAAAGGGACTCTCGGCGAAATCGACATCTCGGACGAGAGAGGAGAGTTCGTATTGATAGTCGAGCCAGACGAAACGGAAAACAACGAGCAAACGGACATCGCGGAAAAGCTTAAAACGGCAATCTCTTGCGGTATCAACAAGTCGGATGCCGTCAAAGTGGTATCGAGGCTGTATGGTCTTAACAAAAACGACGTTTACTCCGCTATGCTCAAACTTAAAGACTAACTCGCGACCAACCGGCAAACGAGACAGGCGACAATCGCGCCTATAAACAAACTTATCAGGGCTATCGCTATTGCGGAGCCCGTTTTTTTGTCCTTGCAAGCGGAAAAATATACGGACGAAACGTAAAGCACGGTATCCGTACTTCCCATAATGACGCTCGACGCGATTCCTATGTAGCTGTCGGCGCCGTATTCGGAGTAAATGCTTTTGAGTACGGCAAGACTTCCGCTTCCGCTGAGCGGACGTAATATGATTAGCTCCGTAAGCTCTTTCGGTATCCCAAGCAACGAAAACAAGGGATTTAATGCCGAAGACAGATATTTTGTAACTCCGCTTGCGCGCATAAGAGAGATTAGCATAAACACGGCGGTAAGGTACGGAATTAGCTCCATAGTAAGCGTTACGGCTTCCGAAACGCCCGACGTAAACGAGCCGAAAGCGTCGGCGCGTTTGATTAGCGACAGGGCAAAGACGGAGAGTAAAATCGCGGGTACCACGTAGTTCATTCTTCTTTTATAAAAATTTTGACGAGCAGTACGGCGAATACGGTCGTTATCGCGGATACGAGCAGTGTCGGGACGAGCACGTCTTTTACGGCGCCGAGTCCGCTCCTAATCGTAATAATCGTAGTGGGTATAATTTGTACGGATGTCGCGTTAAGAACGACGAGCATTATTCTGTTTTTACGGCTTGACATTCCTTTTATCGCTTTAAGTCCCATAGGCGTGGCGGCTCCGCCGACTCCGAGCATATTTGCTGACAAATTGACGGTAAGTGCGTCGTAAACCTCTCGGTTTTCGTTCGGGAACAGCTTTTTTTCGAGCGGTAGCGTAATTTTTCCGAGAGCCTTGGTAACGCCCGTTTTTTCGGTGATTTTACTTATCGGTATCCATAGCGCGTAAACGCAAAACATCGTTACCGAAAATTCGAGGGCTTCGCGCGCGCCGTCGAGGAAAGCGGGAACGATTCCTTCGGGATTTACAAACAACAGTACGGCAAGAGACGCCGTAACGAGGATTCCGAATACGATACTCACGCAATAATTGTATTCTTTGTAACGCGCGCGTATGCAAAATTAAAAATAGTGTTGAAATTCGTAAGGGTGTGTGATAAAATTAAGTTATGAAAATGACATTTCGTTGGTACGGGCTTAACGACCCCGTGACTATTGATCAAATAAGGCAAATTCCCGCAGTTGAAGGCGTGGTATCCGCGGTATACGGAGTACCTGTCGGCGAGGTGTGGAGCGAAGATAAAATTCTCGAAATCAAAAATACGGCGGAATCCCGCGGACTGACGTTCGAGGTCGTCGAGTCCGTACCCGTACACGAGGATATCAAACTCGGTGCTCCGAGCCGTGATAGGCTTATCGACAACTATGCGGAAAACATCAGAAGACTAGCAAAACACGGCGTAAAGTGCATATGTTACAACTTTATGCCGGTATTCGATTGGTTGAGAAGCGATCTCCGTCGCAAGCTTAAAGACGGCTCGAGCGCGCTTGCGTACGATGATAGTACCGTGCTTGCGTTAAATCCGTTGACGTCCGAGCTTTCTCTCCCCGGTTGGGACGAGAGTTACACGCATGCGGAAATGGTAGATCTCCTCAACGAGTACTCGAAGATAGACGAGGACGCGCTTTTTGAAAATCTCAAGTATTTTCTCGACAAAATCATACCCGTTTGCGAAGAATGCGACGTCAAAATGGCAATTCACCCCGACGATCCGCCGTGGGGCATTTTCGGGCTTCCGAGGATAATAACGGATTGTGCTCATCTCAAGCGTTTTCTCGA
This sequence comes from uncultured Christensenellaceae bacterium, assembly GCA_964480195.1. GTDB lineage: Bacteria > Bacillota > Clostridia > Christensenellales > DTU072 > Stercoripulliclostridium_A. The sequence continues at coordinate 29,172 of CAYZOJ010000008.1, read as the reverse complement.
CCTCAATCCGTCGCCCTATAACGGCGTAACTTTCTGCACGGGAAGTTTCGGAGCTGACGCAAACAATGACCTTCTCGAAATGCTTGACGTGGCTAAGGGCAGAATACATTTTGCGCATTTACGCAACATCAAATTCACGGGAGAAAGGTGTTTTGAAGAGTCCGGGCATATTACGGAAAAGGGCTCGCTCGATATGTACAAAATCGTGCGTAAACTTGTCGAAGACGGTTTTGACGGCCATGTCAGACCCGATCACGGCAGGATGATATGGGGCGAAGAGGGTAAACCCGGCTACGGATTATACGACAGAGCACTCGGAGCGATGTACCTGTACGGACTGTTCGAGGCGGTCGAAAAAGACAGAGCAAAACAATAAGGAGAGCTAAATGGAAAGATATAAAATAGATTTAACCGGCAAAAACATAGTAATTACGGGTTCCGCGGGCGCGATATGTTCGAGTTTTGCGCGCGAACTTGCAAACGTCGGCGCGAGGGTTGCGCTTCTCGACATCAATCTCGAAAAAGCCGAGGCTCTTGCCGAGGAAATCCGTAAAAGCGGAGCCTTTGCCATGGCGTATTACGCAAACGTACTCGACAAAGCTTGTCTTGACGATTGCGCCAAGCACGTAGCCGAAGATTTCGGTTCGGTCGATATGCTCATAAACGGAGCGGGCGGTAACCATCCTTCCGCGACGACGGACAAAGAATACTTTTTCGATGGCGACGATCTCGATCCGTCATTAAAGACGTTCTTTTCTCTTAACGACGACGCCATCCGCAAGGTATTCGACCTTAACTTTACGTCCATTTTGCTTGCGACGCAGGCTTTCGGAAAGTATCTTGCCAAGAGCCACGGTTCTATAATAAACATCAGCAGTATGAACTCGTTCCGTCCGCTCACCAAGATACCCGCATACAGCGCGGCAAAAGCTTCGGTCAGCAACTTTACGGAGTGGCTTGCGGTGCATTTTGCGCCGGTAGGCATAAGGGTAAACGCCATCGCGCCGGGATTTTTCGTAGGCAACCAAAATCGCGGATTGCTCTTTACGCCGGAAGGCGAACTCACCCCGCGTTCTCATAAGATAATTTCGCATACTCCTCTCGGAAGGTTCGGCGAACTCGACGAGCTTACGGGCACGCTCCTGTGGCTTGCGGACGACGCGTTCAGCGGATTCGTAACGGGAATAGTAGTACCCGTAGACGGCGGTTTCTCGGCATATTCGGGAGTATAATTTAATCGGTTTTTAACGGAGGTTATATAAAATGAAAGTAACGATATCGGGATTCTACGACGAAGTAAGCACGTCGCTCGATAAGCAAATAGAGCTTTGCAAGGAGCTCGGAGAAAGCTACATCTGCCCGCGTAGCGTGGACGGTAAAAACATAGCGGATTACACGTACGAAGAGTTTATGACGACGGTCAAGCCGAGGCTCGATAAAGCCGGCATAAAATTTTCGTCGATAGGTAGCCCCATAGGCAAAGTCGGAGTGGAGGACGAAGAGGGCTTCAACAAGCAACTTACACAACTTGCGACGCTCATAAAGATAGCGGAAGCTATGGAATGTAAATATATAAGGATGTTTTCGTTCTTTATCCCCGCGGACAAGAACCCTGCGGATTACCGCGACGTCGTAATGAGCAAGCTCAAAAAATTCGTAGACCTCACGGAGGGCACGGACGTTGTGCTTTTGCACGAGAACGAAAAGGAGATATATGGCGACACGTACGAAAGGTGTCTTGACATTTATCACACCCTCGATACTCCCAAGCTCAAACTCATATTCGACGCGTCCAACTACATACAAGTCGGTTGCGACCCGAACGAAGCGTATCTTGCGACTCGCAACTATACTGTATACTACCATATGAAAGATTGCGATAAGGATACTCGCGTCGAATTTCCTCTGGGACTCGGCTCGACGGACTATCCCGCGATTTTTGCAGACCTCGAAGCACGCGGTTATAACGGCTTTATGACCCTCGAGCCTCATACCGGTAAGTATGCGGTAGGCAGAAAGTTTATGTACTTTTTGCCGTTTGCGAAAAAGCTCAAACCCGATTTTTACGTAGGTTTCAGAAAAATCGACCAAAAACTCGGTTACGGAGCATTCAAACGCGTTACGCGCAAAGATATGTTCGTAATGCAGTATAAGAACCTTAAAAAATTCATATCGGAGGCAGAAAAATAATGGAAAAAGTGAGATTCGGCATCATCGGAATAGGCAAAATGGGATCGTTGCACAGCCTTAGATTTACTCACGGGCTGATTAAGGAAGGCGTCTTGACAGCGGTATGCGATATCACGGAAGAGCGTGCAAAGTGGGCGGAAAAGAATCTTGCACCCAAAGGCGTAATGTATTTTGAAAAATACGAAGAACTCATTGATTCCGGGCTTGTTGACGCCGTTATAGTGGCAACTCCTCACTATCTGCACCCGATAATCGCTACATATGCGTTAAATAAGGGACTCCATACGCTCATCGAAAAACCCGCCGGCGTATTCACCAAGGCGATACGCGAGCTTAACGAACTTGCCGAGGCAAAGCCCGAACTTACGTTCGGAATAATGTACAATCAACGTACGAACAAGCTTTATCGTTACGCGAAGGAGCTTATAGAGTCCGGAAGACTCGGCGAAATGAAGCGTATAAATTGGATTATCACCGACTGGTATCGTCCGCAAGCATACTATAATCAAGGCGGATGGCGCGGTACATGGGCAGGCGAAGGTGGCGGATGCCTTATCAACCAATGCCCTCACCAACTCGACCTCTTCCAATGGCTCGGAGGTATGCCTACCGAGATAACGGGATACGTTCAAGTCGGCAAGAACCGTCAGATCAACGTCGAAAACGACGTAACCGCGTTTATGAAGTACGCAAACGGCGCAACGGGCGTGTTCATTACCTCGACGCACGACTTCCCCGGCACGAACAGACTTGAAATCGACGGCGATAAAGGCAAAATCGTCATCGAAAAGAACCGTCTTGAATTTACCGAACTCGAAGTAGGCGAAACCGAATTCAACCGCACGAACACCAAGTTTATGCCTCAAATTCCGTCGCATAAGATAGTAAAGCGCATGAGTAAGCTTTCGGAATACGCGATGAATGTGTTCGGTCAGCACACGGGAATAATCAATAACTTCACCGCGCACATACTTCACGGCACACCGCTTATTGCCCCGGGCAAGGACGGAATACGCGGGCTTACCATATCTAACGCCATACACCTTTCCGGTTGGACGGGTGAAGCGGTAACGTTACCCATCGACGAGGATAAATACATATCCGAACTCGCAAAGCGTATAGAAGAAGAAAAAACAAACAATAAAAAGGAGCAACAATGACAAAATCTTATTGGTACAAGGACGCGGTTTTTTACCAAATTTACCCTCGCAGTTTTTGCGACTCCAACGGTGACGGTATCGGCGACATCCAAGGTATAATCTCCAAGCTCGATTATCTTAAAGATCTCGGAGTAAACGCGGTATGGCTATCGCCCGTATACAAATCCCCGAACTTTGATAACGGATACGACATTTCGAATTATCGCGAAATCAACCCCGAATTCGGTACGATGGAGGATTGGAAAGAAATGGTTAACGCCATGCACGAGCGCGGTATCCGTCTTGTCATGGACCTTGTCGTCAACCATACGTCGAGCGAGCACGAATGGTTCAAGGAGTCCTGCAAATCCAAGGATAACCCTTATCGCGATTACTACATATGGCGTAAAGGAAGAGGCAAAAACGGCAAGCGTCCTCCCAATAACTGGACGTCGCGTTTTACGGGAAGAGCTTGGGATTACGACGAAACGACGGGCGAATGGTATCTCCATTTGTTCAGCAAACAGCAACCCGATCTCAACTGGGAGAATCCCAAAGTCCGCCAAGAGGTTATTGATATCTGCAATTACTGGTTCGAACTCGGCGTGGACGGATTCCGTTGCGACGTTATAACGTACATCAGTAAAGCGGACGGACTCCCGGACGGCAAATTCAATCCTTTTATGTGCGGGGACGAGCATTTTGTGCTGGGACCTCGCGTACACGAGTACTTCAATCTTTTGAACCGCGAATCGTGGTCCAAGTACGATACGATGATAGTAGGCGAAGCCATAGGCTGTAAACTCGCCGACGCTCCGAGTATCGTTGCGGAAGACAGAAACGAACTCGACAGCGCTATAACGTTCGAGCTTATGCAAGTCGACTTCAAATGGGACTTCCTACCCGTCAAATTCAATCTTCGCAAGTTCAAAGAAGTCCAATCCGCATGGCAAAATCTTCCCAAGAACTGCTGGAACACTCTCTATTACGAGAACCACGACCAACCGCGTTCGATAACGAGATACGGTAACGGCAGGGGAATATATCGTAAAGAGCTCGGCAAGATGCTGGCGGTATCTTACTTTATGCTCCGCGGTACCCCGTATATTTACGAGGGACAGGAAATCGGTATGACTAATATCGACCTCGAAGAGAAAGAGTACATCGACATAATGGCGACGCGTATATTCACGCTCATTCGTAAGATTTTCCCGCCCCTTATGCCGTTTGCACGTTGGGCTATGGCAAAACGCGCACGCGACCATGCAAGAACTCCTATGCAATGGGAAGATAAGACGGGCGCGGGCTTCACGACCGGCAAACCGTGGATGAAGATTAACCGTAACCTCGGCGAAATCAACGTCGCGCACGATCTCAAGAACGAGAATTCCATACTCAATTTCTATAAGAAGTTGATAGCTTTCCGCAAAGGCAACGACGTCATCCGCGACGGCGAATATGTGGAATATTATCATAATAATAAGAATGTCTATTGCTACGAGCGTAACCTTAACGGACATCGTTACATCGTATTCTGCAACTTTGCCGAAAAGAACGTTGCTTTGACCATAGACAAGATACCCGCGTCAAGAGGTGCCGAATACCTGTTCGGTAACTGGGCGGGACAAGAAGCTACCCTCGGCGACGCAATCAGGTTAAGACCTTACGAAACCGCCGTTTACGAAATCAAAGCTTAATTTAATCCAAGCGACCGGCGAAAAAGTCGGTCGCTGATTTTTTTATTTTTGTGCAACAAAATGCGCGTTAGGAGTGTTTAACGGATATGATGCAAAAGAGAGATTGGGATCGTATGTTAAGGCGTATCGCCACCGGCGACGAAAACGCATTCGAGGAGCTGTATATAAACAGTTCCAAAGGCGTTTACGCTTTCATATACTCATATCTCAACAATCGCGAGGATACCGAAGACGCACTCCAAGATACATACCTTAAAGTAAGATATAACATATTGCATTACGAGCCCGGGACGGACGGTAGGGCATGGGTGCTGGAAATAGCCAAAAACACCGCACTCAACGAACTCCGTCGCCGAAACAGAAATCAAACGGAAGAATTCGAAGAAAGTAAAAACGGCACTTCTTCCGTATACGAAGGCGACTCGAACGGCGTAATGTACGCCATGCAAAAGGCACTTACCGAAGAGGAACGCAGAATTATAGTCCTACACGTACTATGGGGATACAAGCATAGAGAAATCGCAGGAATACTCGGGTGCCCCACTGGCACGATAACGTCAAAGTACAAACGTGCGGTCGAAACACTCAAAACATTCTTAAAGGAGGTAAAACAATAATGTCGTCGTGGAAGAAACAATGGTTATCCGAACTCGATAAAACGGTTCCCCAAAAGAGCCAAGTTTATTCGAGCGTTCCGTTGCCCCAAAAAGTCGAACAAAAGCGTTTGCCTCCGTCTAAGCGTTGGTGGATTTTGGCTCCCGTTACCGCCGTTATCATAATTGCAATAGTGCTGACTGTCGTGTTTGTCGGTGTCGATTCAGGTACGGATACCCCCGCAATGCCTATAATGCTGACTGTCGAGATAAATCCCTCCGCGAGTTTTATAACCGACGAAGAGGGTCTTATACAAAGTGTGATCGCGCTAAATTCTGATGCCGACGTCGTTCTTTCCGAAGCGCGTTCCGAAATCGAAGGCAAGCCTATTGCCGACGGCGTAAAAGTTTTTGTAGACAAAGCCCGCGAACTCGGATATATAGATTCCGACGAGGGTGGCGCGCTCAGAATGAGTTTTTGCGAGGGTGCGGACGACCAAACCGTTTCCGCCGTCAAAGGTGCAGTCGAGGAGTACGCTAAAACCAACGGCGTGTTTATCGCTGTCCTCGATGAGGTAGTGGGTAAAGATGTTTTTGCGGAGCGTTCGGGACTTACGGAGCTTGTAGGTAAGGATATTGAAGAGCTTGTCGATTACGTAAAAAATATGGAAGAAGCCTATTCGACAAGGCTTGCGAGCGCTACCGACCTTACGGAACTTTCCGCGCTTTACGAAGAAGCCGTTGCCGATTACACAAAAGCGTTCGACGGCGTGTTGACGGCATTGAACGACGGCGCGCAAAAAATATCTTCGTACGCATTGGATTTAATAGACATAAGCTATAAGAACTTAACCATACTCAATCATTACAAAAACCCCGGGATATTCATACATTACGATTATTGGACGATAAAAGAGCGCTATCCCGACTATTCCGAGCTCGACGAAGATTTGGCGGGTCTTATGGAAGAGATGGACGCTAAGCTCGAAGCCTATAATCTTAAATACGGTAAAGACATTTTGAGTTTAACGGACTTAACATCGCTTTACGACAAATACAAAGACATATCCTATCAAGACGTGATTGACTTTATCGACCGCGCCAAAGAGGGCATAACGCTAAGCGATCTCGAGTGGCTAACGGAATTTGCGGGAGCGTTAGGCGTCGAAATCGGAGAACTTCGCGACGTAATAGACATTCCGTCGAATGCGGAAGAATACCTTGAGAAAGTAGGTAAACTCATAAATATGGAACTCACCGAACGTATTGCCGAAAACGCCGAAGCGTATAATGCGGAAAGAAACGCGCTTACGTCCGACGAGTACGCCGAAGAATATGATCGTATCCTCGAAACGTACGGTTCTCTCTTAGAATATTGGAACTCCCAAAAAAATAAATAAAACTTATGCAACAAAACGCGTACCCCGCGTGTTTAATAAACGAAAACTTCCACAGGAGGCATATATGAAAGCAAAGAAAATTTTACTTACGATACTGTGCGTAACCTGCGTATGCGCGATATCATTAGGACTTGTCGCGTGTAACACTACCCCGAACAATGACGATAAAAACCAAAAAGAAGACCAAGGAATGTCGTTTGTAACGCTCGACATCAACCCGTCTATCGAAATTATCGTTGACGGCGAAAACAAAGTTGCCAGCGTATACGGCTCGAACGAGGACGGCATGGTTCTCCTCTATAACGAAACGGGCATAGTAGGCGAGGACGTCGAAACCGCGATTGACAAGATAATCAGTCTTGCAGTAGAGATGGGGTATCTTTCCGAAGACAATAAGACCGTAGACGTATCCGTATCTTCCGAAAAAGAAGCGACCGGCACCGACCTTACCGGAAAGGTAAACGCAAAGATTACGGCAACCGCCAAGAACTTGGGACTTAACGTTACCACGACCGCCGAAGGCGCGTACTCCGATCTCAAAAAGCTCGAAGAGCTCAAAGCAGAGTACCCCGATAACCCCGCAATTCAGGCTCTCGACATAGCTAAGTTCAAGCTCGTCGCATCCGCAACCGAAGACGGCACAATTACCGTTGAAGCCGCCGTCGAACTCGACGACTCCGCGCTTATCGCAATGGTAAACGACGCTCACTCCAAGATCGAAGCCTACGCGACCGACGCTTATAAAGAAGCCGTCGCCAAAGCCAACGAGGCTTACGAATGGGCTCAAGAAATCGCAAAAGAAAGCGCATATCTCGAATTTTACACCAAGGACGTAATTTCTAATCCCTTACAATTACTTACTAATTATTCGATGGTTTGTGACAACTGTGTATACTATATGTATTCACTCACGGCAAGCGGATTTAACCTTATTGCAAACGTATTCGATTATATCGAAGCCGAACGCAATTATCCCCTTGACGAAGCCAGAGTATCCGCAATTTTAGAGTCTTTCGGTATGGACGAAACCG
>CAYZOJ010000008.1:0-21022 GCA_964480195.1 uncultured Christensenellaceae bacterium | reverse complement strand
CTTGACGAAGCCAGAGTATCCGCAATTTTAGAGTCTTTCGGTATGGACGAAACCGAAGTCGATAAGCTCAAAAACGCGGACGGCGAAGTAACCATTGCAAGCGTCGAAGCCTACATCGACAAAATGGTAAAGAACACTTCCGTATACGGCGACTTTACGGCGGTTAAAGCAGAAGTCGAAGCCACTCTTGAAGAATCCAAGAGTTATGTTGTTGGCGTAATTAACGAAGCCAAAGCAGAATACACCGAACAAATTGAAGGCTACATCAAATACGCCGAAGACGCGGTTGAAACGATTAAAGTAGCGATAGCCGGAATCCCCGGTGCGACGGAAATGATAGAAAGTTGCCTTGTCACGTATAATAAGGTGGCGGACCAGATAAAACTCATACTCGATGACGGAGCAATTACCGCAGACGAACTCCGAGATTGTGCATCACAGCTCCAAGTCAAAGCGGACGAGTATCACATCAAAATTCAATCGAATCTTACGGACGCAGATCTCCAAGAGATTGCCGAGATACAAGAGAGAAATCTTGCAGGACTCGACTCTGCCAAATCCGCATTCGACACCGCATTGGAAACCGCCAAGAACGAAGCGCAAACCAGACTTCAAAACCTCAAAGACGCACGTTTAGGCGCCCAAAACCAATAAAAAGCAATCATACCATTTCTCAATCCCACAAACAAAAGACAGTGCTTACGCGCTGTCTTTTGTTTAATGTAGCCACTATTGACACAATTCTCGACATATGGTAAAATAAAGAAAAGTATGAACTATATAATGAGGAATGTATAATGAGAAAGATAGTTTCCATAGCAGTATTGACGATATTAATATTGACGGCGGTGTTCGGGCTTGTTGGTTGTGATAACGGCAGTAACAAAGATGAGCAAGACGGTCCTTCCATGCATAATCAAGGTCAGGATATATGGGGCGTCGCGTTCGATAACGTTCAAAATTATTGTGTAGACGGATTCGAACCGATTATGCCAGATTTGGGAGAATATGCGCTTGTAAGTGATTCTTCCCGGAGTAATTTTTATTATAATAACGTTAGCAAATATAGTTATTATACGCGCATGCGTAATCCTCGGCATCGATTACGTACAAACGAGAAGATTTACGATCAAGTCGATGTTTTCATTTTGACGGATTGGATTTTCGATTATCCCGAAAAATACGGTTTGACGGCGGAAGATTATTCGGGTTGGGAAGCGGATTTGGTTACGCTTGAAAAAGCCGATGACGGTTCGTCCACACAAGATATGGTAATAGAATACAAGGTGTGTTATGCGGATGTGGAACACGAATCAAGGCTTAGTACTTACGAAAGCAAGATGTTAAAATCCAATTTCCAATACCCTTGCGAAATAACGGTTGACGGCATTAGCGTTATGTTCGATGTCGTTGATTTTCGTGATGCGCCCTATGGGCGCGAATTAAACTTTGTTTACCTCAATAGCGGAGAGAAAGTGGTTGATGAGAAATCTTATACGTCGTACGGATGCGTACAAGTGGAAGCGCGATGGGAATACAACAATGCCGTTTATTTTATTCGCATTCCGCTCTTATGGCAATATTGGGGCGAATGGCTCGGTAGTAGTTCGATAGAGTATGTTTTTAGAATAATAGCGGATGCGGATATAGATGAAATCGAGCAAGAGGAGCTTGAGGAATATGAAGTGTATTTAAAAGACTATGAAAACGGGTATTACAATATTTTCGAATACGACCAAGCGCGTTTGGAGTGGTTTGAGAACAAGGCTCCCGATTATGTAAAGGCAAGATTTACCGCAAAGAAGATGCTCGAATATATTCTCCCGCAATACTTTTTTGCTAAGTGAATGTCTATAACAAAAGAGGCACTCGATAACGAGTGCCTCTTTTGTGTGTTGTGTTAAAGAGTTACGGCGTCGGGTTCTTTCGGGAGAGTTTCGAGTTCAGCTTTTGATTTTTTAAGCACCTTTTTACGCGCGATTTCATATGCGATAAATATCGCGATTGAAGAAAGTACCCAAGAAACGGGATAGGCGATAAATAACGTTTGGAGATCCGGCTTCAAGCGGAATGCCGTATAAACCCATATGATACGCGTTACACAGGTGAATAGGGCGTTCAGTATCGTAGGCGTTAAGCTTTTGCCCATTCCGCGCAGACACCCTCCGCAGACTTGGTTCGGAACAAACGTGAAATAGGTAAAGCAGACGATGGTAAGTTTAACGCACCCCACTGCGATAACCTCTGGATCGTTTGTAAAAATAGACAGCAATTCGCTTTGTAGCGGATATGCGACAACCGACATTATCACCGAACCGATGAATGCAATTAGCATTGCGCTGAGCATTATAGGTTTAAGGCGATTGTATTTTTTTGCGCCTATGTTCTGACCCGTAAAGCTTACAGAGCCTTGTTCAAAAGAAGAGAGCACCAAAAAGAAGAATACTTCGATGTTTGCGGAGGCGGTATTGCCGGCTATGGCTATTTTCCCAAACGAATTTATAGTCGACTGCAAAACGACATTTGATATGTTAAACATAATGCCGTTAAGACCTGCGGGGAACCCGACTTTTGCAATTTCCAAGAGTTCGGCTTTGCGGAGTGCGATTTTTCTAAAGTCGAAGCGGAAATCGGTTTTCGAGCGCATTAAAATAATCACAATAGTTACAGCCGAAATAAATTGCGAAACGATTGTGCCGATTGCGACACCCGCGACGTCGAGTTTCAACACGATAACGCAGAAGAGGTTGAGTCCGACGTTTACGAGTCCCGAGCAGATCAAAATATACAAGGGGCGTTTGGTATCTCCCGCGGCGCGCAAAATTCCCGCGCCGAAGTTATAGACGAGGGACGCCGGTGCACCCAAGAAGAATATACGCATATAAAGGACGGATTTGTCGATGACGTCATCGGGTGTTCCCATAACTTCGAGCATATATTCGCAAGCGGAAACGCCGACTATAAGTATTACAATTCCGCAAATAAAGCTAAGAGGAAGAGCTGTATGTATTGCGCGAGAAAGCCCTTCTTTATCTTGGGCGCCGTAACGTTTGGCGCATAGAACGTTTGCGCCGACCGCAAGTCCCATAAACAGATTAAGTATAAGATTGGTAAGAGCGGTTGTCGCGCCTACCGCGGCAAGAGAATCGGAACCCGCGAATTGACCTATGGTCATCGTGTCCGCCGCATTATATAGCTGTTGGAGAACTCCCGATAGGAATATCGGAATTACGAACAGCAACATTTTTTTAATTACGGAGCCTTCCGTCAGGTCCGTTTCGTATTTTCTCATAGCACGTATTTTACTCCCCGCGTAATATAAAGGCAAGCATTCCGAGGCAATAAAAAAATAAGCCCGTCCTACGGACGGGCTTCGATATAATTGTAAACGATTATTTGAGCTCGCTGAAGTACTTGATAGTACGTACCATTTGGCTGGTGTAGGAGTTCTCGTTATCGTACCAAGAAACTACTTGAACTTGAGTGCAATCGCCCATAGGGATTACCATGGTTTGGGTTGCGTCGAAGATCGAGCCGTAGGTGCTACCGATGATATCGGAAGAAACGATTTGGTCCTCGTTGTAAGCGAAAGACTCGTTAGCAGCCTTCTTCATAGCTTCGTTGATGCCTTCCTTGGTTACGTTGCCTTCTACGACAGCGATAAGGATAGTGGTCGAACCGGTAGGGGTAGGAACTCTCTGAGCGGAGCCGATGAGTTCGGGAATAACAAGACCGATAGCTTTAGCGGCGCCGGTGCTGTTAGGAACGATGTTTACGGCAGCTGCTCTGGAACGGCGGAGGTCACCCTTTCTTTGCGGTCCGTCGAGGGGCATTTGGTCACCGGTGTAAGCGTGTACGGTGGTCATGATACCTGCCTTGATGGGAGCGTAATCGTTAAGAGCCTTAGCCATAGGAGCGAGGCAGTTGGTGGTGCAGCTTGCGGCGGAGATGATGTTATCTTCTGCCTTGAGGTTTTGGTGGTTTACGTTGTAAACGATGGTGGGAAGATCGTTGCCTGCGGGAGCGGAGATAACGACTTTGCGAGCGCCTGCGTCGATGTGAGCTTGTGCCTTTGCCTTAGAGGTGTAGAAACCGGTGCATTCGAGAACGACGTCTACATTGAGTTCGCCCCAAGGAAGTTCGTTCGCTTTGGGTTTAGCGTAGATGGTGATTTTCTTGCCGTCAACGACGATGTAGCCGTTTTCTTTTACGGAACCGTCCTCGTTGAGAACAGCTTCTTCGCTCGAAACGGAGTGGGAATTAGCGTAATTGCCTTGGGTGCTGTCATACTTTAAGAGATGTGCGAGCATTTTGGGGCTGGTGAGGTCGTTGATAGCGACAACTTCATAACCTTCTGCGCCGAACATTTGTCTGAAAGCCAAACGACCGATTCTGCCGAATCCGTTGATAGCAACTCTAACAGTATTTGCCATGATATTGTATCCTCCATAGAGTATTATTTTTGTTTCCATTGGTATTCTATACTTTTAGTATAGATTTTGCAACTGTTTTAACGTATTTCGATATTTGACGGACTATTTTGCGACGATATTTATAATCTTATCTTGTACGTATATGACCTTTATTACCGTTTTGCCGTCGAGTAAACCGAGTTCGTTTACTTTTTGCATAGCGTCGTCGGAAGTGGCTCCCTTTGCTATGCGGATTTTGCCTTTGAGCTTACCCATAATTTGTACAGGGATTTCCACTTCGTCTTCGACGAGTTTTTGGGGATCGTAAACGGGGAACTTGGCTTCGTTGATTTTGGCTCCGTTATTTACTATCTCGTACATTTCGCTTGTGATGTGCGGAGCGACGGGGTAGATGAGGAGCGAAATCGTGTTGAGTTCCTTTTTGGTTATCTTTCCGCGAGCGTAAATTACGTTAAGCGCGGTCATGACTTGAGCGATAGCGGTGTTGAACTTGCACGCTTCGTAGTCGTCGCCCACCTTTTTGACGAGAGCGTCGAGGTTCAAGTCCGAAGTATCGGCGGAGTCGTCCAAAATGTCTTGCAAATTCCAGTAGCGTTGGGTGAATCTGTTGCAACCTTTTATGCCGTCTGCCGACCAAGGAGCGGGTTTTTCATAGTCGCCTATAAACATTATGAACAGACGGAGAACGTCCGCGCCGTATTGTTTTACTACGTCATCGGGATTTACGACGTTACCGCGCGACTTAGACATCTTTTCGCCGTCCGCGCCGAGTATAAGACCTTGTGCGGATCTGCGGAGATAGGGCTCTTCGTCTTTTACGACGCCGATATCGTATAAGAATTGGTTCCAGAAACGCGAGTAGATGAGGTGCCTCGTTACGTGTTCCATGCCTCCGTTGTACCAGTCGACCTGTCCCCAATACTTGTTTGCGTCGGGATTTACGGCGTGTTCGCCGTCCTTAGGACTTTCGTAACGGAGATAATACCAGCTCGAACCTGCCCATTGAGGCATAGTGTCGGTTTCGCGCTTTGCGGGAGCTCCGCAGACGGGGCATACGGTATTTACCCATTCGGTGCACTTGGAAAGAGGCGAGGTGCCGTCGTCGGTCGGGCTGAAATCTTTGAGCTCGGGAAGCATCAACGGAAGTTCGCTTTCGGGCACGGGGACCTGTCCGCAATGAGGACAATTTATAATAGGAATCGGCTCGCCCCAGTAGCGTTGACGGTTGAATGCCCAATCCTTCATCTTGTAATCGGTTTTGGCTTTGCCTATGCCGAGTTCTTCCATTTTTGCAATCATCTTTTTGATTGCCGGTTTTACTTCGAGACCGTTAAGGAAGTCGGAGTTGACCATCGTGCCGGAGCCTTCTTTTGCACAGTAAGGCTCTTCCTGAACGTCGACGTCGGACTTAATGACTTCGATAATCGGGAGATTGTATTTCTTTGCAAAATCCCAGTCGCGCTTATCGTGAGCGGGGACCGCCATAATGGCGCCCGTGCCGTAATCCATCATAACATAGTCCGCCGTAAATACGGGGATTTCGGCACCCGTAATCGGGTTTACGGCAACCATACCTTCGACTTTAATACCCGTCTTATCTTTGTTGACCTGTACGCGGTCGAACTCTTTTTTGAGTTTTGCCTGCGCTTGGTACGCTTTGATTTCTTCGGCGTTTTTAAGGTCGTCCGTGTGCTCTGTAAGGAGCGGATGCTCGGGCGAAACGACAAGGAAAGTTACGCCGTAAATGGTATCGGGACGGGTGGTGTATACGGTAAGAGGGTGGGAGTGCTCGCCGATTTTTACGTTGAATACGACTTCCGCACCGGTGGATTTACCTATCCAGTTTTGTTGTTCGGTCTTGATTCTTTCGGGGAAGTTTACCTTGTCAAGACCGGTAAGGAGTCTTTCGGCGTAATCGCGTATACGCAAGAACCATACATCTTTTTCTTTTTGGACGACTTCCGTTCCGCAACGATCGCAAACTCCGCCTTGAGATTCTTCGTTGGCGAGAACGACTTTGCATTTAGGGCAGAAGTTGACTGTCGTATTCGACTTATAGGCAAGACCGTGCTTGAAGAGCTCGAGGAATATCCATTGAGTCCACTTATAGTAATCGGGGTCGGTGGTGTCTATCGTACGGGACCAGTCGAAGCTATAGCCGACTTGCTTTAATTGAGCCTCGAATCTTTTAATATTGTTGTCGGTAACGAGTCGCGGATGCTGTTTGGTTTGCATGGCGTAGTTTTCGGTAGGAAGACCGAAAGCGTCGTAACCGATGGGGAACAAGACGTTATAGCCTTCGAGGCGTTTTTTACGCGCAATGACTTCCATCGAGGAAAACGCTCTGATATGTCCGACGTGAAGACCCGCACCGCTCGGATAAGGGAACTCGATAAGTCCGTAAAACTTAGGTTTAGACGGATCTTCTTTAACTTCGAAAACTTTGTTTTCGTACCAATAATCCTGCCATTTTTTTTCGACAGCTTTGAAATCGTATCTGTTTGCCATAATGCACTTCCGATAATTTGATAGATATATGTTATCACAAATGTCGCGAGTATGGCAAGTATTTACCCGCCTTTAATACGCGCGGACGTGCGTTATAAGACGCAGTACGAATTATTTCACCTAAAATCCACTAAAACTTTATTGATAAATGCGCGCGCGTAGTGTATAATCGACGTATGACGCGTAAAAAGAACGTATCCGGATATATAATGCTTACGGTGGCGATATTGCTGGTTGCCGGGCTCGTAGCGGGCACGGTTATCGTTTGTCGTACGCCGAAAACGGAATACGAGGGCACCGTAACTCCGAGTGACGTTACGACAGATTCCGCCGTCAGGTATTCGCCGGAAACCGAAGCCGAGTTCAAAAAAGACGTCGGAACTCTTATAACCAAGTTTTTGAGATCGGTATTTGCGCAAGTCGAGGGACTCGAAGACGAAAACCCCGTCATAAAGAACTCGGCATACCTTTCGGAGCCCATGCTCGAGCTTTTCAGCAAAGCATCTATTCCGACGGACAAGCTTTTGGCTCTCGGCAAATATCTTGCGGGACTCGATACAGACCAAGCGGTAACGGATATACTTTCCTATATTTTGGTAGTGGACGAAGAAGCGGGGACTGCCAAGTTTGCAACTCCCGAACAGCTTGCTACGGCGATAAGCGGTAAAGCCGATTTGGCGTATGCCGTCGAGCAAATAGTTAAGAACACATCTCTCACGACCGACGAAGTGGCACGCCTTATGTACGAAGCCGTCTTAATGTTTTCGGACGAAACGGCGCGAGAGTCCGTTGAAACGCTCGGCAGAGGCAATTTCGTAACTCTCGTCGTTTCGCTGTCGACGGTGTACGACACGTATCTTAACTTTAACATAAAGGGCGGAACAAAAAACGAGGCAAGACTTTTAGGCGAACTTTTATACGAAACGGGAATCGAAATCGAACGCGTGATAGAAACCGTCGGCGCAAAGAACATAGCCGAAGCGTTACGACTCGGGCAAGAGTCCGCGATAAGTCCCGAAAAGTTACGCGAGTTTTTGGAAGCTAACGGGTACGACGACTCCGAAATCGTCGAGGTGGAGAAGCTCAAAAATGCCGTCGATTCGGCGTCGATGCTTACTGAGAGCGTGCTGTATTTTGCGGAATCCGCGTTTACGGCGGTCGGGAACGACACCCTCGAAGCTCTTGCCGATTATACGGACGGCGTGAACGACGGTGCCCCCGACGAAAGGTACCTTACGATTTATTACGCGGGAATAGCGCGTGCGATAAAGAAGGGCGTCGATAACGCTGTGGAAAAGGGTTCTGCCGTAGACGCAAGAGAGATCGTTAAAGCGGTTGCGCGCTTAAAACTCGATACCGAAAAGTTCGGTTCTAACCCGCCGACCGATGACGAGCAAAGGCTTGCAGAGCTCGAAGAGCAATTCACGAAGTTATGGGAAGACGTCGCGCTTATCGCGACAAAATACGCGGATGTAGACGAAATAACAGACTACGAAGCTTTGTCCGATGATGACAAAGCCGAACTTAACGCACGTATCGGAGCGGTTAGGTCGTTCGACTACGGCGCACTTGCCGAAGGTGGCGGAGAACTCTTGAGCGTAATCGCGGTCAACGTCGGATTTAACGTTCTGAGCAGTTTGATTACCGGCGCGATGGGCGAGTAACGGAGGTAATATGGCACTTGTTAATGCAAAAAACATCGTTAAAGAATTTGACGGTCGTCGCGTGCTCGACGGCGTTAGTTTGGAAATAGAAAAAGGCGATTTCGTATCCATAATCGGCGCGTCCGGTTCCGGAAAGTCGACTTTACTTACAATTCTCGGCGGAATAGACAAGCCGACTTCGGGAGTCGTCGAAATAGACGGCGCGGACATTACTTTAAAGTCCGAAAAAGAACTTGCCGTGCTCCGCAGAACCAAGATAGGTTTCGTGTTCCAATTCTTTAACCTTGCGCCTTACCTTACGGCGGAAGAAAACGTGCTTTTACCCGTTATGCTCGGCGGAAGGGTTTCGGACGCGCACAAAGCTCGTAAAGACGAGCTTATGGAGTATCTCGGAATATCGTCGCTCAAACATAAGCTTCCGTCCGAGATGTCGGGCGGAGAACAACAGCGCGTGGCGATAGCGCGCGGACTTATTTGCGAGCCGGAAGTAATATTCCTCGACGAACCTACCGGTAATCTTGACAGCAAAAACGGCACGGAAATAATGGAACTTCTTGCCGACATCAATCGTAGAACGGGTACCGCCGTCGTGCAGGTTACGCACTCACGAGAGAACGCCGAGTACGGTAACATAATAATAGAAATCAAAGACGGCAAAATAGCGGGGAGAGAATAGGTTAATGAAAGCGTTTTTGCGCCACATTCTCCGTAGCGCCGACTCAAACAAAGGGCAGACAGCCGTCATAATAATCACCGTGGCGATAGTTACGGCGATGATTTTTACGGCATTTTCCATGTACGACGTATTCTACAACATCAACATTATGGAATACGACAGAGTAGCGCAGGGCGCCGATATTCTCGTCGGCGAAAATATGGCGGCAACGGAATATTTCAGCCGTGCGAGGGTCGAACGACTTTTAGCATTGCAAGACGCAGACGAAATCGAATCGGTAAACTATTTTGCAAAGACGGGCACGATTCTCAAAACCGCAACCGACTCCAAAACCATTCTGCTCGAGGCAACCGATTTAGACGAATACCTAAGCTCGCACACCTTGCATTATACCGATTTGTTTACGGCGGACACAAAGGATCCCGACGTTCGTTTCGAAGAGGCGGGGGCGTATTCTCCTATAATAATAGGCGAAAGGTTCGCGGAAGATACCGGACTTAAAGCCGGAGATCTTGTCGAGGTTTATCTTCCGACGTACCAAATGTATGCGACGATGCTCGTAAAATGCGTCGTAACCAACGAGGGGATTTTTGCCTCTCAAAGCGATATGAACGTCCTTACCGACTTTACTTCCGTCGGAAATCAAGGACAGGTCAGCGCGGTTTACATAGATCTTACCGACTCCGCTCTTTACGATAAGTACGTTGATTTGTTCAAGGAGCACTTCCCCGCGGTCAACGTCGGAGAGGGCAACGAAAGATCCGAGGTCATCGGAATCGTACGCAACAACACGCTACTGCTGTCGGTAGGTCTTATATTCATAATAGCTACGGTGATACTCATATTGTTTACGTCGTACTTAATCGTCGCACGTAACCGTATGAACGAGATGGTGGTGTTTAAGTCGGCGGGAGCAACTCCCGCGCAGGTCGCGGGGATAATGCTTGCGGAAGTTACGGCGTATGCCGTTGTCGGAGGCGCGATAGGGCTTGTGCTCGGAAGACTGATGATGGGACTTGCGGTAAAGCTCCTTTTACCGACCGCGACAAACGCTATGACGTTTGAATTTTGGAAGTACCTCGTATCGTATTTAATAGCGGTTGCGGTATCTGTATGCGCCACTTTGGTACCCGTAATATCGGTTAGCAAAAAGACGGTAAGGCAGTTGACGTCAGACGGAATCAAGCTCCAAAAGCCCGTTAAACCCGTAATGTTCATCATTTCGACCGTCGCCGTTATCGGCATCGGCTCGGCGTATCCGTTCCTTAGCGACATAGCCCTTGCGGTAGTGTCGTTATTGCTTGTCGGCGCGATTGCGTTATGGGTCTATTGCGCTATCGGGTACGTCGTCAAAATCGTATCGAAGCTTGTGTCAAAAATTGCCAAGGGCGGTCCCGCGCAAACCGCCACTCTCGGGATAAAACGTAACGGCGCATTGCGTACGGTAACCGTTTTGGTCGCCGTGGCTCTTGCGTTTTCGTTTTTGATTGTCGAAGTCGTAGGAGTCGTTAAAACCGCGGTTGTTCCTTTCCGCTCCCGTTACAGCGCGGACGACGTTATCGTTCTTGCAAAGAGTTCGAGCGCAGATACATACGAAAAAATTAAGGGCACGGCGCTGAACGTTGAGGGCGTAGACGGCGCGGGATATTACAATTCCTGCGACTACCTATTCCCCGACGACGAAGACGAAGAGTGGACTATTTACGGCGTCGACACCGAGTGGACGTTGGTTCATTGTACCTTAGACCTTACCGACGGCACGTGGGAGCGTTGGCAAAAGACTGAAAACCCCATAGTTTTATCCGAGAATATGTCTTTGCTGTTCGGCAAAAAAATAGGCGATACGATTACTGTTTCTCCCAATCACGCCGACTATATTACCGAAAGTCATACGTTTACGGTTGTCGGAATAGACTACACGTCGAGCGAGTGGGACGAAGTCGCGTATTGCAAATTCAGCCACATAGCGCGTATGAAGAACGGCGCGACGTATCTTGTCGACGTCAAGGAAGGCGCGGACAAAGGCGAAACGTTTATAGATCTTCGCGACGCTGTCGAATCTCTCGAGTCGGAATTCGCGTACGTACTTACTTACGACGAATGGGCGTATGCCGACACAAAGAACCTTTCAGGCGTTTCGACGCTTCTCGATATGCTCAAAATAATGGTTTATCTCGTAGCCGTCGTCGGCGTGTTCAACATATCGACCGTAACTTTCTACGACAGGCGTTCGGAGTTCCGTCTTATGCGACTTGCCGGTATGTCCGAAAGCGACTTTATGCGTTTTTCGGCAACCGAAGGCGTGATTACGGGTACCGTAGGCGGACTACTCGGACTTATTGCGGGATACGGCATAAATCTTTTGATGCCGTCGCTCGGCGCGATTATCGGTAAGTATTCGTCTTTAACGGTACTACCGTATAAGCTGTTTATAATCACAGGAGTCGCCGTCATCGGATTTATATTTATATGGTACCTTATTGCATTTGTAAATCGCAAATTCCGTTTGGGAGCAATAAATATCCGCGATCTCAATTAGCTTTTGAGGGAAAAGACCGTAATTACGCGCGCAACGCGCACATTTTAAGTGTTTTAAGTGTTTTCGGTTGCAAAGCGCGCCGAGCTATGATAAACTTAAATGAATTTAGACAAACATTTAGGAGTTATTTATGAACGGAAACGTAATGGATGTACTAAGAGAAAGAGGCTTTATCAAGCAAACCGTATTCGAAGACGATTTGTATGAGCTTTTAGGCAAGCAAAGCGTTCCTTTTTATGTCGGATTCGATCCTACCGCGGACAGTCTGCACGTAGGACATTTTCTCGTACTTATGGCGATGAGTCATATGCAAAGAGCCGGACACAAACCCATTGTGTTGCTCGGAGGCGGAACGGGAATGGTCGGAGATCCGTCCGGCAGAACGGATATGCGCAGTATGATGACCAAAGAAACGATAGCCCATAACGTTGCGTGCTTCAAAGAGCAGATGTCGAGGTTCTTTACTTTCGAAGGCGAGAACGGTGCGATTATGGTCGACAACGGCGACTGGCTCTTGAATTTGAATTATATAGATTTCTTGCGCGAAGTCGGAGCACACTTTACCGTCAACCGTATGCTGACGGCGGAGTGCTACCGTTCGAGAATGGAAAAGGGTCTTACCTTCCTCGAATTCAACTATATGCTTATGCAAGCTTACGACTTTTTGACGCTTTACAAAAAGTACGGAGTTTTGCTCGAGTGCGGTGGCGACGATCAATGGTCGAATATGCTTGCGGGCGCCGACCTCATTCGTCGTAAAGAGGGTGTTCCCGCGTTTGCGATGACGTTCTCGTTGCTTCTTACATCCGAGGGCAAGAAGATGGGCAAGACCATGAAAGGCGCGCTCTGGCTCGACAAGAACAAGACGTCGCCTTACGAGTTCTACCAATACTGGCGTAACATCGACGATAACGACGTCGAAAAATGCTTAGGCTTCCTCACCTACCTTCCGATGAGTGAGGTAAGAGAGCTCGGAGCTTGCTACACCGTAGACGAAAACGGCGTCAAACATTTCGACGGACGTATCAACGTCGCAAAGGCAAGACTTGCGTACGAGGTTACCAAAATCGTTCACGGCAAAGAAGAAGCCGACAAAGCCGAAGCTCAGGCAAAAGGCGCGTTCGGCGACGGTGCCGAAATGCCCACAGCCACCATACCGAGCGGTACGGTAAAAGTCGCGGACGTACTCGTCGCGTTAAAACTTGCGTCGAGCAAAGGCGAAGCCAAGAGGCTCATCGACGGAGGCGGTATCCGTTTGAACGACGATAAAGTCGTCGGATTCGACGCAGAAGTTCCCGCGGAGCTTCTTGCAAGCGGTTTCGTAATCCATAAAGGCAAAAAGCAACACGTTAAAGTTACCGTCGAATAATGCGTTCGTACTTTACGGTATCGGAAAGAACGGAGATATCGTTCGAGATTAGCAGAAGCGAATTTATTTGTACGCTTATACCAATCGAGTCCCTCGACGAGGGACTCGATTGCGTTCAGGAACTCAGAAAAAAGTATTCCGATGCCACTCACAACTGTTACGCGATAGTCGGTCTTCCCGAGAGCAACGCTTTCAAGTTCTCTGACGACGGTGAGCCTTCCGGAACAGCCGGGCAACCTATGCTCGGCGTACTTACCAAAAACGGCTTGTTCGGAGTCGTCGCGGTAGTTACAAGATACTTCGGCGGTATCAAACTCGGCGCCGGCGGATTGGTTCAGGCGTATTCGCGTGCAGTAGCCGAAGCTGTAGCCAAAGCTACAATTATAGAGATGATTTACTCCAAAGTTTACACCGTAAGGTTAGGCTACGGAGAGTATAAAGGCTTTTGCTCATTGTGTGCGTCGGTAGGCGTAAGGGTGTCGGAAACGACGTATTCCGATAACGTCGACGTCTATGTCGTCGTACCTACGGAAAAGGACGAAGCTTTCCTCAAGAAAACCGAGGAGTTTTTACGCGGAGAAAAGAGGTACGCCGTTTTAAGAGAGGAGTACTCGGAGTTTTAATATGCCGATTATAGAGGAAATCAAACGCAATAAATCCACATTGACTATTGTCGTGGACGGAGAAAAAATAAAAGGCGTCAACGTAGAGGTTGCGATGTTGCACGGCTTACGTAAGGGAGAAATCGGTAAGGATGAGTACGACGCGTTTATAAAAGACAACGATAAGGCCAACTGCAAAACGTACGTTATGACTATGATAGCGCGCAAGGCGCGTACGGAAAAGGAAATACGTTTGAAGCTCAAAGAAAAGGGCTTTTTACGTCCGAGTATCGAAGAGGCAATAAGCGTTGCCAAAAAGTACGGATACATTTCGGACGAAGACTACGCAAAGAATTTTGCCGAAACGGCGTCTTCCCGTAAAGGCGGATACAGAATACGTCTGGAATTAAAGGCAAAGGGAGTATCGGACGAGTATATCGAGGAGGCTGTCGGAGAGATAACCGCGGACGACGAAGAGCGCACAGCAAGGGCTCTTGCGGAAAGATATATGCGCGGTAAAACGCTTGACGACAAAACGCGCGAAAAACTTTTCAGATACCTCTCATCTCGCGGGTTCGGTTACGACATCGTAAAAACGGTTATGAGAGAGCTCGGGACGGAAATCGACTAAATCGGTATCTCAAGCAACAAATTAAGTAAAGAAACCAAGACTGACCATCAATGCGCTGTCAACTTTAGACATCGTTTCTCTGTTCAAAGACCCGACCCGAGTGCCGAGTCTTGTTTTATCTATCGTACGTAATTGTTCGAGAAGCAGTACGGAGTTTTTCTGTAACCCCGTCGATTCGTTAAGTTCTACGTGAGTAGGTAGTTTTGCTTTATTCATTTGAGATGTTATTGCGGCGGCTATTACTGTCGGCGAATACTTGTTTCCGACGTCGTTTTGCACGATGAGAACGGGGCGAATACCGCCTTGTTCGCTACCGACGACCGGACTTAAATCCGCATAATAGATTTCTCCGCGTTTAACCATTATAGTTTCCCCATTCATAGTTATTCCTCGACGTAGGTGATTGTTGCCAAATTCGCGCGATATAAACGCCAAACGGTTTACTTTAAGGCGCGGATTTGCTATTATAGATTATATATAATTATAATAAAAGAGGTATATATGAGCAATAAAGGCAAATATTACATCACCACGGCAATAGCGTACACGTCCGGTAAGCCTCATATCGGCAATACGTACGAGATAGTCCTTGCGGATTTTATCGCGCGCGTCAAACGTAAAGAAGGTTATGACGTCAGATTTATGACGGGCACCGACGAGCACGGTCAAAAGATAGAAGAAAAGGCTGCGATAGCAGGCAAGACCCCCAAAGAGTTTGTCGACGGCGTTGCGTCCGAAGTCAAGCGCATATGGGATTTGATGGGCGCGAGCTACGATAGATTTATCCGTACGACCGACGAAGATCACGTCAAAACCGTGCAAAAGATATTCAAAAAGTTCTATGAGCAAGGCGACATTTACAAAGGCTCGTATAAGGGCTGGTACTGCACGCCGTGCGAGTCTTTCTGGACGGAGAGTCAACTTGTCGACGGCAAGTGCCCCGATTGCGGAAGAGAAGTCAAGGTTGCCGAAGAGGAAGCTTACTTTTTCCGTATGAGTAAATACGCCGACCGCTTGGCGGAGTATATCGAATCTCACCCCGACTTTATCGTTCCCGTTTCCCGCAAAAACGAGATGGTAAACAACTTCATAAAGCCCGGACTTCAAGATCTTTGCGTATCCCGTTCGACGTTCAAGTGGGGTATCCCCGTAGATTTTGACGATAAACACGTCGTATACGTATGGCTCGACGCTCTCAATAACTACATTACCGGACTCGGATATTCCGCTGACGGCGAAAGTGCCGAACTCTACAAAAAGTATTGGCCCGCCGACGTTCACATTATAGGCAAGGACATCGTAAGATTCCATTCGATATACTGGCCCATCTTCCTTATGGCACTCGGTGAGCCGTTGCCCAAGCAAATATTCGGACATCCGTGGCTACTTCAAGACGGCGGAAAGATGAGTAAGTCCAAAGGTAACGTCATTTATGCAGACGACCTTGCGTCGTTCTACGGAGTGGACGGAGTAAGATACTTCTTGCTCACGCAAATGCCGTTCGACAACGACGGAGTTATAAACTGGGATCTCGTAACCGATACTTATAACGGCGAACTTGCCAACGTTTACGGCAACCTCGTAAAGAGAACCGCGGATATGGTAAACAAGTATTTCGGCGGTGTGCTCGTCAACAAAAACGTATCCGAACCCGTCGACGAAGAGCTCAAAGCCGTTGCTACGTCGGTATACTCTAAGTTTAAGGCTAAAGCCGAGCAATACCGTATCGCCGACGCGATAAGCGAAGTTTTCGGCTTGTTCAGACGCGCAAACAGATACATCGACGAAACCATGCCGTGGGCACTCGCCAAGGACCCTCAAAAATCGGATCGCTTAGCGACGGTACTTTACAATCTTGCGGAAAGCATCGTAATCGGCACGTCGATACTCGAATGCGCTATGCCGGAAACCGCCAAGAAAGTTTACGCGACATTCGGAACCGAGAGCAGGTCTTTTGACGATCTCGATAAATTCGGTCTTATCCCCGACGGCACTCGCGTTGCGGAGAAGACGGAAGCGCTGTTCTTAAGACTCAAAAACGACGAAGTCAACGCCAAGGTCGAAGCGATGTACGCGTCGCGTAAAGCCACCGTTGCTCCCGAAAAAGAGGAACCCGCGGAAGAAAAGAAAGCGACAATCACGATAGACGATTTTGACAAGGTTGAACTCAAAGTCGGTAAAATCGTTGCTTGCGAAAAACTCGCAAAGAGCAACAAACTCTTAAAATCTACCGTCGAAATCGGCTCAGAAACGCGTACGATACTCAGCGGTATAGCCAAATACTACACGCCCGAACAAATGGTCGGCAAAAACGTAGTCGTCGTTTGCAACCTTGCCCCCGCCAAACTTTGCGGAGTTGTATCCGAAGGTATGCTCCTTTGCGCAGAGGATAAAGAAGGGCACGTCGTTCTTTTGGCGCCCGAAACCGTAATGCCGAGCGGTAGCAAAATATCGTAATGCTAATAGATTCTCACGCCCACGTTAACGATGAAAGACTGATGCCGGAGGCTTCCGGCATCGCGTCCGACATGCAAGCCGATAACCTTAAAGCCATAATAAACGCGGGATACGACCGTCCGTCGTCCGAACGTGCTGTCGACCTTGCTCATAAGTTTTCGGGCTTTTACGCAACAGTCGGAATACATCCGCACGACAGTAAAACCGCAACAGAGGACGACTATCTTCTTTTTGAAAAACTATCGAGAGATTCAAAAGTCGTCGCGGTAGGAGAAATCGGTCTTGACTTCTACTATGACCTTAGCGACAGGGACGTTCAAAAGAAGGTTTTTATCGAACAACTCGAACTTGCCGACGCGGTAGGACTGCCTGTAGTTTTGCACGTTCGGGACGCCTACGGAACGGCTTTGGATATCCTAAAAGCCAATAAGCAATACTTGCGACACGGCGGAGTAATGCACAGTTACGCGGGTAGTAAAGAAACTTTAAGAGAGGTTTTGAACCTCGGACTTTACGTTTCGTACGGCGGAGTAACGACTTTCAAAAATTTCGGAAAAGCAGACGTCGTCAAAGCAACACCGCTTGAAAGAATGTTACTTGAAACCGATTGCCCGTATTTGACGCCCGTCCCGTATCGCGGTAAAACCAACTATCCGAAGTTCGTCGGACTTGTAAAAGATAAAATTTCGGAGTGGTTCCCGAACGACGATATAGAAAGCATAACCACAAAAAACGCCGAGGAGTTATTTAACTTATATGAACACATTTAGTTACGTTATAGACAATAAAATCTACGTAAACCTTACAAATCGTTGTTCCAACGCTTGCGAGTTTTGCGTAAGGAACACAGACGCGTACGGCGATTATTCGCTTTGGCTCGATAAAGAGCCTACCGCGCAAGAGGTCATCGAATCGTTTAAGGACAAGGACCTTGCGTCGCGCGACGAAGTAGTCTTTTGCGGTTACGGCGAACCCACGTACAGAATGGAAGTTATGCTGGAAGTTGCCGATTACGTGCACGCACACGGCAAAAAGACTCGCATAAACACCAACGGACAGGGGAGCCTCATCAACGATTGCGACGTTCCCGCGATGTTCGAGGGACATATCGACATCGTAAACGTTTCGTTAAACGAAACAGACGCACAAGCTTACCAAAACTTATGCCATAGCGAGTTCGGTGAAAGAGCCTTCGACGCGCTTATTGATTTTGCGAGAGAATGCAAAAAGCACGTTGAAAGAGTTATTTTCTCGGTTGTTGACGTCATAGGCGCGGAAAAAATCGAAAAAGCACGTCTTATTGCGGAAGAAGCTGGAGTCGAGCTCAGAGTCAGAGAGTACATTCCGTAAAAAGGTTAACCGCTCTTTCGAGCGGTTAATTCCTCTTTTGTACTTCGATGTTTTATCTTTTGTACGCAAACAGTATGTGGCGGAAAACAAAAATTATTCCGCACGTCTATTGAAAATAATGGAAATTAAAGAAATTCTCAAAAAACACGGTTTCGTGTTCAAAAAGAACCTCGGACAAAACTTTCTTACGGAAGGTTCGCTTTTACGTGCGATAGTTCGCGACGCGGGTGTAACGAGCGACGATATCGTCGTCGAGATAGGTACGGGAGCCGGTACGTTGACGACGGCGCTTGCAAACGTATGCGCCAAGGTTTACACTTTTGACGTAGACGAAGCGTTAAAGCCCGTTCTCAAAGAAACTCTTTCGGGGCTAAATAACGTAAGCGTAAACTTCGAGGACGTCCTTAAACTATCCGACGAGCGCATCTCGGAAATTACTGAAGGCAAGCCGTTTAAGGTGGTTGCGAACATACCTTATTACGTTACGACACCGCTCATTATGCGCTTTCTCGAAAGCACTCTTCCCGTCGAGTCGCTGACGCTGATGGTGCAGAAAGAGGTTGCCGAAAGGCTTGTTGCGGAACCCGATACCGAGCAATACGGTGCAATTACGCTTGCAGTCGAACTTAGGGGAAACGCGAGCGTTACGCGCATTGTAGACAGGCGTTTATTCCATCCCGTTCCCAAGGTCGATTCCGCAGTCGTTCGCATAGATATAGATAAAAACAAGGTCGCCGTAAAAGATTTCGAACTTCTGGTCAAGCTCATAAAAGCGGGATTCGGAATGCGTAGGAAGACTCTTGCAAACAACGTAGAGGTCAGCCTCGGCATACCCAAAGAGGACTTCAAAAAGTTACTTTCGGATTCGGGTTACAGCCCGTCGGTTCGCGGTGAGGCGCTTGCCCTAAAAGATTACGTAATATTGTCGGATGCTATTTTCGACTTGAAAGATTAGTAAATTTACTCACATCTCCCTCATATAATATCGAGGGAGATTTTTTATGCTTATAAAAAAGACGATAGTATTGAAAGATAGCGGGGCGACCGTCGGATACGTAACTCTTGTGAGAGTCGGCTCCGAAGTGGGCGTAAAGACCGTTTTGAACGTAACACCGCGCGGGACTCTGACGATGGGTATCAAAACGACGTCGGGCACTCTTTATACCGAAGAAATAGTATCGGCGCGCACGGAAAGCAAACCGAATTTATCGCTAATGCCCGCGGACGAAGTCGGAATAGTAATTATTGATGAAAGCGGTAATAAGTTTGCAGAGGGCGGTCGAAAAGAGGCGGTCAACGTTTCAGCGGTCATCAAGACGGCGGAGGATAGGCGCAAGGAAGACACACGCGTTTTTGAACAAGAGGAAAAGACGATACCTCAAAATAAAGACGAAGATAAAGCGCGCGATACCGTGATCTCGACGAATACGGAAGCCCCCGAGGACGTTAAAGACGCTCCGGTAAGCTCTGTAAGCGAGGATACAACGAGCCAAACCGTAATAGAGGAAGACGTCGTTTCGGACGGCACGCAAGACGGATTACCGCCTTTTTACGTAAACAAAGGCGATAATTTTTATAAAAACATACGTTCGCGCTTGAACGATATAATGACGGAAAACCCGCGAGAGGAAGAGCTTGAAAAACTCATACCCGAGTCCAAATGGGTGCGCGTTTATTATGATAGGGACGAGTATTACGTTGTGGGGATATTGTCGGAAGAGGGAGAAGTAACATTCCTTGCATACGGAGTGCCGGGTGTCGAGGGCATAAGACCGCCAAAGGAAGCTGAAGAACTATGTGATTTTTTGCCTATTCCGGGAACGCCCGGCGAGGGATATTGGATAATGTTCCAAAACGCGAGTAACGGAGAGATGGCAAAATCAATATGATATAGATAAACTTATAAGCCGTCCGAAAAGGGCGGTAATTTTTTTCAAACGAGTGTATAAAGGTTGAGTTTTGCGTTAATAATCGGTGTAACAATCAAGCGGAGGTTAGCATGAAACGCAAAATAGACTCGACAAAAGTCAAAGCATTCTTCAAAAAGAATATGTATTACATCATAATGGGCGTGTGCGTATTGGCGATAGGCGCGATAATCACCGTCGCGGTAGTTGCAACGCAGGACAAGTCCGACCCGATTCAAGGCGATATCGGCAACGACAATCAGACGCCGTCGATTTCCGACGACAATCCCGTGGTTAAACCCGACGAACCCGATAATAATGAACCCGACAATTCGACAACTCCCGTTGTCAAGCCCAATCCCATAGTGTTTGCTTTGCCTATAGCGGACGGCACGATTTTAAAAGATTACACGATGGACACACTCGTCTGGTCGTCAACGCTCAAACAATATCAGGTCCATAACGGTATCGACTTTACTGGTGCAGAGGGAGCCGTAGTTACCGCAGTATACGCAGGGACTGTTACGGACGTATCGTACGACGCTCTTAACGGCAACAGCGTAACGATAGATCACGGCAACGGATTAAAAACGGTATATTCGTCGCTTTCGGAAGCAAAAGTCGCTGTAGGTCAAAATGTATATGCGGGTACCGAACTCGGCGCGATATCCTCAACGGCGACGGGCGAAATGTCCGACGGAGCGCATGTCCATTTCAGCGTATATCTAAACGGAGCAGTCGCAAACCCGTACGACTATTTGCCGGAAGGGGATAAATAAACTAAAATACAGCAAAAAGGATGGTAAAAATATTTTGCCATCCTTTTTAAGTAGTTATATTGTTTGCTCTGCAAACAGTGATATTTTTAGACAAGTCTAAAAGTTAT
>CAYZOJ010000007.1:25610-37391 GCA_964480195.1 uncultured Christensenellaceae bacterium | reverse complement strand
ATACTAATCAGCTTTCTTCATAGTACGAAGGCAACGAGTGCATACGTATACATTTTGCACTTTGCCGTTGATTTCCACGTCTACTTTGTGAACGTTGGCGCCCCAACTTCTTCTGGTTCTGATATGGCTGTGGCTAACTTTATTGCCACTTACCTGACCCTTTCCACAAATACTGCAAACCTTTGACATTATATACCTCCTACGTAGTTACGTTTTATCGGACTTTCGTATTATACAAAATCCAAACGGTTTTGGCAACAGTTTTTATGTATTTTCTTAATTTACTTGCAAATTTTTTTGTATTGCTATATTATTATAACATCAATACGTGTAACCGAGTGGAGGAATATGGCTCTAACGACAGTCAACGGATACGGCAATATAAACATAAGCGACGACGCGGTCGCCGTTATTGTCAACCGCGTAGCATTGGAGTGCTACGGAGTTGTAGAGCTTGCTTCGAGAAGGCTTAGCGACAGCATAATGCTACTTTTCAACAAAGAACCTCTCGGAAAGGGCGTCAAGATCGTAACGATGGATAATCGTATATTCGTCGACGTTTACGTCATACTTAAAGACGGCGTAAACAAAGAGGCGGTTGTCGCGAGCTTAAAGTCGAGCGTAACGTACCATTTGGAGCATCTTACGGGGATGCGGGTAAAATCGGTCGACGTACACGTAGTTGGTGTCAAATTGTAATTAAGCCAGTACCGTTGGCCAAGGATATAAATGAATAGTTTACAACCACAAAATTTACGGGAGATGTTTAGGGGCGGTGCGCTCAATTTAGAGATTAACCGCGAGCTTATAGACAGCCTGAACGTATTTCCCGTGCCGGACGGAGATACCGGTACCAATATGAACTTAACGATGAGTTCCGCCGTAAAGGAGATGGAGTCGGAGAGCGAAAATCGTGTCGACGTCGTCTGTTCCGCGATAGCCAAAGGCGCATTAAGAGGCGCGAGAGGCAATAGCGGAGTAATTCTCAGTCAGATATTAAAGGGAATGAGTTTATCTCTTGCGGACGATCACGAAGTAACAGCCAAAATGTTTGCAAGAGCTCTCAAAAACGGAGCAAACGTAGCTTACGACGCCGTTTCCCATCCCAAAGAAGGCACGATTTTAACGGTAATTCGCGTAATAAGCGATTACGCACTCAAAATTTCGACAAAAAAGAGTGATTTTTTAGAGTTTTTCCAAAAAATACTCGCAAAAGGCGAAGAAGTACTTGCCGATACCCCCAATATGCTACCCGTACTTAAAAAGGCAGGAGTAGTAGACGCGGGAGGCAAAGGACTGCTTACGATACTGTACGGAATGTACAACGTCCTTGCGGGAATCGAGATGATACCCGTCAAAGTAGACACTTCCGTGAACGCCGAGCCCGATTACTTCGGACAAAACCCCGAATACGAAAATCTCGAAGACATCAAATTCGCATATTGTACCGAGTTTTTCATCATCAATATGTACAAGAAGACGACGTTGTCGGATATAGATAAACTCCGCGACAAGCTCAACGAGATAGGCGACTGCGTAATAGTCGTAGGCGACCTAACGCTAGTCAAAGTACACGTTCACACAAATAACCCCGACAAAGCTTTAGGATACGCGCTTAAACTCGGCGAACTCGACAGACCCAAAATCGAAAATATGCTCGAACAAAACCGCGCGTTGCAAAAGGCAAGGGAAGCTATGCGTAAGCCCGTAGGCTTAGTCGCGATATGTAACGGCGAGGGCATCAAAGCCATATTCAAAGAACTCCGCGTCGACAAGATACTCGAGGGCGGACAGACGATGAACCCGAGTGTGGACGACATCGTAAAACTCGTCGATTCCATACACGCCGATACAGTATACATTTTGCCAAACAACGGCAACATCGTAATGGCGGCAGAACAGGCAAAAGAGATTACCAAGTCGAATTTGGTAGTTATAGCTACAAAAAATATACCGCAAGGCATTTCGGCAGCGATAAACTTCAATCCGGATGCGGATGTGGAAACAAACGTTGCGACAATGACAAACGCCATAAGCGCGGTGCGTTCGGGACAGGTTACGCGTTCGGTGCGCGATACCGAAATGGACGGATTGGAACTCCATAACGGCGACGTCATAGGTCTTTATAACGGCATAGTCGCAAACGGCGACGATATAAACGAAGTCGCGTTAAAAGTCGTAGAGCGTATGGCTGACGACGAAACGGCGTCGATATCCCTCTATTACGGCGCGGGACTTACCAAAGACGTTGCGGACGAGTTATCCGCGAGGATTTCGGAAGAGTATCCTTTCCACGACGTATTGGTATTCGAAGGCGGTCAACAGCATTATTATTATTACGTTTCGGTCGAATAATGCAAAAGCACGAATTACTTGAAGTTAAGGGTGTCGGACCCGTTTCGCTCGAAAAACTCCGATATTTAGGCATAGATTCCAAACGGGATCTATCTCTTTTTTCACCGACAAAATATATAGATCTTGACGCGGTATCCGATTTAAACGTAGCCGACGACGGCGATTTTTGCGTAATACTTACCGATGTCGTTTCGGTTTCCAAGCCTTTCAGAAAAGGTAAATTACAGATGTTCCGCGCGAGCGGAGCGGTCGAAGGCTTCAAAAACAAGGTAAAACTTGTTTGGTACAACGCAAATTACGTAGCCAAAACGGTAACTCTCGGCGCGCGCCTCAGGTGTTACGGCAAGATAAAAAAAGACGGTAATACCGTCGAATTTATCAACCCCGTAATCGAGCTTGCGGGAGTTAAAGAGGGCGAACTCCGCGGTGTAAAGCCGATATACGCGTTAAAGGGCGCGATTCCGCAAGCGACGTTTACGTCTATGGTCAGGGATTGTATATCTAAGTTCAGACCCGAAAGCGTTCTTCCGCATATAGACGGAGTAATGGACTTATCGGACGCCGTCGAATGCGCGCATATGCCTAAGTCGATAGCGGAAGCGGACGCCGGTGCGGACAGAATAGCCGTCGAGTCGCTGGTAAGGGACATTTCCGCGTACAAACTTATACGCAAACAGAGCAAAAGGGCATTAGTTTACGAAGATAACAGAAAGAGAGTGGAGGAAGTCGAAAACTCTCTTCCGTACTCGTTGACCGCGACGCAAAAGGAAGCCGTCGAGCGTATTTATTCCACAATGTTAAGCGAAAAACCGCTCAATGCAATGCTTGTAGGCGACGTCGGAAGCGGTAAAACGGCGGTTGCGATGTTGACAGCCGTATTTTCGGCATTTTCGGGTTATCAAGTCGCTATAATGGCGCCGACCGAAATTCTCGCGGTACAGCATTACAACACGTTCACGAAGTTTCTTACGAGGTTCGGGATAAGAACGGTGCTTTTGACGGGCGGTCTTTCCGCCGGGGACAAAAAGAAAATCAAAACCGCGATTGCCAACGGCGAAGCCGATATAGTCGTCGGCACGCACGCGGTCATATCGAAGGGTACCGAATTTGCCCGTCTTGCGCTTGCGATAATAGACGAGCAACACCGTTTCGGAGTGGCTCAGCGCACGTCTTTAACGGATAAGGGCAATGCGGTCGATACTCTCACTCTTTCCGCAACGCCGATACCGCGTTCGTTGAGGCTGACGGTTTTCGGAGATATAGACGTATTGAATATCGAGAGGAGATATTCCGCAAATAACGTCAAAACGGCTGTCGTAACGCCCGTAAAACGCAAAGAAATGCTCGATTACGTCGTCGAGGAATGCGAAAAAGGCAAGCAAGCGTACGTTGTCGCGCCCAAGGTATACGACGTTGAGGGACTCGAAGGTTCCGCCGTCGAAAAGGTGTATAAGGAGCTTCTGACCAAATACGGCACGAGGGTGTCGGTCGGACTGCTACACGGCAAGCAAAAGGCGCAGGACAAGCAAAAAACGCTTACCGATTTTGCAGAAGGCAGAGTGCAGATACTCGTATCTACTACGGTCATCGAAGTCGGAATAGACGTTCCGAACGCTTCCCTTATGGTCATTTTCGATGCGGACAGATTCGGACTTGCGACGTTACACCAACTTAGGGGAAGAATAGGTCGTAACGGTTCGGACGCGTATTGTTTTCTTTATACTGCAAAGTCGGGGGACGACGTCGTGCGTCTTACCACTCTTGCTTCCGAAACGGACGGACTGCGCATAGCCGAACGCGATTTGGAACTGAGAGGTGCCGGCGACTGGCTCGGAGAGGGTCAGAGCGGACGTTCGGGAAGAATAGATTTAAGGCTTATGGCAAAGGCGAGGGAGCTTTCGGAATACGTCGATCTCGACGCGCATTACGCCGAACTCGTTGCCTACGCGTTGGCGCGGAAATACTATAACATCAGCTTCAATTAACGTCGAAAACTCGGAGATTTTGTCGGAGCCCTTGCAAGGGGCTCCGTTTTGTGTACAATGTAGGCGAGAGGTATAATGAAAAAACACGCACCCAAAATTCTCGCAATAGTATTGTTGACGGCGATAGCCGTTTTAACCGTGATAGCCGGTACCGGATCTTTCGGGGAGGGCTCCGACTCCGGTAACGCGGAGGGCGACGGGAAATCGGATCAAACGATTATCCCTACGACTTCCGTAAAAGACCCCGTCGACGAGCTCCCGACCGACGATACGCCGAGCGACCCGATAGAGCCCGTCGAACCGTCGGTATTCCCCGTTCCTCCCGAAGAGAGTGCTATTTACGCATACGTACAAAGTCTGCCGTTTGAGTCGGGATTTACGCTAAACGCGGTACATACGACGTCGGAGGGCGTATTTATAATCGTAACTCACGAGCTTAGTACCGGCGGGTTTAAGGTAAAAAACCGTTCGGTTGCGGTTATAAAAGCGGAGCGCGACGGAACGCTTACCGCGGGTTTAAATCTCGAGCACGCGACGGCGACGGAGTATCTCGATTCGGCATTGACTTCGGAGGGCTTGGTAGTTATTACCGCTTCGAGTGGCGTTTCTTACGCAAATGTCGTATCTCTCGACCTCGGTTCGAGAGAAATACTCGAACTTCAAA
Source organism: uncultured Christensenellaceae bacterium (assembly GCA_964480195.1). Taxonomy (GTDB): domain Bacteria; phylum Bacillota; class Clostridia; order Christensenellales; family DTU072; genus Stercoripulliclostridium_A. The sequence goes on along the minus strand of CAYZOJ010000007.1, from coordinate 32,387 downwards.
AAGCCGATACCGCCACCGTTTTTACGCTGAACAAGGGCTATTTGCTGTTTACGGGAGGGGCAAGCAACGCGGTTTGCAAAATAGAAAATAACGTTATAAAAGCCAAGGCGTCGCTCCAATCGGGCGAAATAAAAGCCGTTTACGATTTCGGCGCGTACTATACCGTGTTCCTTAACGGTATCAACGGATATTCGGTTTTGAAACTCGATTCGTCCCTTCGCGATCTCGGCGGAGTAAGCGTCCCGGAAAGGCGTATTCTTGCCGTGCAACCGGTAGCGCGGGACGGTAAACAAAAATATCTCGTTGCGGAATCCAAAGACGGAGCCGTCGAACTTGCCGAGTATTACGCCGATTTTGCGTTGTCGAGTGCCGAAAGGGTAGGCGTCGGAATGGCTCAAAGCGCCGACGTGTTCATAAAGGAAAATCGCATATTCCTGTTACTTCACGCGTCGACTGACAGACTGTATCTCATAGACGAAAAACTCGATTACGTGGCGTCGAGTTCGAGCGTAATGCAGGGTATGAGGGCTCTTGAAGATTGCGCGTCTTACGACGGCGGATTTAACGTTTTGTACGTCAAAGGCGACGCTCTCGTTATGTTGGACTTGCGCGACGACGGCACCGAGGAGTCGAGAAATTTCAGCGTCAACGCGGATACCGCTTTTATCGGCGGACTCAAAGGCGACGGGCTTTCCGTCGTATATGCAGAAGGAAACGCGCTTATGATAATCGGTCTTGACCGCTAAGACCGCTTGCGACGTCGAGGATATGACCGACTATTTTGATATTCGCGTCGTTAGGTTGCTGTTCGCGGTCCTTGCACGTGAGTTCGAATTCTATTCGTTTTAAGAGTTCGTCGGGGGTGAGATCCGATTGCGGGAGCAGGTTGATAAGACCGCGTTTAGAGTAGCTTAACGCGTTTTCGGCTTGATCTCCGCGACTCGAACCGCTTTTGGGAAGAGGAATGCAAATCGCACGCTTTCCGAGAGCGGTAACTTCGGCAAGGCTGTTCGCGCCTCCGCGTATGACCGCGACTTTCGCTACGGCATAGAGATCTGCTATATCGTCGGCATATTCGATTTTGACGTATCCCCGTGCGGATACGGTGCGCGTGTCGTTCGCACCCGTGATGTGGACGACGTTTGCGTTTTGCGTAAGAGAGGGGAGTATAGGGTATAACGCTTCGTTTATCGCAAGTGAACCCGACGACCCGCCGAATACGAGTACAGTGGGTTTTAATGCGTTCAGACCGTATTTATGCACGGCGCGACGTTTATCTCCGTTCAGTATTTCTTTACGCACGGGATTCCCGACAAAGATACCGCCGGGAGTTTCGGGAAAAGATGTCAGCACACGGCTTGCAAAGCCCGCGCAAAGCTTGTTCGCAAGTCCCATCGAGTAGTCGCTTTCGTGTATTACGAGGGGAATACCCAAGGATTTTGCCCCGAAACACGCAGGGAGCATTGCATAACCGCCCTTACCGAACACGGCGCGAACGTTTTCACTCTGCAATATGCTTTTGGCTTCTTTAGACGCGGAGGACAGCGTAAAGGGTATGCGAAAATTGTTTAGGACGTGAGATCTGTCGAGGCGGACGGTAGGCGTTTCGTAAAACGGAATGCCGGCGGCGGTTACGATTTTTTTCTCCATACCGTCCCCTCCGAGATAGATGATTCTGTCAAAATATTTGGCAAGTTCTTCCGCAAGAGCCACGCACGGCATGACGTGTCCCGCGGTTCCTCCGCCCGATAAAGCTATCGTACCCATGGTTTCCCTCCTTAAATTTTAATATTTTGCGGTGTTTTTTTACGTAACGTATTGAATTATATTCTAAAGAGTGTTAGAATATACTAATATAAAAACCTAAAAAAGGAGTAATGGCATTGAAAAACATTCTTTTAGATACTTTTGACGGAAAAAAAGTTACAGTTACCGTTTGGGACGAAGTCGAAAACAAAGTCGGCGTCGTAGTAATCGCGCACGGAATGGCGGAGCACACGGAGAGATATGACGATTTTGCCACATTCCTGAATACGCACGGTTATGTAGTGCTTGCGGAAAACCACAGAGGACACAAATACAATCCGGACGGCGCCAAGGGATACGTGGACGGCGATTCTTGGAACAACACCATTCGCGATATGCGCACGGTAGTGGAATACGCCAAAGCCACATACGACAAAGAGGTTTTGTTACTCGGACACAGCTACGGCAGTTTCCTTTCGCAACGTTTTATGGAGCTTCACGGCGATATGATTAAAGCTTGCGTTTTGAGCGGAACGGCGTATATGAAGAGCGCGATAATTTACGGAGCCAAAGTGATAGCGTCCGTACAAAAAGCGTTCTGCGGAGCGGAAAAGACGGGTAAGCTTATCGACAAATTGAGTTTCGGCGCATACAACAAGCCGTTCGAATCCCAAGGACAACAATTTGCTTGGCTTTCGAGAGATAAAGAGCAAGTTGCCAAGTACGAAGCCGACGAGTATTGCGGATATCCTCTCAGCATAGGATTCTATTTGAGTTTCTTTAACGGCGTCATAGATATGTACGGCGAGGGCGCGGACAACATTCCCAAAGATCTTCCCGTATACATTATGGTCGGTAGCGAAGACCCCGTATCCAACCGTGCCGAAAACGCCACCAAGCTTTACAAATTCTATCTCGAAAAGGGACTTACAGACGTCGACATCAAGATTTACAAAGACGGTCGCCACGAAATTCTTAACGAGATCAATAGGGACGAAGTATACAAGGACGTTATCGCGTTCATAGACAAACAATTCGCAAAGAGATAAAGAAATGAGCAAAAAAAGGATTTACGTTGTATTCGCGTTGGTAACGGCGTTGGTACTCTGTCTTACGCTCGTGGCTTGTAAAGAAACCGAGTCCGAGCCGAAGGCGTACACGGTACATATCGCCACGGCGGAAGACCTCAAAAACGTTGCTCTCGGATACGAAGCGACAAACGCGGTGTACGAGCTTGAAGCGGACCTCGACTTGGGCGAATGGACGCCTCTCGGAAGTTCTGTTACCGATTCTTTCCGCGGAGAGTTTCGCGGTAACGGGCACACGATTACGTATACCATAAACGTTCCGGAACCCGAGGATAGGGACGCCGATTCAGGTATCGTGGCTGAAACGACTTACGGTTTGTTCGGCATAACCTACGGCGCGACGGTCAAAGATTTGACGGTCGAAGCGACGGTTACCGTTCCCGTTATGTCGGACTACGCGTTTGTAGGCGGACTTATCGGTTACGCTTATTCGGATACCGTTTTGAGTAACGTTACGGTCAACGGTTGCGTTACGACCACTCTCGGCGATATACGTTTATCCATTGTTCAAAACGACGGTAGCGTAGACATCGAGCCTTACAGAGAGGATATGAACGCATATGTCGGCGGTGTCATCGGTTGCGCGACGGGTAAACTTACCGCAAAGGACATAAGTTCTTCGGTTGACGTTACAGTTGAGAATTATCCCCGCTGTCTTGTGGAATACGTATTTGTCGGCGGAGTTTTCGGCGCGGTACGTTCGGAAGATATTTCGGTAACGTCCGTCGTAACCCATACCGTCGAAAACGTCGCTTATAACGGAAAGATTACCGCATACGGCGCAAAAGTTAATGCGGGAGGCGTGTTCGGAGCAATTTATCGCGCAAGCGTTACGAATGTTTCCGTCGTTTCCAACAAGATTGAAACTAATGCGTATCAACGTATAAATATCGGCGGTATCGCAGGTCTTACCGATAAAACCGACATAAGTAAATCCCGTACGGATATAGAAGCTTTAACCGCAGGATCGAACGACGTCAGACTTCACGCGTATAAATCCTATAACGTCGGCGGTGCCGTAGGATACGCGTCCAACGCGTCTTCTATTAAGAACGTATATGCGGATACCTCTAAGATTACTGTTTCGGAAGACGTCGATAATTATGTCGGCGGAGTAGTCGGAATGGCGCACTTTACCGAGATAGAATCCGTTTATGCTTGCGGAGAGTTGTATTACGCAAGAACCCCGATTTCGGAAAAAGACATTAAGTACTCCAAAACGGACGAAAAGCGTTCGTACTATGTTTACAGCGGTGGCGTTGCGGGCAAGCTTTACGGCAACAGCTCGTTAAAGAAGAGCGCGTCCGAATTTAAGGCGTATCAAGGTTTGGTCGGCAATGCTTACAATGCGATAGAGATTATAGTCGTAAACGTAACCGACGGCGAAACGATAGAGAATAAACTTACGGATAGGGGATACGACCCCGCAAGTATGGAAATCCCCGCGCCCGAAGTCAAGGAAGAAGACGGCAAGACCAAGTGGGAATATCGTTTGACGCATAAGTACGTCGCGACGGAAGAGCTTTATTACGTAAGCGCGTATTCGAAGTGCGTCGCCGATATGGCGGAATATGAAACCGCATCCGACTATCTGGTCGACATAGGCAACGGTTGCGCGGAAGGCGCCGAAAAGATATCCGCGATTAAAAACGCGATTTCCGAAAATTTAGATTAGAAACCCGCATTAGCGGAAAAGAAGGACATATATGATAATCACACTCAGAGAAGACAAAAAAGAATTTCAACAAGGCGTAACGCCGGCGGAGATAGCGCGTTCTATATCCGACGGATTGTTCCGCCAATCTCTCATAGCCAAAGTCAACGACAAATTGACGGGAATGTACGAGCCTATCGAAGAGGACGCGACAGTCGAATTCCTTAACTTCGACACCGAAGAAGGCAAAAAGGCATACCGCCACAGTTGCGCGCATATTCTTGCGCAAGCGGTAAAACGCATTTACCCCACCGCAAGAGTGGCGATAGGACCCGCAATCGACTCGGGATTCTATTACGATTTCGATTTTAACACTCCCATCAATATGGATTCGCTTCCCGCAATCGAAGCGGAGATGAAGAAGATCGTCAAAGAAAGCTTGCCCATCGTAAGAGAAGTCGTTTCTCGCGAAAAGGCATTGTCGTTCTTTACCGAACTCGGCGAAACTTATAAAGTAGAGCTCATCAACGATTTGCCCGAAGACGCAGTTATCACTCTTTACAGACAAGGCGACTATGTGGATCTTTGCGTAGGACCTCACGTTCCGAGCACGAGCTACATCAAGGCATTCAAACTTACTTCCATAGCCGGCGCGTACTGGCGCGGAGACGAAAAGAACAAAGTCCTCACCCGTATATACGGTACCGCGTTCAACAACAAGACCGCACTCGAAGAACACCTCAAAGCGCTTGAAGAGGCAAAATCCCGCGACCACAACAAGATCGGTAGGGAAATGGGCATATTTATGACCGAAGATTGCATAGGACAAGGACTCCCGCTCCTTATGCCCAAAGGCGCAAAACTCTTCCAAATACTCACTCGTTTTGTAGAGGACGAAGAGGACCGTCGCGGTTATGTACGTACCAAAACCCCGTTTATGGCTAAGAGCGACCTTTATAAAATCTCCGGACACTGGGATCACTATCTTGACGGAATGTTCGTTTTGGGCGACCCCGAAAAGGATAAAGAGGTATTCGCGCTCCGCCCGATGACTTGCCCGTTCCAATATATGATATACAAGAACGGACTTAAATCGTATCGTGATCTTCCCTGCCGTTACGGCGAAACCTCGACGCTTTTCCGTAACGAAGCGAGCGGAGAAATGCACGGACTTATTCGCGTAAGACAGTTTACGCTTTCCGAAGGACACATCGTATGTACTCCTTCTCAACTCGAACAAGAATTCCGCGCGAGCCTCGATCTTGCGATGTATATGTTAAAGAGCACCGGTCTTGACGACGCCGTAACGTACAGATTCTCGCGTTGGGATCCCAACAACACCGCAAAATACATCAACGATCCCGAAAAGTGGGCGCATGCGGAAGGCGAAATGGAACGCATACTCAACCATATCGGTCTTAAATATTCCGTCGGTATCGACGAAGCCGCTTTCTACGGACCCAAACTCGATATCCAAATTAAGAACGTATACGGAAAGGAAGATACCCTTATAACCATACAAGTCGATATGTTCCTTGCGGAGCGTTTCGATATGTACTACATCGACGAAAACGGCGAAAAAGCCCGTCCGTACATCATCCACCGTTCGTCCATCGGATGCTACGAGCGCACCATGGCGTTGCTTATCGAAAAGTACAAAGGCGCGTTCCCCGTATGGATGGCACCGGAGCAGGTAAGAGTATTGAGTTTGACAGACAGAACGGCGGAAGACGCAAAAGCCCTTCGCGACAAACTTCGTCTTGACGGATTGCGTGCGGAAGCCGATGTTCGTAACGAAAAAATCGGATATAAGATTAGAGAAGCACAGCTCGATAAGATACCGTATATGCTCATCGTCGGCGACAAAGAAAAAGAAGCAGGCGTTGTCGCGGTTCGTTCCCGTAAGGACGGCGATCTCGGCACAATGACTTACGAAGCGTTTGTCGAGAGAATTTCGAAAGAAGTCAAAGACAGAGTAATTGATTAGTTGTTATATATCCTAATATAAATACGCGCGCGGGGGAGCCCAATCCCCCGCAAACGTATGAAAAAAGAGTAAGAATTAAAAAAACCTTAAAAAATCGTTTGACATACTCGTCGCGATATATTAAAATAGCGTATATAAAAGAAGAAGCGATTCTCACCGTAAGTTAAGCAAAACGGTTAACAACGATATAATCTATGTGCCTGCTCGATGTATGGTACGTAGCTTGTGTGAGATGTGCTTTCTTTGGAAGCACATTTTTTAATGTGAACACGTCCCGAAAGGGCTAAAACAGGAGGATACAC
>CAYZOJ010000007.1:0-25510 GCA_964480195.1 uncultured Christensenellaceae bacterium | reverse complement strand
CTCGAAGGTCGTAACGTAACGATGATGCTCGCCCCCATAACCAACAAAAAATAATTATCCATATAAGGAGAAATACGATAATGCCTAAACAAAAAACCCATAGCGCAAGCAAAAAGCGCTTCAGATTTACCGCAAGCGGTCTTTTGAAGAGAAACAAACAGAACAAGAACCACATTCTTAACAAGAAAACTCGTAAACGTAAAAGAAACCTTCGCCAAGGCGCATATATAGATCAAGCACAGGCAAAGACGATCAGCAATATGATTTACGGACAAAAGTAGTAGGAGGCCACGGCAATGAGAATTAAAAGAGCAGTTACAGCACAAAAGAAAAAGAGAAAAATAATGAAGCAAGCCAAAGGTTACTTTGGCGCTAAGAGTAAACTTTATCGCGTAGCGCGCGAAGCCGTAATGAAGTCCGGTCAATACGCGTACGTCGGCAGAAGACTCAAAAAGAGAGATTTCCGCAGACTTTGGATCGCACGTATCAACGCCGCGGCAAGAATGAACGATATCTCTTACTCCCGTCTTATGCACGGTCTCAAGCTTGCAGGCATAGAGCTCAACCGTAAAGTTCTCGCGGACATCGCCGTAAACGATTCCGCTGCTTTCACCGCTCTTTGCGATAAGGCAAAAACCGCACTTAACTAATAAAACAGGGAGCCTTCACTAGTGAGGGCTCCGTTACTTAAATGCAAAAGATAACTTCCGTCAACAACGAAAAAGTCAAGCTTGTGCGTAGCCTCGAAGACAAAAAAGCGAGGCTCGCCGATTCGTTGTTCGTTGTAGAGGGAGTAAATATAGTCGGCGATATGCCGGCAGAAGCCGTCAAGGAATTATATATAAAGGAATCGAGGCTTTCCGAGCTCATGCCTATCGCGCAAAAGCTCGGCAAAGAACCGACCATAGTCGCGGACAACGCGTTCGATAAGATGTCGCATACCGTTACTTGCGCGGGGATAATAGCTCTTGCAAGAATTCCGGAGCCCAAACCCGTAACGGGCAATTTGGTCGTTGTAATGGACGGAGTATCGGATGCCGGAAACGTAGGCACGATTATACGTACCGCGTGCGCGATGGGGGTACGCGACGTTATAGCCGTAAACACGGCAGACGCATACGCACCCAAAGTCGTCAGGTCCACAATGGGCGGGATATTCCATACCAATATAGTTCCTCTTTCTTACGCGGGCGCACGCGAGGCGTTAAAAGGCTACAAAATCGTTGTGCTCGATATGGGCGGAAGCAACGTTTTCGATTACGTTCCCGAGGGTAAAACCGCGATAGTAGTCGGTAGCGAAGCGCACGGCATATCCAAAGAATTCCGCGAAACGGCGGATAAAGTACTTGCAATTCCAATGTACGGCGGTAAGATGGAAAGTCTTAACGCCGGAGTAAGCGCGTCAATCGCGCTCGCCGCGGTTACAGACAAACTCGGCGGTAAAATCAATTAAATTCGGAGGTTAAATATGTCCGGACATTCCAAATGGGCGAACATTAAAATCAAGAAAGGCAAGACCGATGCTGCAAGAGGCAGTATATTCACCAAGATAGGCAGAGAAATAGCCGTCGCCGTCAAGGCAGGCGGACCGGATCCCGCCAACAACTCTAAACTTCGCGACGTCATCGCCAAGGCAAAGCAAAACAATATGCCTAACGATACCATCAACCGTTCCATCAAAAAGGCAAGCGGTGAACTCGGCGCAGTCAACTACGAAGAAATCACTTACGAAGGTTACGGCGCAGGCGGTGTCGCTGTTATAGTCGAAACTCTTACCGACAACAAGAACCGTACCGCGGGCGACGTCAGACACTTGTTCGATAAATACGGCGGTGCGCTCGGACAAAACGGTTGCGTATCCTTTATGTTCAAGAAAAAGGGTGTGGTAATCGCAGACAAGAGCATGGACGAAGACGAACTTATGATGGTAGCCCTCGACGCTGGTGCCGAAGACATCGTAGCGGACGACGACGTATACGAGATATACACCGCTCCCAACGACGTTTACGCGGTATCCGACGGTTTGAAATCGGCGGGCGTCAACGTACTTTCCGCGGACGTCGATATGATACCCGATAACGAGGTCGATCCCGAGGGACATCTCCAAAGCGTACAAAAGCTCATAGATATGCTCGACGAGCTTGACGACGTACAAAACGTATACCACAACGCCATATTGCCGGAAGAACCCGAAGAGGACTAATACTATGAGAAAAATCGCAGTTTTGACCAGTGGCGGAGACGCCCCGGGAATGAACGCGGCTATCCGAGGCGTCGTACGTTGTGCAAACAGCTACGGTATGGAAGTCTTCGGAGTCGAACGCGGTTACGACGGTCTTATAAAAGGCAATTTAAGCCGTATGGATTCGAGATCCGTATCGGATACGATTCATCGCGGAGGAACGATACTAAAAACGGCAAGATGCCCCGAATTCCAGACCGAAGAGGGCATTCGCAAGGGCGCGGACGTCCTTAACGCATACGGAATAGAAGGGCTTGTCGTTATCGGCGGAGACGGATCTTTCCGCGGACTTAACGCACTTTCGGAAAAATGCGGAATAATCGGAATGGGCATACCGGGAACAATAGATAACGATCTCGGCTATACCGATTTCACGTTGGGATTCGATACCGCCGTAAACACGGTACTCGACGCGCTCAACAAAATCCGCGACACGATGACTTCGCACGACCGTGCTTGCGTCATAGAGGTTATGGGCAGACATTGCGGTGACATAGCCTTGTACGCGGGTATTGCCGGCGGTGCGGAAAGCATAGTCGTCCCCGAGCTTGCGTTCAGCGTTGACGACATATGCGCAAAAATGCGTCGTAACGTCATTAAAGGCAAAATATCCGATATCATCGTACTTGCGGAGGGCGTATGTTCTTGCGACGAACTCGCCTCGAAGCTCAAAGCGGGTACAGGCATAACCGTCAGAACGGTTAAACTCGGATACATCCAGCGCGGAGGCACTCCGTCTATGGCAGACAGAGTATTCGCGTCGCGTTGCGCAGATAGAGCGGTAACGCTACTCCGTTCGGACTGCAAAGAGTCCAGAGTAATAGGAACCAAAAACAATCAAATAATAGATATGCCGATAGCCGAAGCTCTCGCGGTTGAAAAGGTATTCAACAAAGAGATGCTCGCTATGGCAAGCAGACTTTCATTTTAACAAAGGAGATATATATGAAGAATTTAGTCGGAGCATGTATGTTCGGACAATCGGGCGGACCGACCTCGGTAATCAACTCGAGCGCGGCGGGCGTATTCATCGAAGCCCTCGAACAAAAAAACATAACCGCGGTATACGGCGCGGCACACGGAATTAAAGGAATTCTCGAAGAAGATTTCTACGATATGGGACAAGAGGACAAGGAAGAGCTTTTGCTCCTCAAACACACTCCGTCCTCCAACCTCGGATCGGTAAGATACAAACTCAAAAGCGCAGACGTCGACGAAACCGATTACAAGCGCATTCTCGAAGTATTCAAGAAGTACAACATCAGATACTTCTTCTATAACGGCGGTAACGACAGCATGGATACTTGCAACAAGATCAGCAAGTACCTTCTCAAGAGCGGTTACGATTGCAACATCATCGGCGTACCCAAGACCATAGATAATGACCTTTACGGTACCGACCACTGCCCGGGATATTCGAGTGCCGCAAAATACGTTGCTTCCACGCTTATGGAAATCAACCTCGACGCCAAAGTTTACGATAAAGGACAGGTTGCCGTTATCGAGATTATGGGCAGAAACGCAGGTTGGCTTACGGCAGCGGCGGCTCTTGCCAATTACAAGGGCTTGGGCGCAGACCTTATTTACCTTCCCGAAGTTCCGTTCTCCGTCGATAAGTTCGTATCCGACGTCAAGAGAGTTATGGCGGAAAACAACGGTAAGTGCATAGCGTGCGTATCCGAAGGTATCCGCGACAAGGACGGCAACTTTATCGTCGAAACGTTGTCCCAAGCAAAGTCCAAAGACGGTTTCGGACACGTCCAACTCGGCGGACTCGCAATACAGCTTGCAGACCTTATCCACAACGAGTGCAACGTTAAGGTAAGAGGTATCGAGTTCAGCTTAATGCAACGTTGCGCAGCGCACCTTGCTTCCGGTAACGATATCGAAGAAGCGTTCAACGCCGGCAGATTCGCCGTCAAATCGGCTTGCGAAGGCGAAACCGACAAGATGGTAGTATTCGAACGCGATATGTCTTCGGGCTCTTACAAATGCATTTATAAACTTATGCCCGTAGAACTTGCCGCCAACACCGAAAAGAAAGTACCTCTCGAGTGGATAACCGAGGACGGCACCGGACTTACTCAGGATTACGTCGATTACGCGCTTCCCCTCATTCAAGGCGTAAACGATTTCCCGCGTGAAGACGGACTTCCGAGATTCGCTCGTCTTAAAAAGGTTCAGGCAGGCAGAAAATAATGAGCTTAGGTCGGACGGCAAAAACCGTAATCAGGATACTCGTCGTCATTGTTTTGACGGCGACGTGTCTTGTTACTGCGGGGTGCGACGGAACAAGGGGCTTGACCTCACCGTCGCCCGTTGTAGGCGCGGTCATTGCCGAACCCGATTATACTGTTACCTTAGAGTGGGATAGCATTAAACAAGCCGAATCGTACGTAGTGGAGTACGAATACGGTTTGTATCCGGGAGAAATACACTCTGTCGCCACGGGTTCGACGTCGGTTACCGTGCGTCGAGTGAAGGGGACTTTACGTTTCCGTGTTAAGTCGGTATCGTCGAACGGCGAAAGCGATTTTTCGGAGTGGAGCGAGTACGATGTTCCCGAACTCGAACTTGACGCGTTAAGGACTTTCAACGTCAAACTCGAAAACGGCAAGTACTATATCGACGCCGATACGTTCGAGCCGATAACTTACGTATATAAAGGCGAACGCAAGACCGTCAATTATTACGAATTCGATCTTGTACCGCCGGATACGGAAAGCGATACGCATAACCCCATGGCGTACTCGTTGACGCAGATAAGAGAGGGCTTCGCGTTCAACATCGGCGATATAAGCGGAGTGTGGCATTTATACGCAAGACCCGCGCTGTACGTCGATATAAACGGCGAAAAGGACTATTCTCAGGTAAGAGAACTAAACGAATTATATAAATCGGAAATACGTTACATCATTGTAGAAATCACGGTATAATATATGATTAGAAACGATTTAAGAAACATAGCGATAATAGCTCACGTTGACCACGGCAAGACCACTCTCGTAGACGGAATGCTTCGCCAAGGCGGTGTATTCAGAGATAATCAAGTCGTCGAAACGTGCGTTATGGACTCGGATCCGCTCGAGCGCGAACGCGGAATAACCATACTTGCCAAAAACACGTCCTGTATGTATAAGGGTGTAAAGATAAACATCGTCGATACCCCCGGGCACGCGGACTTTTCGGGCGAAGTAGAACGCGTACTCAAAATGATTAACGGCGTAGTCCTTCTCGTAGACGCATACGAGGGACCGATGCCTCAAACTCGTTTCGTGCTCCAAAAAGCGCTCGAAATGAACCATAAAGTCATTATCTGCATAAACAAGATAGATAAACCCGACGCCCGTCCCGCCGAAGTCGTAGAAGAGATTTACGAACTTCTTATGGACCTCAACGCGACGGACGAGCAACTCGACAGCCCCATAGTGTATTGTTCGGGAAGATCGGGAACGGCGTCGTTGTCGCCCGACGAGCCCGGAACAAACCTCGCACCGCTATTTGAAACCATTCTTGCGCACATAGATCCCCCGGAAGGAACAGCGGAAGAGCCTTTACAAGTGCTTGTTTCCGCAATAGACTATAACGACTATGTAGGCAGAATCGCGATAGGCAGAATCGAGCGCGGTGTAATGCGCCCCAATACCGAAATTGCCGTTTGCAACTATCATAACGACGTCGTATACAGGTCCAAAATCACCAATATTTATCAATTTGAGGGTTTGGGGCGTAAGTCGGTCGAGTCCGCAAAAGTCGGCGACATCGTAAGTTTCAGCGGTATCGAGAACGTTACCATCGGCGAAACGATTTGCGAAACAGAGCACGTCGAACCGATTAACTTCGTCAAGATATCCGAACCTACCTTGCAAATGGTATTCAGCGTAAACGACAGTCCGTTTGCGGGCAGAGAGGGCAAATACGTTACCTCCCGCCACTTGCGCGCACGTCTTTATAAAGAGCTTCTCAAAGACGTATCGTTGCGTGTTGAGGACGGCGAAAGAGCCGACTCGTTCATAGTATCGGGAAGAGGCGAAATACACCTTTCCATACTTATCGAGAATATGCGCAGAGAGGGTTACGAGTTCCAAGTTTCCACGCCTAAGGTAATCAACAAGCTCATCGACGGAGTTATGTCCGAACCGATGGAGCGTTTGTTCGTCGACGTACCCGATCATTGTGTGGGAACGGTAATGGAAAATATGGGCAAACGCCAAGGCGAATTCGTAAATATGACGCCGTTCAACAGTCGCGTAAAACTCGAGTTTGTAATCCCCGAACGCGGATTACTGGGATACCGAAGCGACTTTTTGACGCAAACTCGCGGAGAGGGCATAATGAACAGCGTGTTCGAAGGTTATCAGCCCTTAAAGGGCACAATGCCCCGTCGTCCGTACGGTGCGTTGGTCGCGTTTGAAACGGGAGAAGCGTGCACTTACGGCTTGTTCAACGCGCAAGGCAGAGGCGTTTTGTTTATCGATCCCGGCACGCAGGTATATGCCGGAATGGTAGTAGGTTACTCTCCGAAGCAAGAGGACATCACCGTAAACGTATGCAAAAAGAAGCACGTTACCAATATGCGTGCGGCGGGTTCGGACGAAGCGTTGCGCTTAGAAACCCCGCGTAAATTCTCGCTCGAAGAGTGCATCGAGTTTTTGGAACCCGACGAAATGCTCGAAGTCACACCCAAGAGCTTACGTATCCGTAAAAACATACTTTCCCAAGAGGAGCGCATGCGCGCCGTCATGAAGGAACGTAGAGGTTAAAAGGAGTATAATATGGAAAACATCGTCAACGAGCTCACAACGTTTTTTACAACCGGCAACAATCTTTATTATGTGATAGCCGGAGTGGTTGTGCTTATAGGGGTTATCTTGGTAATCTCGATATGTGCAAGTCGCAGTAAGCGCAAAAAAAGCGCGCTTGTAACCGCGGAGAATACCGCGGAGCCCGTCGATACGGAGGAGCCGACGACAGTTATCGACATCGACCCGGTTCTTCCTACTTACGATGACGAACCCGAAGAGGACTATCCCGACGGCACGATAGACGTCGATAAGCTCGAAGTTTACGCCGACGATTTCAAAATCCCCGCAGGGGACGCCGTCGTAACAAAAGTGCCGGTGAGATCCAATTCGACCGCGGAATCGGTAGTGATGACGCCGGTAACGGCACCCGAGCCCGTAGAGGAAGAAGAGCCCGAACCCGAGCCCGAGCACGTTCCCGCGGAAAAAGAGAGCAACTTTAACAAGGATTACATATTCGACAATTCCCCCATACGTCGTCCCGGAACGGTGCAGATTTATAAGGACGCGGGCGGAAAATTCCGTTTCCGTTTCAAGTCGCATAATTCGGAAACCGTCGGACATTCCCAAGGATATACCACCAAGGCGTCTTGTAAAGCGGGCATAAAAGCGGTTATCAACGCAGCCAAGACCGCAATTATCGTAGATACCACCAAGGACGAAAAATACGTTCCGACGATAGGACGTTCGGCATTCGAAGTATACCGTGACGCGGAGCGCAAATTCCGTTTCCGTCTAACGGCGTCGAACGCGATAAACGTACTTGCGTCGCAGGGATATACGTCAAAAGCCAATTGCATAAACGGGATAGAGAGTATACGTCGCATTTCGGAGTTACACAAGGTCGTAGACGACACTGTTACAAAGAAATAAACGTCGGAATTTCGACCCGGGCTTATGCTCGGGTCTTTTTATAAACGGCATTCGAATTTTTAAATTACGATTAATAAAAAGTAAATAGTAGCAAATTGCCTATTGACGAAAAGCGCGTTTTGGGGTATATTGTAAATGGAATACTAAACGCGCGCGTGATTCGCGCAAGATACGCAATCGCAACACACTCAAGGAAAGCATACATGGAAAAGATCGCAATCATTGATTTAGGTAGTAATTCGGCAAGACTTGTAATCGCGGAGATTATGCCCGGCGGTTACTTTATGGTCGTAGACGAGCTCAAAGAGCCCGTCAGACTCGCGCAAGATATGGAAACCGACGGATTCTTGCGTCCGTTACGCATAGCGCAGACGATAAAGACTCTGCGTATGTTCCGCACGCTTTACGAAAGCCACGGGGTAACCAAAGTTTTTGCATACGCGACGGCTGCCGTCCGCAGAGCAAAGAACCAAAAATCGTTTATAGAAGAAGTTCAAAGCGCATGCGGTATCAGATTGCAGGTGATTTCGCAAGAAGAAGAGGCGACTTTCGTATATCAAGGCGTCATCAATTCTATGGACATTCCCAAGGGACTTATCGTAGATATCGGTGGCGGTTCGGTCAAGATGATATATTATAACAGACGCGTAATGCTCGAACAGGACACTTTACCGTTCGGCGCGGTTACTCTTTCGGAAAAATTTGCAAAGAACGGCACTCCCGAAGAATGCGTGAACGCAATGGTTTCCTATGTTACGGAGCATTTGGAGCAGGTACCGTGGCTCAAGAATCTCGATCCCGAAACACAACTTATCGGTGTCGGCGGTTCTATCCGCAACCTCGGGAGAATCAGTCGTAGGCTCAAGAGATATCCTATGGATATGGCTCATAACTACCACATCTCGTTTACCGAGTTCAACACGATTTACGACACGATTAAGCCTCTCGCGCCCGAAAAACTTATGCGTATCAAAGGTCTTACGAGCGCGCGTGCGGATATTTTCCCCGCAGCTCTCGCAGTCATAGAGGCGATAAGACAATATACGACGTTTGAAGAAATCGTCATCGGCGGAGCCGGGCTCAGAGAAGGCGCGATGTTCCGTTACGCTTGCCCGGGAATTGCGGAAAAACCCATAAGCGACGTTTTGGGACACAGCATTTATACATTGCTTCACCATTTCGATTTGAACATTCAGCATGCAGAGCACGTATTCGATCTCTCGATGCAACTGTTCAGACAGCTTAAAGTCATACACAAGCTTCCGAGGTCTTACGTAAAAGTTTTACGTGTCGGCGCAATGCTTCACGACGTCGGACAGAGCCTTAAATTCTATGACCACCATAAGCATTCGATGTATGTAATACACAACAGCAACCTTTACGGCATACCGCAAAAGGATTTGATTATGGCAGGACTTGTCGCGGCTCTTCACTATAAAGACGGACTCGATCAACTCGACGCGCAAAAGTACATAGATATTCTTTCCGAAGAGGAAATCGCCGCCGTTCGCAAACTCGGAGTTATCGTACGCATAGCCGAGAGCTTTGACAGAAGTTGCGGTGGCGCGATTGTAGGTCTTTCTTGCGACGTTTTGGGCGATTCCGTAATACTTAAGACCAAAACACAAGGCGACTGCACGTTGGAGATAAAAGACGCGCTTAACGCTCTTCCCGAGTTCAAGAGCGCGTTCAAAAAGAACCTCGAAATACTGTAATGGAAGTTTTACTTGCTTCTAAATCACCGCGCCGGTACGAGTTACTAAAAACGCTCGTGCCGGATTTTAAGGTAGAAACGTATCCGTCGGACGAAGATTACGTCGGCTTAACGCCCGAAGAAACGGTTACCGAGATTGCTCGGCGCAAACTCGATGCGGTACCGTCGCCCGAAAGGTACGACGTCGTCATAGCGTGCGACACTTTGGTGTACAAGGACGGCAAATATTACGGTAAGCCGGTTGATTACGAGGACGCGGTGAGGATGCTTACCGAACTCGAGGGAAAGACGCACGTTGTCGTATCCGGGTTATGGGTATGGCATAAAGGCAAATGCTCGCACGTCGCGGAAAGAAGTTACGTTACGTTCAAACATATGAGCGAAGACGAAATAAAGGAGTACCTCGACACGCATTATTGTCTTGACAAGGCAGGCGCGTACGCTGTGCAAGACGGCGTTGTTGTCGATTCCCTCGACGGCAGTTTTACTAACGTAATGGGGCTTCCGACCGAAGCTCTCAAAAAAATACTCGACGATATAGGGTACAAGAATGCAAAAGCGTAAATACGTATTGGATTTAGGAACGTCGAACGTTTCGATATACGGAGCGGGGCTTCTGTTAAGACAGCCCAATATAGCCGTAGTCAGGCGCGGGAACGGATTGGAACTCGTATGTGCGGGGAACGATGCATTGGCTTTGCGATCGCTTCCCGAAGGCTGTTCCGTCATACGCCCGGTAGAGGACGGCGCGGTCGTTCACGCGGAAATTATGGGACTTATGCTTTCAAAGTATTTCGATACGCTTATTCCGCGTAATCCGTTCAGTCCGGTAGAGTTATACGTACTCATACCTGTAGGGCTTTCCATTGCGGAAAGGGAAAACGTCGAATATGCCGTTACCAGAACGGGATTTAAGGACGTAACCCTTGTGGAGAGTCTTTTCGGGCTTTTACCGTATCTCGACGGCGGGGACAACGCAGTCGCGATTTTCGGCGGAGGAACGACCGAAATAGGGGTTGTTTCCAATAAAGGTATAACGACCGCGTGTTCGGTAAACATAGCGGGCGAAGTGATAAGCGACAAAATTGCCGAAGTCGTGCTCGACAAATACAATTTACGCATATCCCGTTCGACTGCCGATAAGCTCAAAGCGAGCATAGGAAGTTTGTATGAAAACGACGCGTCCGTAACCGACATAACGGGGCAAGATATGCTTGACGGCAGGGTTAAGACAATCGAGATATCCGCGTCATCCATTCGCACTCCGATAGCCGAGTGTTACGGAAGGATAGCGGAGCTTATCGAAAGCGTTTTGACGACGGTACCGTTTTCAAAGATGTCCGACGTCGCGGCAAACGGCTTGTCGATTGCAGGCGGAGGCGCGGAGCTCAGAGGACTAACCGATTATCTTTCCAAATATCTCAAAATTCCCGTCCGTCTTATAGACGATCCCGAAACGGCTGTTGCGAGAGGCGCGAGCATTGTTGTCAACGACGACAGCGGACGCTACACCGCCATACTCAACGACAAGAGATAAATAACCTCGATATTTAATTGAAAACACAGCTTAGATATGGTATAATATTCCCGACCGATATTTCGGTCGGGAGTTTTGATTTATGAAAGAATTGTTCAAACACTTTTGGACGGTCCCCAATATGCTGACGTTGTTCCGCCTTGTCGCGGTTCCGTTTATTATGTGGTGTACCATTGATACGAACACTTACATCGCTTGCGGTGAGTACAGCTTCCCGATAATCGGACTTATCATTATGCTCGTAGCGGCAGGTAGCGACTTGTTCGACGGCTATATCGCACGTAAGTTCAATCAAGGTTCACAGCTCGGTGAAATAATCGACCCGTTTGCGGATAAAGTCATGCATTGCATGACGATATTGTCGCTTGTAATAGTCGGTTATATACATTGGGCATTCATCGTCGTATTGCTTTTGAAAGAAGCAACGATGATAGTCGGCGGTATATTTATGGCTAATGACGCGAAGAATATCAAAGCCAACTATATGGGCAAGGTAGCTTCCGCCACGTTGTCGCTTGCGATAATAATGTCGTACTTCCACGCGTTCTGGGCTGAGAAGGTATTCTACCTCGATTGGATCGTTCTCGGCATAGGTCTTGTGCTTACTTATATTGCGTTCTTTAACTATTTAAGACAAGCGATAGGCATAATACAAGGCATACTTGCCAAGAGAAAAGCTCAAAAGAACGGCGTGTCCTTAGAGAGCTCCGAGGAGCCTGCCGAAGTCGTCGAAACCGAAATAATCGAGCCCGACAATAACGACAAATAATTTAATAAAGAAAGAGAAAAGAGGTTATATGGAACTTCCTAAAAATTACGAACCGCAAGGGTTCGAGAACAGAATTTACGAAAATTGGGAAAAATCAGGCTATTTTCGTGCCGAAGTCGATAGCAAAAAGATTCCGTTCACGGTAGTAATTCCCCCGCCCAACATCACAGGACAACTCCATATGGGGCACGCTCTTAACGAAACGATACAAGATATCATCGTTCGTCACAAGCGTATGCAGGGCTATTCTACCTTATGGCTTCCCGGAACCGATCACGCAAGTATCGCGACCGAAGTCAAAATCGTAGAACAGTTAAGAGCGGAAGGCACTTCCAAAGAAGAAATCGGCAGAGAAGAGTTTTTAAGACGTGCTTACGCTTGGAAAGACAAATACGGCGGACGTATCGTAACTCAATTAAAAAGACTCGGCGACTCCTGCGATTGGTCGCGCCTTGCGTTCACTATGGACGATAAGTGCTCCAAAGCCGTTAAGGAAGTTTTTGTCAATCTTTACGAAAAGGGTCTTATATATCAGGGAAGCCGTATAATCAACTGGTGCCCGCATTGCAAAACCGCATTGTCCGACGCAGAAGTTGAATATGAAGAGCAAGCCGGACACCTTTGGCACATTCGTTATCCGTACGCGGACGGTTCGGGATACATCGTCGTCGCGACAACGCGCCCCGAAACCATGCTCGGCGATACCGCCGTTGCGGTCAACCCCAAAGACGCGCGTTACAAGGATAAAGTAGGCAAAATGCTCAAACTTCCGCTTACCGACAGAGAAATACCGATTGTTGCCGACGATTACGTCGAACTCGATTTCGGTACCGGTTGCGTTAAAATCACCCCCGCCCACGACCCCAACGACTTTGAAGTCGGACTTAGACACAATCTCGAAGTAATAAGAGTTATGGACGACGCCGGCGTTATCAACGAAAACGGTTACGCGTACGTCGGACTCGATAGAGACGAAGCGCGCAAGCGTATTGTCGCCGACCTCGAAGAGCAGGGCTATATGGAAAAAATCGAGGAGTACACCCACAACGTAGGTACTTGCTATCGTTGCGGAAGTACCGTCGAACCCATAGTCAGCAAACAATGGTTCGTAAAAATGGAACCTCTCGCGAAGCCCGCGGTAAAGGCTGTAAAAGATAAAAAGATTACGTTTACCCCCGAAAGGTTCTCCAAGATTTATTATAACTGGATGAACAACATCAAAGACTGGTGCATTTCCCGTCAGCTTTGGTGGGGACACCGCATTCCCGCGTGGTACTGCGACGATTGCGGAGAGGTAATAGTAGCAAAAGAAGTGCCGACCGTTTGCCCCAAGTGCGGATCTACGCACCTTCATCAGGATGAAGACGTTCTCGATACTTGGTTCAGCTCCGCTCTCTGGCCGTTCTCGACCCTCGGCTATCCCGATAAGACCGAAGACCTCAAGTATTTCTATCCGACCAACTTACTCGTTACCGCATACGACATCATCTTCTTCTGGGTTGCACGTATGATATTCTCGGGACTCGAGCATATGGGCGAGATACCTTTCCCCGAAGTCCTCTTCCACGGACTTGTAAGGGACGCGCAAGGTCGCAAGATGAGTAAGTCTTTGGGTAACGGCATAGATCCCTTGCTCCTTATCGACAAGTATGGTGCGGACGCTTTAAGATTCAGTTTGATAACCGGCGTTGCTCCCGGCTCTGACATCAGATTCAGCGAAGAGAAGATGGAACCCGCACGTAACTTCCTCAACAAACTCTGGAATGCGTCAAGGTTCGTATTGATGAACACCGAGGGCAAGACTTTACCCGAAATCGGTAGCTTCAGATACAGTCCTGCCGATAAATGGATACTTTACAAATTGAACCGCACGGTACGCAACGTCAACGCGTTCTTAAAGAAGTACGAGCTCGGTATGGCTAACTCCGCGCTTTACGACTTTATTTGGAGCGATTTCTGCGACTGGTACATCGAGCTCACCAAGCCCGCGCTTTACGGCTCCGACGAGAAGACAAAACTCGAAACGCTTGCGGTACTCAATTACGTACTCAAACAAATCCTCAAACTTATGCACCCGTTTACCCCGTTCATTACCGAACGCATTTGGGAAGAGTGCGGTGATTCCGAGACGATAATGCTTGAGAAGTATCCCGAGTTCAACAAGAAGTTCAATTACGTTGCCGACTACAAAAAGTTCGAGGGCGTCAAAGAAATTATCCGTTCGGTACGTAACATTCGCGCCGAAACCGAAGTTCCCGCTTCCAAGAAACTCGACCTTTACATCGTATCCGAGAACGCGAATTACATTACTAAGAACATCGACTACATCAAAAAACTTGCAAACGTAGGAGACGTCAAAATCATCGCGTCCAAAGAGGATATCGCCGTCAAGTGTAACGCGATAGTAACTCCCGACGCGGAAGTTTACATTCCTCTCGGCGAACTTGTCGACGTCGAAAAAGAACGTGAACGTCTTAGCAAAGAGATCAAGAAAGTCGAGTCCGAAATCAAGAGAAGCGAAGGTATGCTCAACAATCCCGGATTCGTCAACAAGGCGCCCAAACAGCTTATAGAAAACGAACGCGCCAAGCTTATTGCTAACGGCGAAAAGCTCAAAAAGCTTATGGAGCGTCTTGACGCGGTTAATTCGCTGTAACTATAAACCGACCTAAAACCCCAAAAAACGTCACTAATCGCCTCTTCACACATTTTACAATGTGGAGAGGTGATTTTTTATGGCAAGGATAATAGTTGTCGTATCCGGAAAGGGCGGTGTAGGCAAGACGACGGTTACTGCAAATCTCGGCGTAATGCTGGCGTTGTCGGGCGCACGCGTGGTGCTTGCGGATGCCGACATAGGGCTTAACAATCTCGACGTTGCGTTGGGTGTCGAGGACAGAGTGGTGTACGACGTTATAGATATCGCCGACGGCAAAGCAAATCTCAAACAGGCGCTTGTCGAAATTCCGTATGCGAAAAATCTAAAACTCATTCCGTCGGCAAAGGCATACGGATCAAAGAGGGTAGGTATCGAGGTCTATTCGGGATTGATAGGAGAGGCGTCGTTAAGCTCCGACTATGTGATAATCGACGCACCGGCAGGTGTCGAAGGCGGTTTTCACAGAGCCGTATGCGCGGCGCGGGAAGCGCTTATCGTAACCACTCCGCACATCAACGCGATAAAAGATGCGGACAGAACGGCAAGGCTGTTGACGACGTATAACGTCGGAGGTACGTCGCTTGTGGTGAACCGAGTTCGCGGGGACCTTATAAACAAAGGACTCGAGATTGCCCCGGAAACGGTTGCCGAGCTTATGCGCTTGCCTCTTGCGGGTGCGGTTCCCGAGAGCGACAAAGTCAACGTCGAGTCGCTTGTTTCGGAAAAGAAAGACTCTGCGTTTTCGGCATTTTGTATGCTTGCAAAAAAGATTTCGGGCGAATCGGACGATATATACGACGTCATGGCAAACTACAAAGGCATACGTCGATTTTTCAGGAGGTAATATGCGACGCGAGAATAGGGACAAGTCGGGATATGAACGCTTAAAACGGAGTTTAGGTGCCGAAAACGCGCCGACCGAGGACTTTATTGCGGTATTTCGTGCCGACCTCGACGAATTGTTTAAGAGCTATTTCGTGTACGACGACGAGCGGTTGGCAATCGAAACCCGTTTGACGGACGGCGGTACGGAAGTTACGGTCAAGTGCCTTGTCAAGCGTCGTAAACCGATAAAAGTTCTTTAATCGTACACTGTAACGGATAGCGTTCGCAGAGCGCGTTTACGTCCTCTTCCGTCAAGGTTTTAATCGAGTTCAGGTTGTCGTCGACGACTTCGAAAGTGGTCTTTTTATCCGCCCTTATTCGACCGAGCAGACGAACGAGTTTCAAGTCTTTATGCACCATAACCGTTTCTTTTTCTATCACGGAATCGGTTTTTTTGAGGTAGGGAGCGTTTTCCGAAAGTCTTTTGTAAGTTTCTTTTTCAGTCCCGCCTACGGCAGATACGAACAAGAGCGTAGCCATAACGCCGAGCGTGTGGTTTGTCTTAAAAAAGAAAGACGCGAGGTATAGGATAAAGATACATATGGCAAACGATATTCCCGTAATCTTCATTATTTTGAGCGTTCTTGTTTTGTTTTTCGATAGGGACAAAAATATTCTACCGCCGTCGAGAGGGTAGAGCGGTAGCGCGTTGAATGCGCCGAGCATAAAGTTGACGTCGCAGAGGCGTTTGGTATAAACATACGCGGACGGAAACGCCCACCACAGCGCGTAGAGGCATAAACATACGGCGAGGTTGGCGACGGGACCGGACACGGCAATCGGAACGCCGTCTTTGTCGCCGATGTTTTCACAACCTTTCAGCATTGCGCCGTACGGCATCAAAGTTACCGTATCGAGGATATAACCGCGAGAATAAGCGGATTTAGCGTGAGCCAACTCGTGCAAAAGTACCGAAGCGAGAGATGCGAGAAAGCCTATATAGTCGCCGTTCAATACCGCGGTGAGCGCAAACAGCCAAAAGGCGGGATGGAATTTAAGTTTTAGGTTCATACAGTATCTTATTCGTCCCGACGCGATATAGAACTCGGCACGCGCAAACACGTAAAAATAGGGGTTGAAATATATTAGCGTTTATATTATAATATAAAGAGTATAACGCGCGAGAAGCGCAAACTTCGGAGGATTCATGAAAGAAAGTAAGCTTTCTATAAAGTATCGCGTAGGCAACGTTGTTTACGAAGAAAACGACTATCAAACCCAGCACTATTATATCGAAGCCGATTATACCGAGCACGGCGCGCGTTTGGTACTCAACCCGAGAGAAAGACTCGAACTCATATCGTTCAGCCTCGAATATCGTCACGATGTCAAAAACGGCGAACGCTTTTTCGCTAACGGCTACCAATCTTGGAGCACGTCTGAGGAATACACGCAGGACGATAGGCAAAAGGGCTTAGCGCCGATAACCGGAATAACCAAAGTAACCAAGGAACTTGCCGCCACTCCCGCGGATTATCTTTTCGAGCATTACAGCGGTAAACCCGGCGTATTCCACGGATACACGTACGCGTATTTCCGTAGGGAACAAGAAGTCGAGCTTTACGGCTCCGTCAACGAAAGAACGGGCTTTACGGTATTCCGTACCGATATGCAGAACGGCAAATTCGTAATAGCCAAAGACATCGAAGGCGTAACCGTTTCCGCACCGTACGAGTTACTTAACGTCGTAAAGGCAGTCGGTTCGTATGACGAGGTTTTCGACACCTATTTCGAGCGTGCCGGTATCCCGAAACCGCGTATTGACCACATGGCAGGATATACGAGCTGGTACAATTATTTCCAAAAAATCGACGAAAACATCATACTTCGGGACTTAAAGGGAATAGGTCGCGCAAAGGATTCCGTATCGGTATTCCAAATCGACGACGGATACGAAACAAAGGTCGGCGACTGGCTTGAACATAATCCCAAATTCCCTAACGGAATGAAGTACATCGCAGACGCAATTCACGAGCAAGGATATCTTGCCGGCATATGGATAGCTCCTCTCAACGCCCAACGCGATTCGAAGCTTGTTGCCGAGCATCCCGATTGGTTCGTAAAAGATGCAAGCGGTAAGCCCGTCGTATCCGTATTCGGATGGGGTGGCGCATACACTCTCGACATATATAACGAAGAAGCCCGCGCGTATATCGTCAAGTTCTTCGACGTCATACTAAACGATTGGGGCTACGATATGGTCAAACTCGATTTCCTGTATAGCCAATGTATGTTCCCGCGTTACGGAAAGAGTCGCGGACAGCTCATGGCTGAGGCAATGGACTTTTTACGCGGACTTGTCGGCGACAAGCTCTTTTTGGGTTGCGGTGTGCCTCTCGGTTCGGCGTTCGGAGTAGTAGACGCTTGCAGAATAAGTTGCGACGTAGACCTTAAATATAAAGGCAAGATATACGATAGAGTGCGTTTGAACCGCGAAGTTCCGTCCGCCCAAAACGCGATACGCAACACTATTTTCCGTCGTCATTTGGACGGTAGGGCGTTCGTCAACGATCCCGACGTATTCTTCCTCCGCGATTTCAATTTAACGTTCACCGATACGCAAAAGAGATTGCTTGCCAAAATCAACAACTTGTTCGGTAACGTCTTGTTCGTCAGCGACGACGTCGGCAGATACGGCGAAAAGGAACTCGAGATACTCGTCAAAGCGTTTGAAAAGACCAATGTGATGATAATATCCGCAGAGTATACCGATAAAGATTACATCACCGTCAAGTATATCGAAAACGGCGAACGCAAGACGCTTGCATTCGATTTGCGCTCCGGCGAAACCGAATCCGAGCTCTTCTAAATTCGTTAAAAACTGCAAAATAAAACCGCCCGAAGCATTTCGAGCGGTTTTTTATTCTACTATATATCAATATCAGCGCTTAAATTTAAGCAAAAACGCTTTATCTTCATCATTTACTCGATATGAGTCGCGACACTTCGATATTGCCTTGTTTACGGTAAACGCATTAAGGCGGGTGCGCTCTAAAAACGCTATCGTTTCTGCGCGGTGCTTAATATATAACTCCGAAATAAGCCACGCGTTTGCCATATTTACGTAGTATTCGGTTTCTAAAGCGAGCGATTCCGAGATTTCGAATATGCGCGGAAGCAGGTCTTCGCAAGGAATGAGTTTCAAAAGAACGATTAAGCCGGTTCTACGGACGAAAGTTTTCGGGTCGCGTGTAAGCGTTTCGGCAAAATCGACGTAAGCGGACTTGTCGACATTCTTTTTGAATTTAAGTTTAAGCGAATCCGTCGTCGCCCAGTTGTCGGCGCGGGACGCGAGTTCGTATATGTATCGTTTTTGAATTTCGAAGTCGTCTATTTTAGAAATCAGCCCGCTCAAAACAGTCGTTTCGGAGTGGTAATCCCATATCCACAAATCTATAAAAGACATATAATTGCCATTGTGAATTTCGCGGACTATGCGATTGATTTCTTTAGACGGAACGGCAAGGCAGGGGAGTGAAGTATTTACTATTCTGCGTTCGAATTCACGTTGTTTTTCGTTACCGCCCAAAGCGACGAGCATTTCTTGAAAAGGCGCGATGTCTTCGGTTGTCCAGATTTTTTTATCGAGTTCCATACTTTAATTATAAGGCGTATCGACGTCGTTTGCAAGAAGAGCGGTCTATATTTCTGATTCTCCGAGCCCACGTAGCGCATAGAGGAGTTCGGGCGACAACGCTTCTTTGTTACTTATAACAATGCTTTTCGGACGTTCGCGAACGACAGTCAACAGTAGATCGACGTCGGCGATTCCGGTAAGGGCGGGAACGGAGATTTTCCTTCCGTCGATTTCGACCGTCGGAGGATTGTCCGAAGTAATAGTCGCTTTCGGAGCGATATCTCCGCCCGAAATAAAGTAGGAAGCGAGCTCATACAAGTCGTCTTTTGTCGAGCCTTGTTTCAAAAGGACTTCGGTTAGCGTTTTAAGCCCCTCCCAGCTTTCGCGAAGAGGTGTAAGGCGGAACTTATAAAGACTTGACGGCGCAATCTTATTAAGTCTTTTAATTTTGTTATATATCTGTTTTCTTTCGTCGTCCGTGTCTACAGAGAGTAGCGCGCCGATTAAAGCGTAATGCGCCAGACTACCGTTTAAGGCTCCCGTATCCAAGGTTTTGAGGACCTCAAATTTATAAAACAAAGTAATAGCGTCGCCGATTGTCCGCGCGACGATTTTTTTTAGACACGGCGAAGATGAGGTTGTTTCCACTATATCGAATTTCAAACTTTTATGCCTGACCACGTCGAACCCCGAGCCGGAGAGCGAGTCCGCGCAATAGTCGGCGACGCGAAATTCGTTTTTCGGCAGGTACAAAATCGTAGTCGTCATGTTGAATATTATATGTAAAACGTTCGGTATAATGCTTGCTTATAAAGTTTAAGATAAAGTAAAAGAGCTCGGTAGCCCGAACTCTTTAATCTTAGGATAAACGAAAGTGTATTGTTATTTAACGGCTTTAATAAACTCTTTATAGAACACAACGCATTGACCGATATTTTCGATACCGATGTTTTCATCTGCGGAATGAACGGTCGCGAATTGTTCTTTGCTGAGGTCAATCGGAGCAAAACGCAAGATATTGTCGGCAACGTCCGTTAAACGTCTTGCGTCGGTTCCGGCTGTCAGCAGGAAGGGCGCGACTATAACGTCGGGGAAGCATTTGTTTAGTACCTTTTCGACGGTCTTATAGCCGTTGCCGTCAAAATCGGTAGGGCGACAGTAGTCGCGTTCGACGAGTTCGATTTTGACATTATACTTTCGGGCGATTTTTTCGATTTCTTCCAATTCCGACGTCAAAGTTTCCTCGCGCACGCAACGCAAGAACATTGTCGTTTCGGCGGTTTTGGCGCGGATTTGCGGATCGCCGAGATCTCCCGCTTTAAGAGTGGTAAAACTTAATCCCGTCGAGAGCATTGTGCTTGCCGCGGGGATAGTCATCATAACTTTTTTGATAAGAGGCGAGAATGCCGTGATATTTGCAAACAGCAAGTTTATCGGGAAGTCCATATAAGGCGCGTGTTTTTCGAAAGTCGCGCGCACTTCGGGATAAAATTTCCCTTTGAAGAGGTGTTTTCTTTTTTTGCTTACTTCGTCGATAAACGAGGATAGGCGTTCGACCGCGCTGTCGGTAGCTCCGCCGAATCCGCCGTGCCCCTTAGTGTTAAGTTCGGTTGAGCAACGGTACATATGACGGCTTTTTTCGTGTACGGCGACCATCGCGCTTTTGGCGGTTATTCCCGGGATTTGACCCGATGTAATAGCTCCGCCCTCGTCGAGTACGATGTCGAAGCGTATACCGTTTTTCTTAAAGTAATCCACCGCGAGCACAATGCCGTCACCGCCGACTTCTTCGTTGTTGGATGAACCTATATATAGGTTGATACCCTCAAAATCGTATCCGTCGCGCAATAGTTCTTCGACGGCTTGGAGCTCAGCAAACAGCGGTGTTTTGGTGTCTATCGTACCTCTTCCGTAGAGATATCCGTCCTTTTCCGTCGGAGTGAATGGATCCGTATGCCAGGAGTCGTCGCCGTCTACTACGTCGTGGTGCGACATAAGCATTATGTTTTTTGTGGCATTTTTGCCGTTGACGACATAAACGAAGCAACCTCCTCCGAACGTCAGCCTTGTCGCTTTCGAAGAGAGGGTAGGGAACATCTCTTCGATTGCTTTATACAGATTGGCGTAATGCTCCGCGTTGGCGTTTTCGGTCGTCCACACGGTTTTGCAAGCAATCATACGAGAGAGTTTTTGTACGTACTCGTTCAAAGTTTCTTCCGACACCGAACAACGTGTCGTTTCGGGTTGTAAAGTTAATTTTTTCATATTTCGCCGTTCTCCTCTTTATATTTGGCAAGGGCTTTCGATATACTCTTTTCGTCGTAGAGCATAAAGAAGATTAAAGATACAAGACTGAGGACGCCTGCAAAAATCCCGGTAAGTTTAACGCCGAGCATACTTACGGATTCGCCCTCCGCCGTTCCGATAGCAAGGACGCTCGACACGGTAACCATAGCAATGGAATAGGCGATTTTCTCGATAAACGTTTTAGTTGCGGAAAAGAAGCCTTCGCGGTTGACGCCGTTTTCGATACTGTCTTTCTGGATTATGTCGGACATTACCGATTGAGGTAGGATGTTGATTGCCGCGAACGGGAAAGCGACGATAAGACCCATTACAAGACCCAAATAGAGCTCGTAGCCGGGGACCAAAGAAGCAATCTTATCGCCGAAGAAAATGAACGCGAACACGACGGTAAAGATTACGCTTGCAATAACGAGCATAGTCTTTTTACCTATTTTTTTACTGAACTTAATGATAAGCGGGAAGAGGAGCAGTGCCGCGACTATTGCTACGAGCATTACGAGGAACGATTGCGATTCCGGAACGTTTAGAAGCATCGTGATGTAGTAAAGCATAGCGGTTTGGAAGAACGCCATCGAGAGGTAGCTGAAAAGATCTCCCGCGAAGAATTTAACGAACGTCTTGTTGGAGAAGATACTTTTTGCGGACTCGATGAGCGATACCGCGGGTTTGGTACTTCCGTCGACGTAATCTTTTTCTTTAATAGCGGTAGCTCCGAGCAGGACGCATACCAAGCCGATTGCGGAGAATACCGCAAAAACGATTCTCCAAGACCAAAGCGCGCTTACTCCGAGTTGTTTAATGAGGTCTACAAACAGAGTTGCGGCGTACATAAAAGAGCTCGAACCCATAAAGAAAGCGGTGCTTATGCCGTAATAGGAAACTCTGTCTTTCGCATCGGGAATGATTTCGGGGATAAGAGCGTTTCTCGGTATAAAATAGAAGGTATAAGCGGTGTAGTAGAGTATGATGAAAAAGCCTACCCAAATCGCATTCCATACGGAGCCTTCCGCAAAAGGAGGCATAAATATAAGGAATACCGAAAGGGCGTAGGGGATAGCCGAGTATTTCATAAAAGGAACTCTGCGACCGTCCTTGTGGGTACAGCGGTCGGATAAATTCGCAACCCACGGGTCGGTTAATGCGTCAACGATTTTACCTATACCGGTGAGAAGAGCCATAATGGTTAAAAACCCCAAAAGTTTATTTTGAGGTAACAAACTCGGCAAACCGCTTTTGACGGTAGGTTGGAAGAAGTAAAGCAGATAATTGCCGATCATACCGTTGAACAAACCTTTTGATATGTCGGGTAGCGAGTAGCGAATCTTTTTTCGCAAAGTAAGTTCTTTTTTCATAAACAAGTCCTTTTCGTTAGTGCCTCTGCGCACGATAAATGTTTTGTAATTATATCATACGACGTTTTTTTAATCAATCAAAACGTGTACGGAAGAGCGAATCGGAGATTTTATAAAAGAATCGGTGAATTATTTGTCGAAAAGCGCTTTAAAATGCTGGACATTGTTCGGTATATTGTGATAGACTTTATCCATCATCTCGATAGAGGCGCAAGCTTTATGATAAGCCGATGACGCAGACTTCGTCACGGTGGCAAAGGAAAGCTTGCCGAAAGTTTGATTTGTTCGGTCTGGAACGGTCAATCTTGGGACAACGCAGAATATGCGTTGTACTGTCACCGCAAGGTGGAGCGCTATCAACGTTGGAGATATTTTGGTGTCCGCAATGTTGTTAGCATTGCGGATTTTTTATTCGCGATGCGTCGAAGTCGATTTGAAATAATGTAGAGGCGTAGCAAAATGAAAAAGACACGCAAAATCATCACACTGATTTTAGTTTTGGCTGTTGTTGCGGGTTGTATGCTTGTGTTCACGGCGTGCGACAGCGACAATCGCGACAATCAACTCGTGGTCGGACTTGAATGTAATTACATTCCGTTCAACTTCACGCAAACCACGGACGCAAACGGAGCCGTCGAGATTTCCAACGCCGACGGGTATGCAAACGGATACGATATTCTTATCGCAAAGAAAATCGCAGACGCATTAGGTAAGGAACTCGTCATCCAAAAAATGGACTGGGATTCGCTTGTCCCCGGCGTACAAGCAGGGACATTGGACCTTGTAATCGCAGGTATGAGTCCGACGGCAGAAAGAAGAGAATCAATTGATTTTTCCGACGCTTATTACGAAAGCAACCTTGTTGTAGTTGTAAGAAAAGACGGTCAATACGCCACGGCAACCTCTCTTAGCGACTTTTCGGGAGCCACGCTCGTAGCTCAGCACGGAACGTTCCACGATACCGCACTCGAAGAGCAAGCCGGTAAATACGGAATAACGCGCGAAACGCCCATGCAGTCGTTCCCGCTTATGACCGCGGCACTTAACGCAAGGACAATAGACGGATACGTCGCGGAAGAGCCGGGCGCAATAGCCGATTGTGCGGCAAACGAAGAACTTACATACGTACATCTCGTAAATAACGAAACCGGATTCGAGGCAAGTTCGGAAGACACTCAAATTGCTATCGGTATGAGATACGGATACGCCGATAAAGACGCCATTAACAATGTTCTCAGCCAATTAAGCGCGGACGAGCGTCTTGAAATTATGGAAAGAGCCGTTGCGTACTCGACGGACAGTGCCGCGAACGCAGAAGAACGTTCCAACTTTTTCACAAGAGTAGGCAACATTATCTCAACATATTATTTGTCGATTCTTAAAGGTGTCGGCTACACCGTTTTGGTTGCCATCGTAGGCACGGTCGTAGGCTTGTTAATAGGACTTTTGATAGGAATGTATCGCACTATGGACGAGCCCAAACAAAAGGGACTTAAAGTGCTTAAAAAGATAGGCGATGCGATATTGTCGATATATATCGAAATATTCCGCGGGACGCCGATGATGGTACAGGCAATGGTTATTTTCTGGGGTTTTGCATTAATAAACGGCGGAAACACGATGAACGTAACTCTTGCGGGTCTTATAATCGTATCTATCAATACCGGTGCTTATATGGCAGAAATCGTACGCGGAGGTATTATATCTATAGATAAAGGACAGTTTGAAGGCGCCGAGGCAATAGGTATGACTCATTCGCAAACGATGTTCAACATCGTATTACCGCAGTCGCTCAGGAACATTATGCCGAGCGTTGCCAACGAGTTCGTCATCAACATCAAAGATACGTCGGTACTTAACGTTATCGGATTTACAGAGCTGTTCTTTTACGGCAAAGACATCGCTTACAACACCTACGCGCTGTTTGAAAGTTACCTTGTAATAGCCGTAATTTACTTTATACTCACATTCGTAATTACTCGCATTTTGCGTTTTGTCGAAAAGAAGATGGACGGCAAAAAAGACTATAAAATCATGGGTTCGCAAAACATGGACACGGCGTCGATTTTAAGAGAGCAAGCAGCAAAGGGAGGACACGGAAATGACTAATAACGATATGATTATAAACGAGCAAAACGAGATACTTGATAACGGTGCCGAGAACATCATAGAAATTCGCCACCTCGGCAAGAATTTCGGCGACCACGAAGTGCTTAAAGACATCGACTTCGACGTTAAAAAAGGCGACGTTACCTGCATAATCGGATCGTCCGGTAGCGGTAAGTCTACGCTTCTTCGTTGTATCAACTTGTTCGAATCTCCTTCATACGGAAACATCTACTACCACGGAGAGGATATAACAAGAACCAAGAGCGCGCCCGAGTATCGTCAAAAGGTTACGATGGTGTTCCAATCGTTCAACCTTTTCAACAATTTGAACGTTCTTCAAAACTGCACGATAGGACCCCGTAAAGTGCTTAAAATCAAAAAGGACGAAGCCAAAGCGATAGCGATGAAATACCTCGACCTTGTAGGAATGAGCGCATACGTAAACGCCAAACCTCGTCAGCTGTCGGGCGGACAAAAACAGCGTGTGGCAATAGCAAGAGCGCTTGCGATGAACCCGGAAGTCATACTTTTCGACGAGCCCACGTCGGCATTGGATCCCGAGATGGTAGGCGAAGTTCTTGCCGTAATGAAAGAGCTTGCGGAAACGGGTTTGACGATGATAGTGGTTACGCACGAGATGACATTTGCACGCGATGTCGCCAACAAAGTCGTATTTATGGACAA